>NZ_VFWB01000013.1:0-148662 GCF_006442375.1 Mesorhizobium sp. B2-2-4 | reverse complement strand
CCCCTACTCCCCTACTCCCCTACTCCCCTATACATTCAGCAACAAATACTCCCTCTCCCAAGGACTGATCACTTCCATGAACGTCTCGAATTCCGCCCGCTTGATCGCCGCATAGGTCGCGGCGAAGGACTTGCCCAAAAGCGCGCAGAGTTCCTCGTCGCCCTCGAACAGGTCGACGGCTTCGAGCAGGCTGCGCGGCAGGTCGATCTCGTCGGCATTGGCGGTGGTCAGCACCGGAGGTTCGGCCTTGATCTTGTTGGTGATGCCGATCAGCCCGCAGGCGAGCGAAGCGGCCATTGCCAGATAGGGATTGGCGTCGGAGGAGGGGATGCGGTTTTCGACGCGGCGCGCCGCCGGATCCGAGCGCGGCACGCGGAATGCCGTTGTGCGATTATCGTAGCCCCATTTGTTGTTGACCGGAGCCGAGGCGGACTGCGTCAGCCGGCGGTAGGAATTGACGTAGGGCGCAAACATGACCAGCGCGTTCGGCACATGCTTCTGCATGCCCCCGATGAAATGGAAGAAGTCCTCGGTTTCCGAGCCGTCCTCGGCCGAGAAGATGTTCTTGCCCGTCTTCTTGTCGATGATCGACTGATGGATGTGCATGGCGGAGCCCGGCTGACCCTGGATCGGCTTGGCCATGAAGGTGGCGTAGATTTCGTGTTTCAGCGCCGCCTCGCGAATAGTGCGCTTGAACATGAACACCTGGTCGGCGAGTTCGACGGGATCGCCGTGGCGCAAATTGATCTCGAGCTGGCCGGCGCCCTCTTCATGGATGAGCGTGTCGATCTCCAGGCCCTGGCTTTCGGAAAAATGATAGATGTCGTCGATCAGCTCGTCGAACTCGTTGACGCCGGCGATCGAATAACCGGCGCCGCCGCCGATCGCCCGCCCCGAACGGCCGACGGGCGGCGTCAGCGGGTAATCCGGATCCGGGTTTTTGCGCACCAGATAGAATTCGATCTCGGGCGCCACCACCGGTTTCAGCCCGCGCCTGTCATAGGCGGCCAGAACACGCTTCAACACGTTGCGCGGCGTGAATTCCACCGAACGGCCGTCCTGGTGGACGAGGTCGCAGATGACGGCCGCCGTCGGGTCTTCCTCCCAAGGCACCACCGTCAGCGTCGACAGGTCCGGCATGAGCTTGAGGTCGCCGTCGTCCTCCGGATAATGGAAGCCGTTGCCGTCTTCGGGATAGCCGCCTGAGATGGTGGTCATGAATACGGCTGAAGGCAGCGCCAGCGAGGTGTTGGAGGTGAATTTCTTCGACGGCATCATCTTGCCGCGGGCAACGCCGGCCTGGTCAGGCGTAATGCATTCGATGTCTTCGATGCCGCGCCATTGCAGCCATTCGCTGACTTCCTTCCAGTTCTTCACACCACGCAGGTTTTTCACGAAGGCAGGCGTGCGGGCGCGCCCTCCGCGGCTCGACGGACGGACTTCCTTTTTTGCAGGCGGCATCATTCACCAGATTGGGTTGCGGATTTAGGAGTATAGCTGTGCCCGGCGACCGAAGGGAAGGGGAGCAGCCGGCATTGGCCGTTGCGGTTGAAAATCGCGGCTGCGAGACTAGGTTCAGCCTCGTTCACATATGAGATGCGTCCATGCAGAAGACCGGCGAACTGACCACCATAGGCTTCGATGCCGACGATACGCTGTGGCAGAACGAACAGTTCTTCCGCATGACCGAGAAGCGCTTTGCCGCCATGCTTGCCGATCACGGCGAAGAGGAACATATCTCGGCACGGCTGCTGGAGGCGGAGAGACGCAATCTTGCCGTCTACGGTTTCGGCATCAAGGGCTTCACGCTGTCGATGATCGAGACGGCGATCGAGGTCACGCAAGCCCGCGTCCCGGCTTCGGTCATATCGGAGATCCTCGGCGCCGGCCGCGAGATGCTGAGCCACCCGATCGAGGTCTTGCCGCATGCGCGCGAGACGGTGGAACGGCTCGCCGGCGCCTATCGCCTCGTGCTGATCACCAAGGGTGATTTGTTCGACCAGGAACGCAAGCTGGCCGGGTCCGGCCTCGGCGATCTGTTCGACGCGATCGAGATCGTCAGCGACAAGAACGCGGCTACTTATGCGCGCGTTTTCAGTCGCCATGGCGACGGCCCGGCCAGGAGCATGATGGTCGGCAATTCGCTGAAGTCCGATGTGGTGCCGGCCATCGAGGCCGGCGGCTGGGGCGTTCATGTGCCGCATGAATTGACCTGGGTGCTTGAACATGTCGAAGCGCCCATTGCCGAACCGCGCTTCCGGCAGATCTCCGATCTCGGACAACTGCCCGAACTGATCGAAAGCCTCGCCGGATAGGCTTGCTTGCCGCCTTCAGCGGTTGACCAGCCGATCAATCACCGGCTGCAAGCGCTCGGGCGTAATCGGTTTGGCCACCACCGCGTCGACGACGTTTGAAAGGCCAAGGCTCTCCGGCGTGCCGTTCTTGGTTGAAAGCAGTACCACGGGCGGGAGCGATTTACCCGAAGCCCGCCGCAACATCTCGATGCCGGGCATCAGAGTGTCGCAGTCCCTGTTATCGGCGCCGCCGTCCAGGACAATCACGGCCAGGACCAGCAAGCGCAAGGTCTTCGCCGCCATGTCGGGTGATTCCGAGATCGGCTTGAGCCCGGACCGCTCGACGATCTTGGAAATCACCACCCGATTGATCGGCGACTTGCCGACAACGAGCACCTGCGAGGTCTGACGGATCGTCTCCGTGGCTGAATCCCGGCTCACCAGATTCGGATGTCTCGCGCTTTCGTCGTCACGCTTCACTGGGCACCCAAGTCAGCCAAGAAACTCGTCCCATTTCAATGCAGAGTTGAAATCAGGCGACAATTGGCGTGAGATCGCGGTCCCTGTCAAGCCGAAATAAAAAGCTGGGGAAAGCATTCCCGCAGCAGTCAATTCAAGCAACAGTACTGTACTGCTCTGTCCATTCCTTGGTTGCATGAAAATAAAATTCACCTGCGCATACACTGCGCAGGTGAGAGGCGGGCCTGCGCGATCTTCGATCAGCCATGGCTTTGCTGCGTGACGATGACCGGGATCAACAGGTCCCCCCAATTGCCGTCGCCGCCATGGTGTCGTGCCGAGCGCACCAGCTCGACCGAGACGCCGGCTTCCACCGCCTTCATCACCGACTGGTTGAGCCGGTGCAGATCGTTGGCCAGCATGCGGATCGTCGCTTGCTGGTCGATGCTCATCGTGGTCGACTGCTCTTCGGCCCGTTCCTTGACGCGGCTTATCGATGCCATTGGTCTTCTCCTTGCTGTATGCCCTTGGGCGTTTGCCGAGATCCCTGGTTTGCTATTCCGCAGCCGGTTTGAACTGGGCGTGCTCGGTCGATTCATGCATGGCCGTGGTCGATGACCGTCCGCCGGTGATCGCCATCGACACGGCATCGAAATAGCCGGTGCCGACCTCGCGTTGGTGCTTGGTCGCGGTGTAGCCGTTGGCCTCCGCCGCGAACTCGGCTTCCTGCAACTCCGAATAGGCTGCCATCTGCCGCTCCTTGTAGCCGCGGGCGAGTTCGAACATGCCGTAATTGAGCTGGTGGAAACCGGCCAGCGTGATGAACTGGAACTTGTAGCCCATGGCGCCGAGCTCTTTCTGGAACCTGGCGATCGTGGCGTCGTCGAGGTTCTTCTTCCAGTTGAACGAAGGCGAGCAATTATAGGCCAGCAGCTTGCCGGGGTAATGCCTGTGCACCCCCTCGGCAAATCTCCTCGCCTGCGCCAGGTCGGGCTTCGAGGTTTCGCACCAGATCAGGTCGGCGTGGGGAGCGTAGGCGACGGCGCGCGCGATGCAGGGCTCGATACCGTTCCTCACCTGGTAGAAGCCTTCCACCGTGCGGCCGGCGTCGTAGTCGACGAAGGGCTGGTCGCGCTCGTCGATGTCGGAGGTGAGCAGCTTCGCCGCTTCCGCGTCCGTGCGCGCCACGACCAGGGTGGGCGTGCCCATCACGTCGGCTGCCAGGCGTGCGGCATTGAGGTTGCGGATGTGGGCCGCGGTAGGGATCAGGACCTTGCCGCCGAGATGGCCGCACTTCTTTTCCGACGCCAATTGATCCTCGTAATGGACGCCGGCGGCACCTGCCTCGATGAACGCCTTCATGATCTCGAAAGCGTTGAGCGGCCCACCGAAGCCGGCTTCGGCATCGGCGACAACAGGTGCGAACCAGGTATCGACCGAAAGCCCCTTGCCTTCGGAGGTCTCGATCTGGTCGGCGCGCTGCAAGGTGCGGTTGATGCGCTTGACGAGTTCGGGGGCAGCGTTGGCCGGGTAGAGCGACTGGTCCGGATACATGGCCGAGGCGGTGTTGGCGTCGGCGGCGACCTGCCAGCCAGACAGGTAGATCGCCTTCAGCCCGGCGCGCACCTGCTGCATGGCCTGGTTGCCGGACATGGCGCCGAGCGCGTTGACGAAGTCCTCCTCGTGGATGAGCTTCCACAGCCGGTTGGCGCCCATTTCCGCCAGGCTCTGGCGGATCTGCACCGAGCCGCGCAGTCGCGTCACATCCTCCGGCGAATAGGGACGTTCGATGCCATCGAAGCGGCCCTCGGGGGCCGAGGGGACGAGGTTGTAAAAATCAGTCATGCTCTACTCCGGAGGATTGTTTCTTTGCGGCTCGGCGGCATTCCTCGCCGCGTTTGGATGTGACGGAATTTACAGTGCGAGGCGAAAAGAGCCATGCAAATCGAAGAATCAGGCCTTGAATAAGGGAAAATCTGTATTGTGTTTGACAGACGGGCGAGGTAAATTTGTGATTATTGTAAAAAGTCGCATGGAAGCGTAGCAGCGACTGCAATGTAAATTCCTGTCAAGGAGCCGTATGGCCGACCAGAAGATATTTGCCGGGCCGCGTATCCGCCGCATCCGTAACGCCAAGGGCCTGACCCAGACGGCAATGGCCGGAGGCCTGGGCATCTCGCCATCCTATCTCAACCTGATCGAGCGCAACCAGCGGCCGCTGACGGTGCAGTTGATCCTGAAGCTGGCGTCCGTCTACAAGGTCGATCCGCATGAGCTGCAGGGCGAAGCGGGCGGCTCTGTCGCGGCCTTGAGGGAAGTGTTTGCCGATCCGCTGCTGGCTGGCGAATTGCCGGGAGACCAGGAACTGATCGAGCTTGCCGAAGCCGCGCCCAATGCCTCCGCGGCCGTGATAAAACTGTTCCGTGCCTATCGCGAACAGGCCGAGCGCCTGTCCGATCTCAACGAGCTTCTTGCGCGCGAGGGGCGGGTGACGGCGCTTTCCAGCGCCCGCCTGCCGATCGACGAGGTGCATGAGATTTTCGAGCGTCGGCCGAACCATTTTGCGCATATCGAGGAAGAGGCGGAAGCATTCACTTCGGTGCTCGATCCCGGCGATGATTTGTCTGCTGCGCTGAAGGGCTGGCTGAAGCGCGAATACGGCATCGTCGTCAAGGTGCTGCCGGTCGCCACCATGCCGAACTGGCGCCGCCGCTACGATCGCCATTCGCAGCGCCTGTTCCTGTCCGAGCGCCTGTCGCCGTTCGACCAGTTACGCGAAATGGCGATGGAGGCATGCCTGATCCGCATGACCGTCGCGATAGCCGGCGAGATCCAGGCGTTGAAACTGTCCACAGATGAGGCCCGCCGCCTCGCCCGGTTCGAACTCGGGCGCTACGCGGCGCATGCGCTGATGATGCCTTACCAGGCTTTCCACGCGGCGGCCGTTCGTGCCCGCTACGATATCGACGTGCTGCGCTCGCGCTTCGGCGTTTCCTTCGAGCAGGCGGCCAACCGGCTGACCACGCTGCAGCGGCAAGGCGCCTCGGCCGTGCCGTTCTTCATGCTGGAGATCGACAATGCCGGCAATCGCTTCCGCAAAGCCGGCAGCCTGGGCTTTCCGCAAAGCCGCTTCGGTGGCGCTTGTCCCAAGCTTCCCGTGCACGTCGCCTTCAGCCAGCCCGGCCAGATTTTCGTGGAAGCGGTGGAAATGCCCGACGGCGCCGAGTTCCTCTGCATCGCCCGCACGCTGGAAGGGCCGCAAGGCGCGTTCTCCGAGCGGCCGCGCCGTACTGCGCTGCTGCTGGGGTGCGACATCGGCTTTCGCGACGACATCGTCTACGGTGCGGCACTTCCCGGCCCGACGGCCGGAAAAGGCGGAGCTGGCGCGGTAGCGGCGACGCCGGTCGGGCCCGCCTGCCGGCTTTGCGAGCGCGTCGGCTGCCTGACGCGCGCCGAGCCGCCGGTGACGCGCCCGCTTGGCCTCGACGAGATGGTGACAGGCCTGAGCGCCTTCGATTTCCAGTGACGCTTCGCAAGGCGGACTTGCCACAATCGCCGGCGGTCTCTGGATCACGCCGGGCCCGCGCCTTTGCGTTACGCGAATGAGGTACGTTTTTGTCGTCCCTTGCGCATTGTGCCGTTCTCAAACATCGACAGTCGTACCCATGACCGACACAGCATCATCGCCGATCGCTCGTTCATCGACCGTCCCGCAGCGGGAGGAGCGCATCGGCTTCCTGCTCGTGTTCCTGTCGGCATTGATGTGGAGTTTCGGCGGCACGATCGCCCGCTTCATCACCGCCGGCGACAGCTGGACGGTGGTGTTCTGGCGTTCCGTGTGGGCGGCCGCCTTCCTGCTCTGCTTCATGGTCTGGCGTGACGGCTGGCGCGGCATGCTGAGGTCGTTTCGCGGCATGGGCCTGCCCGGCCTTGCCGTGGGCTTCTGCTTCGCCACCGCGTCGACCTCTTTTGTCGTGGCGCTTGCCTACACCACCGTCGCCAACATCCTATTGATGCAGGCCGGCGTGCCGCTGCTTGCGGCGCTGTTTGCCTGGGCGCTCTTTCGCGAAAGAGTGGCGGTCGCGACCTGGCTGGCGATTGCCGCCGTCATCGCCGGTGTCGCCATCATGGTGTCGGAATCGCTGGATGGCGCCGTTTCGCCCATGGGCGACGGGCTGGCGCTGCTGATCGCCGTCATGTTCTCGATCGCCACGGTCATCACCCGGCGCTTTTCCAGCGTGCGCATGACGCCGGCGACCTGCCTCGGCACGATCCTGGCGGCGGGTTTTGCCGCCTCGCAGGCTTCGACCTTCGCCGTATCGGGCATCGACATGGGTTTTCTCTTCGTGTTCGGGGTGGTCAATCTGGGTCTTGGCCTCGCCTTCTTCGCCACCGGCGCGCGGCTGATCCCGGCCGCCGTTGCCGCGCTGCTAGGCACCTTTGAGCCGATCCTCGGGCCGATATGGGTGTGGCTGATCCACTCCGAGGTCCCGTCGGGCCGCACCATCGTCGGCGGCGCGGTGGTGGTCACGGCGCTGCTCGTCCATATCGGACTGGAGTTCAAGCGACAGACGCGGCCAGTCAGGGCAGGGGTCACCGGCGTGCCGTCGCCGAATTGATGCGGCGCCCTAGCTTTGCCATTGACAAGTTCGCTGCCGCGCGGGCAGGCTGGGACCACGGCAACAACAAGACAGGCTTATCTTGCCAAGTCTCCCCGGCGACCCGATCGAGACCGGATCATATTCCAGTATTTCTGCCTGCGCGGCGGCGAAAGCTTCTGACGATGCGGCGACTCCTTCCAGCCCAGGACAGTGGCGCGCGAGCATCGCTTGCGACAGCCGGCGGCGCGGCAATTGGCGCTTGTCGCCTCCTGGAAAGCTCAATAGTCTGAAGCAAATGCCCGGCCGCGCGGATACCGCGACGCGCCGGCGATGGAACACTCACAAAGGAGAATAACATGATCCGCAAAGCGCTCTGGCTTTCGGCGACTTCGGCATTTCTGGCGCTCTTTACGCTCGGCGGCCACGCCGAGGACCGCGTCGTCAATGTCTTCAACTGGTCGGACTATATCGACCCCTCGGTCATCGACAATTTCACCAAGCAGACCGGCATCAAGGTGGTCTACGACACGTTCGATTCCAATGAGATCCTGGAAACCAAATTGCTTGCCGGCGGCAGCGGCTATGACGTCGTCGTCCCGAGCGGCAATTTCCTTGCCCGCCAGATCCAGGCCGGCGTGTTCCAGAAGCTCGACAAGTCGAAACTGCCGAACCTCTCCAACATGTGGGACACGGTTTCGGAACGGACCGCCAAATACGATCCGGGCAATGAATATTCGATCAATTACATGTGGGGCACGGTCGGCCTCGGCTACAACATCAAGAAAGTGCAGGCAGCGCTCGGCACCGACAAGATCGACAGCTGGGACGTGTTCTTCAATCCGGAAAAGCTGGCCAAGCTGAAGGATTGCGGCGTCTATGTCCTGGATTCGCCGACCGACATCTTCCCGACCGCCTTCAAATATCTCGGCATCAATCCTGAGACCACGTCGCCGGACGATTTTGCCAAGGCCGAGGAATTGATGATGAAGATCAGGCCCTACATCAGGAAGTTCCATTCCTCCGAATACATCAACGCTCTGGCCAATGGCGATATCTGTCTGGCGGTTGGCTGGTCGGGCGACGTGTTCCAGGCGCGCAACCGCGCCGAGGAGGCCAAGCAGGGCGTCGAGATCGGCTACGCCGTGCCGAAGGAAGGCGCCGAAATGTGGTTCGACCAGATGGCAATCCCTGCCGATGCGCCGCATGTCGCCGAGGCGCATGAGTTCCTGAACTATATGATGAAGCCGGAGGTGATCGCCAAATCGTCGAACGCCGTGCTCTATGCCAACGGCAACAAGGCTTCCCAGCAATTCGTCGACAAGGCGCTTCTGGAGGATCCCGCTGTCTACCCGGACGCCGCGACCTTGCAGAAGCTCTTTACGATCTCGCCCTACGATCCCAAGACCCAGCGCGTCATCACGCGCACCTGGACCAAAATCGTCACCGGTCAGTAGTCAGTCCGAGGAGGCCCGGCAGTCACCCTGCCGGGTCTCCTTCTTTTCGATGGGGCAAAACAGCAGCGGAGTGGCACATGAAATCGCTTGGCAGCATCCGCAGGGATTTCGCGCCTTGGAACGATCCGAACGCCAAGCCATACATTCAGTTCGACAATGTCTCCAAGAAGTTCGGCGACTTCACCGCCGTGAACAATCTCTCGCTGACCATATTCGAGCGCGAGTTCTTCGCCCTGCTCGGCGCCTCCGGTTGCGGAAAATCGACGCTGCTCAGGATGCTCGCCGGCTTCGAGGAGCCGACGGCCGGCCGCATCCTGCTCGACGGCCAGGATCTGCGCGGCATCCCGCCTTATCGCCGGCCGGTCAACATGATGTTCCAGTCCTATGCCCTGTTTCCGCATATGACTGTGGAGAACAACATCGCCTTCGGCCTCAAGCAGGAAGGGATGGCCAAGCCAGACGTCGAAAAGCGCGTCGCCGAGATGCTCAAGCTGGTCAAGCTCGAGCAGTTCGCCAAGCGCAAGCCGCACCAGCTCTCCGGCGGCCAGCGCCAACGTGTCGCGCTCGCCCGTTCGGTCGCCAAGCGGCCGAAGGTGCTGCTGCTCGACGAGCCGCTCGGCGCGCTCGACAAGAAGCTGCGCGAGGAGACGCAGTTCGAACTGATGGACCTTCAGCAGGAACTCGGCCTCACCTTCGTCGTTGTCACCCACGACCAGGAAGAGGCCATGACCATGGCCGACCGTATCGCCATCATGGACAAGGGCGAGGTCATGCAGGTCGCGACGCCGGCGGAAGTCTACGAGGCCCCGGCGTCGCGCTTCGTCGCGCATTTCGTCGGCAACGTGAACATGTTCGAGGGCAAGGTTGCCGAACGGACGGACAAGACGGCGCGCATCACCGGAGCGACCGGCGCCCAGATCCTCGTCGAGAATGCCGGCAATGCCGCCGCCGCGGGCGCCGATATCGTCTTCGCGATTAGGCCGGAGAAGATCAAGGTGTCGTCCAAGAAGCCGGCCGATGGCGTCAATGCGCTGGAGGGCGAGGTTTACGACATCGCCTATCTCGGCGACATGACCGTCTATCACGTCCGGCTGGACGACGGGCAACTCGTGCGGGCAAGCGCCTTGAACGCGGCGCGCATCACCGAGGACCCGCTGACCTGGAACGACCGCGCCTGGGTCTCTTTTCGGCCGGATGCCGGCGTCGTACTGACGCGGTAGGGGGCTGACATGTCCGACATCGCCGCCACCGACGCCGCCCTACCGGCCGCGGCAAAACCGTTGCTGGCGCGGCTGGGCGCCGGCTTCGTCAACCGTCTCGTCATCTTCATTCCCTATCTCTGGCTGCTGTTCTTCTTCCTCGTCCCCTTCATCATCGTCTTCAAGATCTCGTTGTCGCAGACGGCGATCGCCATGCCGCCCTATACGCCGGTGCTTGATTTCAGCGATGGCGTCTCCGGCTTCTTCGCGGGCTTTCGCGATCTCAACTTCGACAACTATGCCTGGCTGACGCAGGACGCGCTCTACTTCAACGCCTATGTCACCAGCTTGATCATCGCGGCGATCTCGACCGTGCTGACGCTGATCGTCGGCTATCCCATAGCCTACGGCATGGCCCGCGCGCCGGCGACGATCCGCCCGACCTTGCTGATGCTGGTCATCCTGCCGTTCTGGACCTCGTTCCTGATCCGGGTCTATGCCTGGATCGGCATCCTGAAGCCCGAGGGGCTGCTCAATCAGTTGCTTCTGTCGCTGCATCTGATCAACCAGCCGCTGGTCATCCTCAACACCTATACGGCGATTTTCATCGGCATCGTCTACTCCTACCTGCCGTTCATGGTGCTGCCGCTCTATTCGTCGCTGGAAAAAATGGATTATTCGCTGATCGAGGCGGCCAAGGACCTTGGTTGTCCGCCGACCAGTGCATTCTGGAAGATCACGTTCCCGCTGTCATTGCCCGGCGTCATCGCCGGCTGCCTGCTGGTGTTCATTCCGGCGGTCGGCGAATTCGTTATTCCCGATCTGCTTGGCGGTTCGCAGACGCTGATGATCGGCAAGACGTTGTGGAACGAGTTCTTCGCCAATCGCGACTGGCCGGTCTCTTCAGCCGTTGCGGTCATCCTGCTGCTGTTGCTGACGGTCCCGATCATGATCTTCCAGCAGGCCCAGGCGAAGGCGCAGGAGCAGGACAAATGAACAGCAGCTGGAGCCGCTTCAACATCACCTCGATCGTGCTCGGTTTCGCCTTCCTCTATCTGCCGATCGTGCTGCTCATCGTGTTCTCCTTCAACGAATCCAAGCTGGTCACCGTCTGGGGCGGCTTTTCGACCAAATGGTACGTGTCGCTGTTCCACAATCAGGGCCTCATGGACGCCACCTGGGTGACGGCGCGCGTCGGCGTCATTTCGGCCACGGCGGCGACCGTGCTCGGCACGTTGGCGGCGCTGACGCTGACACGCTACACGCGTTTCCGGGGCAGGGTACTGTTCTCCGGCATGGTGTTCGCGCCTTTGGTCATGCCCGAAGTCATCACCGGCCTGTCGCTGTTGCTGCTCTTCGTCGCTGTCGGCCTCGACCGGGGCTTCCTCACCGTCACACTCGCACACACCACCTTGACGATGTGCTTCGTCGCCGTCGTCGTGCAGTCGCGCCTCGTATCTTTCGACCGCTCGCTCGAGGAGGCGGCGATGGATCTCGGCGCGCCGCCGGTCAAGACATTCTTCCAGATCACGCTGCCCGTCATCCTGCCCGCGATCGTGTCGGGGTGGATGCTTGCCTTCACGCTCTCGCTCGACGACCTGGTCATCGCCAGCTTCACCTCGGGGCCGGGTGCGACCACGCTGCCGATGAAGATCTACAGCCAGGTTCGTCTCGGCGTGACGCCGGAGATCAACGCCGCCTGCACCATTCTGATCGCGGTCGTCGCGGTCGGCGTCATCGTCGCTTCGCTTGCCAATAAGCGTCGCGAGGTCCAGCGCCAGCGCGACGAGCAGGCCGCCCAACGCGGCTGAGCATGATCCCGAAAAGTGGGCACCGGTTTTCGGGCGAGATCATGCCCGAATAGGCTGAGCATGATCCCGAAAAGTGGGAACCGGTTTTCGCGGACAAACGGTTCCGTTTGTCCAGAGATCATGCTTGAACAACGAGGCCGAAAGGCTGCTTATTCGCCCGACACGCCGCGGTTGATCGGCGAAATGAACGGCGTGCTCCATGTCCCCCCAACGAAGAAGGACGATTGCTTGGGGCCTTGTTGGCCGTTTGCCTGCGTGGCGACCTGGTCCGGCTGGATGACACCGCCGGACAGCGCCAGCCCGCGTCCGGCATAGGAGGCGATGCCGGAAAGCCAGATCTTGTATTTCGCCGAATTGGCCTCGGCCTTGTCCAGCCTCGCCACGCCTTTCGAGATGGTGGCCTTCAGTTCGGCGCCATCGATCGGCAGTGTCCCGTCCGAGACGTCGTCAAGTGCGAAGAAGCCGCCCTGTTCGGTATGCTTGAGAAAGGCCGGCAGGTTGAACTTGCTGAGCGCGCCTGGCCCGAAGGTCGCCGAAACCGAGCCGTCGGCGGTTTCGAAGATCGAGTCCCAGGTCCTGCCGGGCCCTTTGAGGATGACGGACACGGTCCCGGTGCCGACCGGCACCAACCGCGTCATCCCGGCCGCCGTGCCGAAAGCGCCGCCATCGATATCGGAAGCCAGCAGCCGGATCTCGACCTGGCTGCCCTCGGGCTTGCGGTCGAAGCGAAGGCTGCTCTGGATGTTGCCGCCAAAGGCCGAGGCATCGGAAATGTCGAAAACGGACAGGCCATCCTTGACCTGCGCCGTGGCGGCGACGTCGGCAAGCTGGATGGAGCCGGCCGTGGCGTGCGCCGCCGACAGCCTGAGGTCGAGATTGACCCGGTCGGCGAAATTCGTGTCGACTTCGCTCGGACCTGCCCCGCTTGCCGGCCCGAGCGGCGTGAAGGCGGACAGGAACGACCTCAGATCGAGCGTGTCGAAGGCGAGCGTGCCGGAGATCACCGGCTGTGCGTCGCCAAGCGACAGGTCCAGCGCACCCATGCCTGGGTTATTGTCGAGGGAGAGTGCGGTGTTCTCGAATTTGACGCGCCCCGCCGTCGCGGTCACCTTGCTCGAGATGCTGACGGAGCCGATCGCGGCGCCCGGCGCGATATCGGCCTGCGACCATTCGAGCACACGCCGCAACGAGGGCGCTGAAAACTTGGCCTGGCCGTCGAAATAGGCGTTTTCGGACATGCTGGCCGTGCCGTCGAAGGAGAAGGTGGCGGGCGCCGCCTTGAACGACAGGGTGAGCGGCGCCATGCCGCCGGCAAATAACACCAGCGGCTTCGGCGATGCGGCATCCACGGCGACGCTTTCGCCGCGCCAGATGCCGGTCGCCGAGAGCGTCGCATTGCTGTTCATCGCCGCCCATGTCGCCTGGCCGCTCAGGCTACTCAGCACCTCTTCGTCCTTGCCGTTGACGGACGCCACCATGCGGCCGTCCCTGAACTCCACCGTGCCGAAAGTGTCGGCCGGTAGCTTGTCAAGATCGGGTTTGGCGGGGTCCGCACCGACCACGCCGCGCGCCACGTCGATGGCGCGTGCGATGCGGCCGCCGGTCGGAGCGGTGGGCAGGAACAGGCCGCTCGCCGTGCGCTGGACCCTGATCGTCGGCCGCACCAGCCGCGCCGTGGAAAACACCACGTCGCCGCGCAGCGCCGCCATGGCCGAGAGGTCGACCTCGACCCGTTCGGCCTCGACGACCGGCGGTGCGTCGACGTCGGTCCACTTCGAAAGCGTCACATCCGTCAGGATCGCCCGGAAGTTCGGCCAGACCTCGATGCGCGGCGAGCCTTCGATGGCAACCCGGAAACCGCTCCAGGCACTCAATTCCCAGGCGATACGATCGCGCACGATACGCGTCGAAGCGATCAGCGGCAGGGCGGCGACCACCAGCGCGATGACGATCACGGCAGCGCCGATCGCCCATGTTCCGCGTCGGATCAAAGATGATGGCATATCGCCCCGTATGCTTTCGTTCCGACAAAAATCGTCCGGCGGGTGTAAACCCGGTCGTCACCACGACTTCCAGTCGTCACTACGACTTCTAGTCGTCACTACGACTTAGGGTCGAGGCATTTCAAGTCTTTATGGCCCGGCGATGGCATTTGCGCACATCTGGACGCCTCGGCCGAACAAAATCTTGCTCTGCTGCGGCGCAATATGCATAAGCGGTGGCGATCCTGGGAGGACCCATCATGGCTGCCGAAGTACCACTCTGGACCCCGACGCAGGACCAGATTGACGCTGCGCCGCTGACCGCCTTCATGAAGGCCGCCGCTGCAAAAAGCGGCATGCCTCTGAGCTCCTATGCCGACCTTCACCGTTGGTCGGTGGCGGACCGCGAAGCGTTCTGGAGCCTGGTCTGGGATTTTTGCGGCATCGTCGGCGACAAGGCCAGCGCCGGAAGCGAGCGTGTGCTCGTCGATGGCGAGAAGATGCCGGGAGCGGCCTTCTTTCCCGACGCGATGGTGAATTTCGCCGAGAACCTCCTGAAGAAGACCGGAGCAGGAGAGGCGATCGTGTTTCGCGGCGAGGACAAGGTCGAGCGCCGGCTGTCCTGGAACGAATTGCATGCGCTCACCTCGTGCTTCCAGCAGCTCTTCCTGTCGCTCAAGGTCAAGAAGGGCGATCGTATCGCTGCGATGATGCCCAACATGCCGGAAACGGTCGCCGCCATGCTCGCGACCGCCTCTATCGGCGCGGTGTGGTCGTCCTGCTCACCGGATTTCGGCGAGCAGGGCGTTCTCGACCGGTTCGGGCAGATCGAACCCGTCGTCTTCATCGTCCCCGATGGTTACTGGTACAACGGCAAGGCGATCGAGGTCGCCGACAAGATCGCCGCGGTGGCCGCAAAGCTGGGCACTGTCCGCAAGGTGGTGGTCGTTGACTATCTCGGCACCTCGGCCGATGTCGCTGATACGATCGAAAAGGCCGTGGCGATGGAAGAGGCGCTGTCGCCCTTCGCGGTCAGGCAGGTCACCTTCGAGCGGCTGCCGTTCGCGCATCCGCTCTACATCCTGTTCTCGTCCGGAACGACCGGTATTCCCAAATGCATCGTCCATTCGGCCGGCGGAACGCTGATCCAGCACCTCAAGGAACATCGCCTGCACGCAGGCCTGCTCGACGGCGACCGCTTCTTCTACTTCACCACCTGCGGCTGGATGATGTGGAACTGGCTGGTGTCGGGCCTCGCTTCGGGCGCGACGCTGCTGCTCTATGACGGCTCGCCTTTCTACCCCAATGGCAATGCGCTGTTCGACTTCGCCGACGCCGAGAAGATGACCTTCTTCGGCACCTCGGCGAAATTCATCGATTCGGTACGCAAGGCCGGCCTCAAGCCGATCCAAAGCCATGATCTGTCGACCGTGCGCGCCATCTCCTCGACGGGCTCGCCGCTGTCGCCCGAGGATTTCCGCTTCGTCTACGACGGGATCAAGAAGAACGTGCATCTGGCATCGGTCTCCGGCGGTACCGACATCGTTTCCTGCTTCGTCCTCGGCGTCCCGACTGAACCGGTATGGACCGGCGAGATCCAGGGACCAGGCCTCGGCCTTGCTGTCGACGTCTGGGACGACGACGGCAAGCCGGTCAGGCAGGAGAAAGGCGAACTGGTCTGCACCAAGGCGTTCCCGGCAATGCCGATCGGCTTCTGGAACGACCCCGAGGGCAAGAAATACCGGGCTGCCTATTTCGAGCGCTTCGACAATGTCTGGTGCCATGGCGACTTCGCCGAGTGGACCGCTCATGGCGGCATGATCATCCATGGCCGCTCCGACGCGACGCTCAATCCGGGTGGTGTGCGCATCGGCACGGCGGAGATCTACAATCAGGTCGAGCAGATGCCGGAAATCCTGGAGGCGCTCTGTATCGGTCAGGATTTCGACAATGACGTGCGCGTGGTGCTGTTCGTGCGGCTGGCCGCCGGCGTTCAGCTCGACGAGGATCTGGAGAAGCGCATCCGGGCGAAAATCCGCGCCGGCGCCAGCCCGCGCCACGTGCCGGCCAGGATCATCGCCGTGTCAGACATTCCTCGCACCAAATCGGGCAAGATCACCGAGCTTGCGGTGCGCGACGTCGTGCATGGCCGCGCCATCAAGAACAAGGAGGCGCTCGCCAATCCCGAGGCGCTCGAGCTGTTCAGAAACCTGCCGCAATTGGCCGAGTGACCGCCCCGCCCGGCATGGTTAATCAAATCTGCCGCGCGAATTTACCTAGATTTCACGAGTGGTACACATTCGTAAATTTTTTCGGGACCTGGTAAGGACTTGTTAAGGCCCGGCGTCGATAGTCGCACGTAACTTGAGGGAGAAATCCCGTTCCTCAGCCCCCGGAGGATCTGAATTCGCTCAAGCCCCCGTTGTGACAGCAAATCCCATCTTTCAAGGCGTCCTGTTGGGCGCCTTTTCTTTTTCAGGCGGTTGGATGGACGGGAGCTTGCCTATTCCGCAAGCACGCGCGTCGACGGGAACGCGATCTCGACCAGGGTTCCTTCGGCGGGCGTCGAGGTGATGATAAAACGGGCGCGGTTCGCTTCAACCATCGCCTTGGTCAACGGCAGGCCGAGACCGGTGCCGTCGCCGCGCCCCCGTTTCAATGCATTGATCTGTTTGAACGGCTTCAACGCCTGCTCGATCTCGGCTTGGCTCATACCGATGCCGGTGTCGCGCACGCGCATGACGACATCGCCTGATGTCTCATAGGCGGTCGAGACGATCACCTGGCCGCCGGCCTGGGTATAACGGATGGCGTTCGACAGGATGTTGAGGGCAATCTGGCGCACGCTGCGCAGGTCCGCCACCACTTCCGGCAGTCGCGACGCGAAGCTGGAGCGAATGATGACGCGCTCGCGGTTGGCCTGCGGCTGCATCATCGCCACCGTCTCGGCCAGTGTGTCGTTGAGCGACACCGCTTCATAGGCCATTTCCTGCTGGCCGGCCTCGATCTTGGAGATATCGAGAAGGTCGTTGACGAGATCGAGCACATGATTGCCCGATCGGTTGATATCGCGCAGGTAATCGCGGTAGCGGTCATTGGCCACCGGCCCGAATTTCTCGTCCACCATCAGTTCGGAAAAGCCGATGATGGCATTGAGCGGCGTACGGATCTCGTGGCTGATGCGGGCGAGGAAATCCGTCTTCTGCGAGGAGGCGCGCTCGGCCACCGCACGCGCCTGGGTCAGGTCCTCCTCGGCCCTCTTCCACTGCGTGATGTCGCGCACCACCGCGCAAAACCCGCTGTCGTTGGGCAGCCGGCCGATGGTCATGAACAGCGGAATGAAGCGGCCCTGCGCCTCGCGGCCGATGACTTCGCGGCCGTCGTTCAGGACGCTCGCCACGCCGGGCTCGGACAGGCCGTCGAGATAATCGCGCGCCGCGCGCTGGCTTTCGATGGCGAACAGCGAGGCGAACGGCTTGCCGGTCACGTCGTCGCTGTCGAAGCCGAACAGCGCCTCGGCTGGACGGCTTATGGAACGAATCGCGCCGTCACGGCCGATCAGCACGACGCCGTCGGTGGCGGTATCGATGATGGTGCGCATCTCGGCGATGCGCGCCTTGAGCTCGGAAATATCGGGCTGCGTCTGCTCGTCGCCGGCCGCATGCAGTGCCGCCGGTGCCTCATCCTCGCCCGAACGGCGCACCACCAGCATCAGCGCCTTGCCGTCGCGCCACGGAACCGAACGCAGGATAGCCTCGATTGGAAATTCCTGCCCGCCATGCGTCTTCAGCCGCAACGCCCGGTCCGCGCCCTCGGCGGCGCCATCATGGCCATAGGGATCGGCAAACAGCGCGCCCAGCCCGCCGGCGTCCGCCAGTTCATCGAGCGTCTCATAGCCTGTCAGGACGAGAAACTCCTCGTTGGCGTAATGAAGTTCATCCCCGGAATGGATGAGCAGCGGCACGGGCAGCTTGCTCAGGAGCGAGGTGTCGGGAGCCTTGCTCTCGTCTCCGACCGCAAAGGCCGACGGCACGAACCCTTCGAGCTTGAGCGGAGGCACTTTGAGGCGTGGCCGCTCGACCGGAGCCTCCACCGCGTCGCTTGTGCCGGCGGCCCCCTCGGCGGTCGCGGCCTGCTCATCGGACGCGGACGCTTCCTCGTCCTCGACCCAGTCCTCACTGTCCTCGGCATCGCGAAAATCGGCTGATGTCATGCTCTCGTCGTGGGCAATGTCATCGTTGGTGCCGGCGACGGCCGGTTCGCCTGCCGCCGCGACGGGCTCTTCGCTCTCCCGTTCCGTCCGCGCCGCCGCCGGTTCGGAAGCCGGGGTCTCGTCATTGTTGTCGGCGATCGGCGCTGGTTCCTCGCTCCGCTCGGCATAGTCGAGCAGCGAACCCGTCACTCCGGCCACCGTGTCGGCGGGCTCCTCATCAGCCGTTTTGTCCGGCCGTTCGCCATCAAGCCGGGCGAGATCCTCTGCATCCTCGGCATCGACATCGGTTTCGGACGGCTCAGCCGGTGCGGCTTCGCCCTTTGGCGCAAGGTTTTTGCGGGCGTCCGCTGGTTTCTCGGACGGCCCCGCCGGCGTTGCCGCCTCCGGTTGCCCGGCATCGTCCGGACCCGGTCTTTCAGCCTCCGGCTCGTCCGGGCTGCTTTCCTTCTTCAGCCGCTCGCCGATTTCGCGGAAGGCGCTGCGTTCCAGGGTCGACAGACCCTTGTCGTTAGCCGGCTGGCGATGTTCGGCCAGACGGATCACCTTGTCGGCAAAGCGGCGTTCAGGTTTCGGCACGATGGTCAGCGCCGGCACCTCGCCCCGGAACGGGTCCGATGGCTTCAACTCCTCGGCCTTCGGCTCCTCGGGTGCGGGTTCGACCGGTTCCGGCGCCTGGGGGGCCTCGCTGTTGGGCACCAGCGCCATGCCGATCGCTTCCGGATCGATGACGGCGTCGCCGGCGCGGGCGACGCCGAAACCGCGGAAGCCCTCGAAGGCACGGCTGCGGCCATAGACCGGCAGGGCCGCCAGGTCGACCGGGATCTTCAGGTCCGTGCCGACGACCGGCCACAGCACGGAACGGCCGGACCAGGTGTCGCGCCGCTCCAGGAGACCGGCGATCTCGCCGGACGCATCCAGCCCGAAGGCCGCCGCGACGTCCCTGAAGCGCCGGCCGATGACATCCGCTGCCGGCTTGCCGACGACGTCGGCGAATTCCGGCGACAGCGCGCTGAACCTGCCCTCGGCGTCGGTTCGCCAGACGAAACGCAGCGGCGCCGCCGTGCGGTCCACGGTCCTGGCGGCCGGGGCTGCCGGAACAACTGGAGCCTGGGCATCGTGCTTCGCGTCCTCGGCTGGACCTTCGGCGGCAGCCGGCGAAAGTGCAGCTTCGGCGTCCGGCGCGGCTGGGCCGCGCGCATGCCTCCCGTCCTCGCCGGCATTGAAATACCAATGGTCGTGCTGTGCCGGCGTGCCGCTTGTCGCCGGTTGTCCGGGTTCTGCCGCCTCCGCCTCCTGCACGGCCGCTTCGGCAGCGATTCGCGCTGCCGGTTCCGAAATATCCTTGGCGATGGCCTGTGAGCGGTCACGTTCTTCGGAACGCTCGGCCGCTGGAGTTCCCTGCCCAGGCGCACCGTCGTCCAGCCTGTTCTCGTCGATCACCACCAGCAAATGCCGCTCAGGCGTCAGCCGGGCGAGGCCCGCCGGATAGGATGTGCCGCCGCCCGGAACCAGCCGCTTGACGATGCGGTCGCCCTCATTCGCGACGTCGGCCACCAGCGCGGCCAGCGTCGCGGGCTCGATGCCGAGCTGCGAAAAGCTCTCCGATGCCGCTTCGACATTGCCGCTGGCGTCGATGAAGGCGATGAAATGGCCATCTTCCGTGAAGCCGCTGATGGCCCTGCCGGCGATTTCGGCTGCACTGCGCGAGCCGGTCTGGGCCGCCGGCACCGCCAGCATGATGGCGTTCTCGCCGTCGGGCAGCGCCACAGCGCTTGCAAGGAAGCCGATGGCGCGGCTGGACATGCCGGTCGCCAGCCTGACCGTGATGGTGCGGTCGCTGCCGATGTCGGGAAATCCACTGGTTGCCATGATCTGGCGGCGGGCGATCAGCGGCAGCCGTGCCTCGGCGCCGATGATGCTTTCGATGTCGGGATAGCCGAACACCGCGGCACCCGGTCCATTGGCCCAGATCACCTGCTCCAGATTCGCCGACAGGATCGCGATCGCGTCGCCGGCGGCGAAGCGCTGGCGGACCGCGTCGAGCACGGCGACGTCAAGAAAGGAATATTCGGACGGCATGCGCTGGCGAAATCCTCATGCAGCGGGCATTTTTGCAGTTAACGCTTTGTTAATAAAAGCCGGCGGCGCGAAGGTCCACAAGCCAGAACGTGCATAGGCCTGAATTTCGGCTCTTGGTTAACGGCCGAAACGGAATCTATGGTGCAGTGCAACAAAGATATTGCAATGCACAAAAATTGCCTTTATATTGCCATCATACATGAACGAGACGGCTTTCCGTCAAAGCCGCTACCGCTGAAAAGGATGGAAAATGTCCAGGACCAAGACTGCCGAGACCATCGAAAACGTTGAATTCCCGAGCTTTGACGCTTCCAAGGCCACCGACCAGATCCGCGCTTTCGCCGAGAAGGGCGTCGAGCAGTCGAAGGAGGCTTACGCCAAGCTCAAGACTGGCGCCGAGGAGACCCAGAAGGCCCTGGAATCCACATACGAGTCCGCCAAGACCGTTTCCAGCGACCTGTCGCTCAAGACCGTTGCCGCACTGCGCGCCAATGCCGAAGCGGGCTTTTCGCATCTCGAGGCGCTGATCGGCGCCAAATCGCTGTCGGAAGTCGTGGAGCTGCAGACCGCGTTCCTGCGCAAGCGCGTCGAAATGACCGTCGAGCAAGCCAAGGAGTTCCAGACCGTCGCCTCCAAGGCGGCCGAGGATGTCTCCAAGCCGATCAAGACCGTTTTCGAGAAGGCGATGAAGGACATCAAGGCCGCCTAATATTTGCGCATGATCAGAAGATGTAACAAAAGGTCGCATTTTCTTCGAAATGATCGTGTGTATGATGGCAGCCATCAACGAATACCCGGTCGGCGGAACCTCCTCCCTCCGCCTCCGGGGTGACCAGCCAGCACCTCCTCCCGCTGGCTCGTAACAGGAAAAGGCCGGCACCTCCTCCCGCCGGCCTTTTTCTTGTCCGCAGATCCGCTTCCATGTGGGCAAGTGACCTTTGCTTTGCAAAAGCCTTGAATTAAAATCCATAAGCCCGTAAGGACGCATCGCCGAACGACAGAGCGCTCGAGGGGACTATGTTCCGCCGATCCCGCTCAGGCAGACGTGCCGTTGTAGCTCAGCTGGTTAGAGCGCCGGATTGTGGATCCGGAGGTCGCTGGTTCGATCCCAGCCAACGGTACCATCGGCTTTCCTCTAAACAAGTGATGTTGCTCAATAAAATTTTGACCGTGGACTTCCGGGCTTGCGCTGTAAAGCGACAGCCTGCGCAGGCGGTCGAAACCGCTGAAGTGATCCATATGCATGTGCGTCACGAAGACGTGCGAATCCGCAGGAATTCGCGCAGCGAAAGCGTCGAAAGCTCTCCGAGATAGAAAAGGATGGCCCTGTTGCGGAAGCGGAAATCCAGTAGCAGGCCCGGATCGGAAAAAGGTTCGTTTACCAAGCGCGGCTGGACAAAAAGCGTGACTGGGAGAAGACCGCCGCGAGCGATGCTGGCTTCCTCCGTTCAGCTTCTCTTTGCCCGACCGGCATATTGGTCGACCGCGCCGGCCATCTGGAGCATGAGTGTGTCCATGGAGATGGAATTCCCGCCATAGGGGTAGAAGTCGGATTTATCGCCTTTCTTCCATTTCTCCCGCAGCTCGGGTTCGGTGATGTCCCAGTCGCGATAGGTCCTTCGCGCCAGTTCGCGCAGTTCTGCGTGCAATTCGGCGGTGGAGGGGCGGCCCCAGTAATAGTAACCGTTGTAGACCTTGAAGACTTCGAGGTCCCGCCCGAGCACGATCGTGTGCGGGATCATCACGTCGTGCGTGGTGTCGGTGTATTCCTTGATGTCCAGGTCCTTCTGCACGAGCCGTTCCTCGTCATAAAGAAAGGGCCAGGGCGCGGAGGTCTGCTGGCGGTAGTTGTTGGTCGTATGCCAATCATCCGTGGTGATCGTGACGAGCTGTGTGTAGCCGACGACCAATTGCGAGTGAAACCGCACCAGTTCGAGCATTTGCTGCCGGTCTTTCGGACAGAAGAACCCACGCGTCAGCATCACGATCATCAGCTGGTCGCCCTGCAGGTCCGACAGCCGCCGTGGTGTCTTGGTGTGGTCGGGAAGAACGTAGTCGGGGAAGTTCGCGCCAGCCACAATGTCTTGTCTCATTTTCAGTCGCTCCCATCGATCCGGTTCTGTAACTCCCGAACAAAAGACTCCCCCCCCATGTTCCTTGATTCCAGGCAAGCCGATATGACGGCCGTCTGCCGTCGAACCGGCGACCCCATCGAGAGCGCATCCAAGTCGAGTTCGCCATCGACGATCGGCTTGCCGCCCTTTTCCAAACTCGAGCTTCGACCGGTTTTCGGTGCCTGCTTTTGAGTTCGTCAATCACTCCCTTGATCATCGCTAAACGGATTTCCGCGTAACCGCCGTGTAGCGCGTGATGGCACCCTCGTCGGGATCCTCTCGCTGAAAATGCACGGTAGCGTCGGCTGCGGCCGACAATCCGCCGCTTTCAAAGTGTCGGCTCGGGAGAACGTGTTGTAACCCGGCAAAACCGCAGCGCTGATCCGTTCAGCGAATTCCGCTGGCCAGTCACCAGGCCGAAATACGGACGCGCCGGTCACGCCATGCGTGATGACCTTGGTCATTGCCAGCCGGGTAGGAAGCACGCCGCCAAAGAAATCTTTTGGGCCTGCGAGGGACGCCGCGGATGTTCCGATGATCCACACCTTTGGGCTACATGCCCTGCAAAAGTTCGAGATCATCACACATGCGGTGTAACGAACCAGGTCATTGGCCAGAAGCTGAGGAGGTGCCAGTATATGGACCAGCGCACGCTTTGCGCGGTTAGGCCATGGCCGTCCTCTAAATCGCGAGATTGCAGATAGGTCCCATCATGCCCCCTGCTTTTATGACATCGAAGTTGGCAACCGTCGTGGCGATGATTGCTACCGTCGCCATTCTTTACGTCGCCAAGGAGGTCCTGCTGCCATTGGCAATAGCGGTCCTTCTCACATTTGCGTTGGCGCCGATTGTTTCTTTGCTCCGAAAGTTGAAGCTGCCGCGAATGATCGCTGTGCTTGGCGCGGTTGCATCGGCCTTCGTCCTCGTGTCGCTGTTCAGCCTGATCGTTGCCACGCAGGTGAGCCAGGTCGCGCAGGACATTCCGACATACCAATCCAACATCCTCGAGAAGATTCGGACTTTGAAAGAAACAGGATCCGAAGACGGCCTTATCAGCCGGCTCGGCAAGGTGTTCGAGCGCGTCAACACTGAGATAAACAAATCCCAATCCAGCGGGCAGGCAGATGTGGAGCAAACCACGAAGCAGCAGGATCCGCTTCTGGTTCAGATATTCTCGCCCCAGCGTCCGATAGAGACGCTGAGGAACATTATCGAGCCGCTGATCGGACCACTCGCCACGACCGGCCTTGTCATCATCGTGGTGATTTTCATGCTGCTCGAGCGTGAAGAATTGCGGGATCGATTCATCCGCCTTGTGGGCTACAGCGATCTCCATCGCACGACCCAGGCATTGCAGGATGCAGGCAGTCGCGTCGGACAATATCTGCTCATGCAATTGGTCGTGAACATCGTTTACGGCGTGCCCCTTGCGATAGGTCTTTGGTTTCTTGGCATTCCCAATGCCCTGCTATGGGGCATGTTGGCCGTTGTCTTGCGTTTCGTACCCTTTATCGGTCCGGTTATCGCGGCGGTGATACCTTTGTTTCTTGCCTTCGCAGTGGCTCCCGGCTGGAGCTTACTGGTATGGACTGGCGCTCTCTTCATCTTGGCAGAGCTCGTAATCAGCAACATCGTCGAGCCCTGGCTTTACGGCTCGCACACGGGCCTCTCGCCGCTGGCGATCATCGTAGCCGCCGTTTTCTGGGCTTGGCTATGGGGCCCGGTCGGCTTGGTGCTGTCGACGCCGTTGACCGTCTGCCTTGTCGTGCTTGGACGGCACGTGCCCCAGTTCGAATTCCTGCAGATCCTGTTTGGCGATGAGCCGGTGCTTGACCCGAAGGAGCGTCTGTACCAGCGGCTTCTTGCCGACGATATCGACGAAGCCACCGACAACGCGGAAGAAATGCTCGAGGAGAAATACCTGATCGAGTTCCACAGCACGGTTGCGATTCCGGCGTTGCTGCTTGGTGAACAGGACCGGGCTCGGGGCGCACTGACGGCAAGTCAGTTGGCGAACCTTGCCGAAAACGCCCGCACCCTGGTGGCCAACCTCAACGAGATCGCCGCGGAGGAAGAAGAAGAGGAAGAAGACGAGCACGCGGAAAAAGAAGGCGCGAGCGCGGATCCGGGCGAAGAGGATGAGGATCAAGCCGAGTTTGCGCCTGATCTCCCGGATGGTGCTGGGAAGTCAGTGCTGTGTATCGGCGGGCGCGGAGACCTCGACGATGTGGCCGCTGCGATGCTCGCGCAGGTCATTTCGATCGAGGGTGCGGATTGCGTGGCCGCGAGCCACCGTGACCTCCTCCCCGCGCGGATCCGGAAACTTCCGCTTGAAGCTCGCGACGCAGTCGTCGTGGGCTTCCTCAACCGCGATTCGTTCAAACACGCGGTGTTCGTCGTGAGGCGCTTGAGGCGACTCGCACCGTGTGCACGCATCGGAATCGCGCTCTGGCACGACACCCATGACAAGCCCAGGGAGGATACGGCGGGCCTCGCCGAGCAATTGGAAGCGGACTTTGTTGCGTTCAACGTGGTCGACTGCGTGACGGGTGCGCTTTCAAACGAAGAACCGCGTCAAGTGAAAAAGAGAAAGCAAAGAAATCTAAGGCGGCCTCGCGCTCGTCAGGGCGTGGCGGCGACGGTGCAATTGGACGATTCGTTGGCTCAGCCGGTGCGGTGATCGTCAACGGCACGGCCCCTTTTGGACCAACTTCGGCTACCTGATAATGATCATGTGAGCGGTACCTCTGGCACCGGCAGGTAGTTTCGAAAGTTCGCTGGCAATCGCGCATCCACAGCGAACATCCGGGTGTTCGCTCTCCGTTCGACCTTAAGCAGATTCTGAAACAGCTCTTGTTCCGGCCCCAATTACGGAATCCTACCTATCTGTTACATTCGGCGACGCGGCGCTTTCGACGGTGTTTGAGCAGGAAAGGGCGGTGCCGGATTATCTGCTGCCCGGCTTTCGCTGGGCCTGAAATCTACACGGAGACGGGTGCGATCAACTCCAGAGAAACGAGTTCGCGCGCGACTTCGTCCCAGTCGGCGCAGATGGTTCGGGCGCCGGCCACGCGTAGTTTCTCGGCATGCCCCGGATAGGTGTGGCCGCCGCCGATGAAGCCGATCGCCGTCATGCCGGCGGCGACTGCGCCCTGCACGCCGAAAGGCGAGTCCTCGACAACCGCGCAGTGCTTCGGTTCGATGCTCATCTGATCCGCGGCGAACAGGAAGATGTCGGGGGCGGGCTTCCCGCGCGCGACCATTGACGATGAGAATATGTTCTCGCCGAAGAATCTCGCGAGCCCTGTGACCGAAAGGCTGTGATGTATCCGTTCCAGCGAGGAGGATGAGGCGACGCAGCGGGGATTGGACAGCTGTTCAAGGAAGGGCTTCAGGCCCGCCATCGGCTGCAGACTTTCGGTGAAGAGCGCTTTCACCTCGTCCCATAAATCCGTGGTCTGATGCTCCTCAAGACGATGGCCGGTCGTGAGCCTGATGCGCTCCAGGATGTCGGTCTGCTTCATGCCGACGCATTGCAGGACCGCCTGCGGGTCGAGTTCCATGCCGTGTTTCGAATAGACCCGCCCGTAGGCAAGCGCCGCCAGCGGTTCGCTGTCGACCAGCACGCCGTCGCAGTCGAATATGATCAATGTGTCTTGCATGCTCGCTCCGGTTTGCGCGCCAGGTGTCACAGGCCGCGTAGCGCTTCAAGAAGTTCGTCGTGAATGAGCCCGTTCGAGCCGACCTTCTGCGTGTCCTCGTCTGTGGAGTCGACACCTGAAAGCGTGGTGACCTTGCCTCCTGCTGCGCGTAGCAGCGGCATGGCAGCCGCGTAGGACACGACGTCGGCCTTGATCGAAACCGCCGCATCGAGCTGGCCGGCGGCGACCATCGAATATTCAAAGGCCCCTGAGACGATAACGCGCACGCCGCGCGCGCCGACGCCGAGCCGCCGCACGATCTCTGCGGTGCGCGCCACCTCCTCGGCCGAAAAGTGCGACGTCAGCACGACGGCAATGACCGCATCGGCCAGTCTTGCAGTTGTCGACACATTGGCCGTCTTGCCGTTGACGGTCGCGATCCCCTCGCAGGTGTAGTGCGCCTCGAAGCCGGCGGCGGGCGCGACGGTCAGGCCGACCTTCGTCGCACCCTGCTCCTGATAGGCCATGGTGACGGAGAACCACGGCAGGCCGGACGCGTAGTTTATCGTGCCGTCGAGCGGGTCGACGATCCAGCGGCTTTCGCCCAAGATTCCCGTCGTGCCGGCTTCTTCCGACAGGATGGAAGCTTGCGGCGTAAGCGCGCGCAGCCCGTCGATGACAATGCGCTCCGAAGCGAGATCGGCGGCGGTGACAATATCCAGCCCTTCCTTGCGCGTGACGTCGAGGCGCTCCTCGCGCATCGACATCAACGTCGCGGCTGCCTTGCGTGCGATGGCATCGGCGTCTTTCAGGATTTGACGGTAGTCGCTCATGTTTCGTTTTTCCCGGGGTAGTCGACATCGGTGATGAAATCGTGGGCGGGGCCGAAATCGCCGATCGGGACGACGTGCGAAACGACACCGGTCTGCGGCGACCAGGCGTGCAGGGCGAAAGCCGGCGGTTCGAAGATGAAGCGATTGGGCTCGCCCGGACGAAGATCGAGCGCGACCTGGTGCGCGACGCCCGGCGCGACGAAGCCGACCGTGCCGGCAAAGCGCGTGGTGATGGGCCGGTGATAGTGCCCGCAGGCCACCCGCTCGATTTCGGCGTGGGACCTGATCATGTCGCGGAAGCCGTCGCCGACGACGCACATCATGATGTCCATGCCGTGCACGCCGACGGGAAAGGGCGGATGGTGCATGAAGACGAAGGTCGGGCGGCCGTCGCCCTCGGCGAGACGCTCACCGAGCCAGGCTTCGCGCCGCTCGCAGATCGCACCACCGTCCTCGCCCGGCTGCACCGTGTCCAGCCCGATAAGGCGGACCGGAAGGTCCTCGATCGTATAATGCAGGAAATCCGGCGACTGGCTCAGATAGGGGAATTTCGGCGCCATCACCTCGCGCATTGTCTCACGCCGGTCGTGGTTGCCAGGAATGACGAAGACGGGCATGGGCAGGGCCGACAGCATGTCGGCGACCAGCGCATACTCTTCCGGGCGACCGCAATCGGCGAGATCGCCGGTGACGAGGACACAATCGGGCGCCGGATCGAGCGCGGCGACGGTCGCGATGGCGCGACGAGTGATGGTGTTGGTCTGGAGACCCTCATAGGCCATCTGGCCGTCGGGTCGGATATGAAAATCGCTGATCTGTGCAATGAGCATCGGGAGGTCCGGCAGTGTGAAGGGAGGGCTGACACAAGAAGGGCGCCACATCGGCGCCACCTTAAAAAGGGCGCGCCAGCCGAAGCCGGCCGGCGCGCGTGGCATGGCGACTTATTTCATGAGTGCCTGTGTTTCGGAGACGAGGCTGTCGAGCCCGTCCTTGATGGATACGTCGCCGCTCATGACCTTGCTGATGATCTCGCGCTGGGTGCGCCAGATGCGGACCGTGTTGCCCGCCGAATAGCCGGGCCACGGGCGCGACAGTGCCATCTGCTTGGCAACGGTGGCGTAATTCGGGTTCGCTTCGTAGAACGGGCCGAGATAGTCGGTCCCGGTGGCGGCCTTGTTGGTCGGGAGGTAGCCGCTCATCTTCACGACCTGCTCCTGCGCCTTGGGGCCGGTGACGAATTTAAGGAATTCCCAGGCCGCCTTCTGCTTTGCCGGGTCGGAGGCAGTGATCACCGCCGCGTTGCCGCCTGTGGGCAGGCCACCCTTTTCCTTGTCGTCGACCGGGAAGACCGCGGTACGCAGCTTGAATCGGTCGCCGATCAGTTCGGTATCCTGGCTGAGACGGGCAGGCGTATCGAAGAAGATGCCAATCTGGCCGGCGATAAAGGCCTGGCGCGACTGATCCCAGTCGATCAACGGCATGCCGGCATCGGTGACGAAGCTGCGGAAATATTCCAGCGCCTTCAGGCCGTGCTCGTCGCCGAAGGCCACTTTGCCGTCCTTGGTCAGCTCGCCGCCGCCCTGCATCAACATGGCGTCCCAGAGCCATTCGTCGGGCCAGTCATGAATATTGTAGGCGAGGCCGGCGATGCCGGAACCGGTGGCCTTGATCTTCTTGGCGAGTTCCATGATGCCCGGCCAGTCGGTGGGCATGTTGTCGGGATCGCCGCCGGCCTTTTTAACCAGGTCGGCATTGTAGAACATGATCGGCATGGAAGCGTTGAAGGCCAGTCCGTAGAGCTTGCCGTCCACCCGGCCGAGGTCGAGAATGTTGCCGGCGTAGTTGGCGTCGCGCCATTCCTTCGACTCGGCGTCCATCATCGTGCCGAGGTCCAAGATCTGGTTGCGCGCCTTCAGCTTGCCGACCAGTTCATGCAGGACGTGATAGCCCGAATAATAGACGTCGGGCAGGTTGTTGGTGATGGAGGCCCGCAGCATGGCCTGGTGGCCTTCGTCGTAGCTGGCCGCCGGCGCGCGGAACTGGATCTTGATGTCGGGATGTTCCTTCATGAATTCCGCGGCCAGCGGCTCATGGAACTTCGCGAAGGCCGGGAATGCGTAGTAGACGTCGAGCGTCACGGGAGACTGGGCCAGCGCTGTCGACGCCGCTCCCAGCAATACGGCCGAGGCCGCGATGATCTTTGACAGGAATTTCATTAAGGCTTCCTCCGGTTATGCGATTTGCCCGATGCTCTTGAGGCGATGATGCCGCCTTGCCCCGCGAAAGGTGTGGGGGAACGGCGCGACCGGGCTTCTAGCCGCGCCAGTTGTCAGTTTTATTTCACGCCGGTCATCGTGACGCCCTCGATGAAGCGGCGGCGTGCGAACAGGAACGCGAGCAGCAGAGGCGCGGTCAGGATGGTCGCGGCGGCCGTCAGTGCGCCGTAATTGGTGCCGGCTTCGGCGTCCGAGAAGAACATCATGCCGAGCGGCGGCGGCGCCAGGTTGACGTCGGATATGACGATTAGCGGCCAGTAGAGGTCGTTCCAGTGCGCGACGAAGGAAAACACCGCGAAGGCGGCGATCGCCGGCATGGCGCTGGGCGTGACGATGCGCCACACGATCTCGAACTCGCTCATCCCGTCGAGCCGCGCGGCATGAATGATGTCGTCGGGGAAGGAACGGAAAAACTGCCTGAACAGGAAGATCGCGAAGACTGAGAGGAAGAAGGGCACCATCATGGCGAAATAGGTATTCAGCAGGTCCATCTTCGCCAGCGCGATGTAGATCGGCAGCGCCGGCACCTGTTCGGGCACGCATAGGCCGAGCAGGACGAGGACGAAAAGCAGGTTGCGGCCCGGGAACTTCAGCTTGGCCAACGCGTAGGCGCATGGGATGGCGACCAGAAGCTGGATGATGAGGATGCCGCCGCACACTATGACGCCGTTGAGAGCGAAGCGCAGCAGCGGCGCGCTGGTCAGCGCCATCGCATAATTCTCGAAGCCGTAGAAATGCTTCGGCCAGATCCTGAGCTGGGCGTTGAACACCTCTTCCGGCGGCTTGATCGAGGTCACCAGCATCCACAGGAAAGGCAGGAGAATGAACGCCGCGCCGGTGATCAGGATGCCGTGAGTGATGAACAGAGAGGCGAAGCGCCGGCCGGCGGAGCCAGCTGGTGTGGTTGTTGTGCCCCCCATCGCGGGAGCAGTGATGGTTGTGTCGGTCATCAGTAATGCACCCTGCGGTCCATGACGACGGTCTGGAGGATCGAGAAGACCAGAATGAAAATGAGGAAGATGAAGGTGAGGACCGACGCATACGCCATGCGGAAGTACTGGAAGCCTTCGAGGTAGACTTTGTAGAGCAGGACCTCGGTCGATCCCACCGGACCGCCATGGGTCAGCACCGCCACCGTGTCGAACACCTTGAAGGCGGTGATCGAACTGGTGACGATGACGAACATGGTCGTCGGTCCCAGCAGCGGCCACGTGATCGTCAGGAAGCGGTCGATTTCGCCGCCGCAGCCGTCGATCTCGGCGGCTTCGTAGAGGTCCTTTGGAATGGTCGAGAGGCCGGCCAGGAACAGGATCATATTGAAGCCGACCAGTTGCCAGATGCCGATCACGGCAAGCGTCGGCAGCGCCAGCGAGGGATTGCTCAGGAAGGCGACCTCGCCGATGCCGAGCCAGCGCAGCACCGCGCTCACCGGGCCGAGGCTGGGGTGCAGCAGGAACTGCCACACGGTCGCCATGGCGATGAAGGTCGAGGTCACAGGCAGGAAGTAGATGATTTCGTAGAGTGAGCGGGTGCGCTTGCGGCGGTGAACGAGGACGGCGACGAGCAGCGACAGGATCACCGAGCCGGGCAGGACGATCGCGACGTAGACGAGCGTGTTCTTGAGTGCGCGGCGGAATTCCGGATCGGTCAGCGCGTCGGTGATGTTTTGCAGGCCGACATAATGGACATCGACCTCGCCGAGCTCGTAGTCGGTGAAACTGAGATAACCGAGCACGCCGAGCGGCACGAGAATCGTCAGCACCAGCAAAAGCAGGGCAGGCAGCGCGAAGCCGCCGGCGACCAGCCTCTCGATGAAGGCCTGCCGGGCACCGGGCCGGGCGGGCGGAGCGGGTACCGCGGTCAGGCTCATGATGCGCGCGCTCCCTCTGCGAGGCGCAGCTTTCCCTTGGCGGCGGTGGCCGCGTCTTGGGAAACTTGGGGTTCCACGCGGTTTCCGGCGGCATCGAAGACATGGCAGGCCGAGGGATGGAACAAGAGTTCGGTGTTCTCGACCTCACCGTCCGGCACGCCCGCGCCTATGCGCGAGGTCACCAAGATCCCAGGGAGCGAGGGAACATCGAAATGCAGGATCTTCTCGGAGCCGAGATGCTCGCTGCGCCGCAGCTTCGCCGGAAGCGGGACCTGGTCCGCCGACTGGCCCGAGACCGCGCCGGGCAGGATCATTTCCGGGCGGACGCCGATCGTCGCTTTCTCTCCGGCGGGGAGGGCGGTGCCGATCGGCAGAGGCTTTCCGAGCAATTCCAGCCGCCCACCGACCCCCACCGTCACGGGAATCAGGTTGATCGTCGGGCTGCCGATGAACTGGGCGACCTGGACGTTGGCCGGCCTGTCGTAGAGTTCGTCGGGCGTGCCGAGTTGAAGGATGTCTCCGCCTTCCATCATGGCGACCCGGCTTGACATGGTCATCGCCTCGACCTGGTCGTGCGTGACGTAGACGAATGTCGCGCCGAGTCTCTGGTGAAGCTCGGCCAGCTCGCTACGCATGTGGACGCGCAGCTTGGCGTCGAGGTTAGAAAGTGGCTCGTCCATCAGGAAAGCGGCGGGCTGGCGCACCATGGCGCGACCGAGCGCGACGCGCTGACGCTGGCCGCCGGAGAGCTGGGCGGGCTTGCGCTCTAAAAGAGGTTCAATCTGAAGTTGCGCCGCGATGCCCCTGACCTGCTTGCCGATCTCCTGCATCACCTTGCGGCGCCGGGACGAGAGTAGGCGGACGAGCGGCAGGCGCTCGTAGAGGCTAAGCCCGGTCATCGTCAGGGGCAGCGCCATGTTGTTGAAGACGGACATGTGCGGGTAGAGCGCGTAGCTCTGGAACACCATGGCGATGCGCCGCTCATGCGGCCTCAGATGATCGATCGGCGCGCCATCGACGAGGATCGAGCCCGAGGTTTGCGGCTCGAGGCCGGCGATGATGCGGATGAGCGTCGATTTTCCGCAGCCGGAGGGGCCGACAAGCGTCAGGAACTCGCCATCGTTGATGGACAGGTTGATGTCTTTGAGAACCCGGTGGGGCCCGAAGGACTTCGAAAGGTTCTTTATTTCCACTGCAGCCACTGGGGTTGCTCCGTTTCGCGAACAATTGGGTAGAGGCGCTATCTCGGTGGATAGACCTCATGCACGACATCACCGATGAAAAAGGGTGTGAGGCCCGGAATTTCATGAGGCCGCACGGTGAAATCGGACCCGGAAAAGTCGTAGACGAGCACGCCCAAGGTGGCTTCTCCGGCCATCCCTTCCGGCTGCAAGTGCGCCTCGACGAGGAAGCCGGACGACGGCCCCCACAGGTACCGGACGCCGCCGAGTTGACGATCGTAGAGTTTGTGCAGGTGGCCGCTGGCCACGAAGGCCACGTCGTAGCGGCGCACCATGTCGAGCAGTTGCGCGCGAGGCTCGGGAGTGGGCGCCCAGTATCCAACGTCGCCTTCGGTCGGCTCGCCGATGAAGAGCGGGCGATGGGTGAACCAGCCGATCCGGCGCCCGGACGCTTCGCGCATGGCGTTTTCCAGCCACGCGATCTGCTCCGTTTCGGCCGGCTCGTCGCTGCCGAACAGCATCGAATCGAGTCCGATCAGGCGCCAGCCCTCGATGTCGCGATGCCACCAGTCCGGCCCGAAATGACGTCGCCAGCGGGCCAGGCGTTCTGCGTTGACTGGCTGATAGAGATGCTTGGGCTCGCCCACGTCGTGATTGCCCGGCACGGCGAGATAGGGCAGTCCGATGGAGTCCATCATCTCGGCGCAATAGCGCATGTCCTCCTCGACATCGGCGCCATCCACGGTGACGTCGCCTGTATGGATAACGAGGTCGGCATCGCTTTCCTTCAGCCAGTCGAGGAGCGGCTGGCTGTTGGCAAGGAAATGCCGCTTACCAGGGCTGAGATGGGTATCGGAAATCTGCACTATTCGCGTCATCGGACGTTCTGGAACCTTTGCCGCGTCTTGCGGTGTTGATCTCGTCGTGTCGAAAGAAGCGCCTGAAGCCGGATGCATTCTTTCCCCTGCCTGTGAAGGTGTGACGACGACGTCGGATTTTTAGGTCCAGGACGCGGCGTCTCCCGCAGGAAAGGCTCACTCGGTTGAAACGGCTTGGACCGGCATATTGAACCTCCCATCGTGTTCTCCGTCCGATGCCCATTGTCAGGGCATTCTGAGGTGCGGAAAACTTCCTCCAGCATTTAATTGAAAAAAATTTCACAGCTTGATAAAAATATCAAGATAAAAATCGCGACCGTAGCCGCACCTCTAATTGCCGCGCCTATGAGGGTGCTGCCGAAGCGGTGCAGATCGACCAGACCGAGATCGAATGTTTGAGCGCGGCCGTGAACCGCTACTTCAAAGAGAAGCTGCGCCGCCAGGACTTGCTGTATGCGTTCTCGGGCGTGCGGCTGTTGTTCGACGACGGCAATGGGAACCCTTTCGGCGGTTACGCGCGACTACGTCTTCGACCTTGACGAGACTGGGGGCGCGCCACTGTTCAATGTCTTCGACGGCAAGATCACGACCTTCCGGAAACTGGCCGAGCGCGGCCTCCATCGCCTCGAACGTATCTTTCCGCAGATGGGGGCGACTGGACCGCGAGTGTGCCGCTGCCGGGCGGCAACATGCCGACCGCGGGCTTTGAGCCTTTCGTCAACGGATTGTGCGAAACATGGCCGTGGATGCCGCGCGCGCTCGTTCATCATTACGGGTGGCTCTACGGCACGCGGCCAGGAGGTGGTGGGCGCCACGGCTGGCATGTCCGACCTCGGGCAGCATTATGGCGGGCTGCTCTACGACTCGGAAGCGCGTTACCTGGTGGCGAGGGAGTGAGGGCGCACGCCCGAGGACATCCTCCCGCGGCATGGCGGCCCTCTTGGGACGACTTGCTGTGGGTCATAAGCTGGACGGTTTTTTGACCGGCGCTAGCTGCCAAGCCAGTCCCGGACAACTCCATTGAATTCGCGTGGGCGATCGATCATGACCATGTGAGCGGCATTGGCGAAAATGTGCATGTCGGCTTGCGGCGCGCGTTCCAGCAGCTTGATGCCGCGCGCCACCGGCACGGTTTCGTCGCAACCTGACCAGGCTATGAACAGCTTGGCGTGCATGGTGGGCAAATGCGGAAGGAGATGGTCCTCCTGGATCTGGGTATATTCGGTGTCGTCCTTTTTCCGGGCAGCCTGCTTGAAGCGCTCCAACTGACCGGACTCGCAGGCCAGGCGATAGTTCTTTTTTAGCAGCTCCACGAACTCCGGCGGATTCTTCGTGCTTAGCCTCGCATTGGTTCGCAGAAAGTCTTCCTCGGTGTCGCATCCCTCGAGCACATTATACGCTGCTGCCGCTGCTGCCTGCCAAGCGTGGTCCTCATTTCCGCCGAGGCGCGGGGAGGTCGCACCGCTGCTCACGACGACCACCTTATCGACCAGACCCGGCTTTTCAACGGCGAGCATTGCCGCGATGAAACCGCCTTCGGAATGGCCGACGAGCGCGCATCGGGTGACGCCGAGCGATTCGATGAAGGCTGAAACGTGATGCCGCCTTTCGAGGCGGGGAACGTGTTTCCCGTCCACCGGCGCATCCGAGAGACCGAAGCCGACCAGATCGGGCGCCAGCACCCGGAAGTCATGCGCGAGTGCCGGGATGGTGTTGTGCCAGGTGGACCAGGCATCGATCGCCAGTGACGAGCCGTGCAGCAGGATCACGGCCGGTCCGCTGCCAGCTTCGAAATAGCGCGTACGGATGCCGCCCGCCACGACATAATTCTCCTTCACCGTCGCCGCGGGTAGCGGCGGACGGGCGGCGTCTCGCGCTTTCAAGCGCCGCCGATCAGCTGACGGATTGGTTTTCAAGCTGTTCGATCATCCCGAGCGCGAACTGGGCGGCTTTGCGTACATGCTTTTTTGCAAGCCGCTCGGCATCCGATGCCCTGCGATTCACAAGGGCGTCGAGCAGGGCTGCCAGCTCTTCCTGAGATGCCTTTCGCCGCTCTGCATCGGAAAGAGAAATCATGCGCAACTGTGAGGCCCGCATATGGATGCTGCGAAGCATCCGTTCCGCCTCGGAATTGTTCGCGCCCGCTATCAAGACGTCGTAGAATCTAGTCTTTGCAGCTATCATTTCGCGCGCCACACCGACGCGATAGGTTTCCATCAACTCGTCATACACGTCCCGACAACGCGTGATATGATCGTCAGTCGCATTCTCGCAAAACAACCTGCATACAAGCGCCTCCAGCGCCTCGCGAAGGTCAAAAATGTCCTTCGCGATCTTGGGATCGACGACAGAGACGATAAGCCCCCGGTTGGGCAGGTTCGTGACCAGGCCCTCGTTCTCGAGCTCGCGCATCGCTTCCCTGAGCGACGTCCGCGAAACGCCCATGCGCTCGCAAAGCGTGCGCTCCACCAGCCGCTCTCCCGGCGCCAGTTCTCCGACGACGATGGCGTTGCGGATGGTATCGGCCACCTGCGTGTACAGGCGCGGCGGAGCATGGACTCGCAGATCATACACGGCGGATTTGCTCCCTTGAAACGTGCGCGAACGAGTGCAATTTCACAAGCATATCAGCTTACCGCAAGCATTGTGCTTCATTCAGTGGCCTGAGGCGTTCAGCGGCCGTGGCTCGTAAGCCCCGTCGATGCGGTCGATATGTTCGGGCGTAAGCACTATGTCCAATGCCGCGACTGCCTCGTCGACATGGTCTGTCGAGGTCGCTCCGAAGATGGGCGCGGTAATGCCGGGGCGCGCCAATGTCCAGGCGAGAGCCACCTGCGCCGGTGTCTTTCCGATGTCGGCGGCAACGGCAGCGACGGCTTCGCGCACGGCGTGGTCGCCGTCGCGGTGGTAATATCTCTGCGTATAGTCGTCGCTTTTCGTGCGCGCCGTCTGCTGGCCGGGATTGCGGCGGTCCGCGGCAAGGAAGCCGCGCGCGATCGGGCTGAACGGTATCAGGGCAACATCATCGTGGCGGCAGTAGGCAAGCAGTTCCCGCTCGCACTCCCGGTGAGCGGGATTGTATTCGCATTGCATCGAGATGAATGCCGGAAGGTCGCGTGCGCTGGCAGCCGCACGGCATTTTGCGAGTGTCCAGCCGGGCATCGTCGTGACGCCTACATAGAGCGCCTTTCCGGCGCGCACGATATCCGCCATGGCATCGACCAGTTCGTCGAGGTCGGTGTCCTTGTCCCAGATATGCGTCTGGAAGAGGTCCACGTGATCGGTTCCAAGGCGGACCAACGAATCGTCGATTGCCTTGAACAGGTGCTTTCTGGAGTAGCCGCGGCCGTTGCAATGCGCGGCCATCGGGTTTCCCGCCTTGGTGGCGATGACGAAGCTGTCGCGCGGCTGCTTGAGAACGAGTATCTGGCCGAGAATGCGTTCACTCTCGCCAGCCGAATAGAAGTCGCAGGTGTCGAAGAAGTTGATGCCGTGGTCGAGGGCGCGCGCAACGATCGGCGCCGACGCCTTCTCATCGAGCACCCAGGCCCGCCATCCCGCGGATCCGAATCCCATCGCGCCGAGGCATAGCCGGGATACCTTCAGATTGCTCTTGCCGAGCCTGACATAGTTCATGTGTCGATCCGTTGCTTGCGTGATGAGGATTTGGCGTTCTGCCCAGAGTCCCGCAGCAGCGACAGCGCGAAAGCCGCGGATCTTTCGACATACCCGCGCGTGAGCTTTTCGGCGAGGTCGGCATCGCGCGCGCGCAGCGCGTCGAAAATGCCGTGGAGCAAGGCCATCGTATTCCTGCGCCGTTCAGCCGAGGCGACGCGGGTGGTGACGGTGCGCAGATAGGTGACGCGGCCATGCAGGAGAAAGGTCATTTGCCTGGTGATGTCGTTGCCTGCGCCTTGCATGATGATGTCCCACACCGCGTCGAGCTTCTCGGCATGCTGCCTGGCAAGCTCGGAGGTGTCGGTTTCGCCTGCTTCCGAAATACGCCGCGCCAATTCGTCCATTTGTTCCTGGCTGGCCCGTTCGACAAACAGGCGCGCCATGGCCGATTCCAGGATTGCGCGGGCCTCGTAGATCTGCCGGACTTCCCGTTCCGACAAGCGGGTCACGAACATGCCCTTGCCGGCTACCCGAGTCACAAGCCCTTCGGACTCAAGCTGGCTCAGCGCTTCCCGAATGCTTGTGCGGCTTACGCCGGTCTGCTCGGCAAGCTTCCGTTCCACCAGCTTGTCACCCGGCTTGAACACTTCGTTGAACAACGCCTCGCGCAGCGTGACAACGGTCTGCTCGCGCAATGTCGGCGAATCCGCAATCGACCAGTCCGTCCATTCATGCATCGCGGCGTCCTCTCCCGTCGTTCCTTCCATGACAGCTACGCGTTCGACTCTTTCATCACAAGTAGCCGATTCAAATACGGTTGACCATATGCCTGTCTGTCGGTATACCAAAAAAATCGAGTTCGAACGAGGGACCTGGGATGGCGCCGATGCGCACCAAAGACGATCTCATCGCCTATGAGAGAAGCGGTAAGGGCCATCCTCTCGTGCTGGTGCACGGTGTCGGCGCCAACCTGCAAAGCTGGGAGGACGTCAGCCTCCAATTGGAGGGCAGCTTCGACATTATTCGCTCCGACCTGCGCGGTCATGGTCAGTCCGCGCACATCGATTCGGAATATTCCGTCGAGAAGTTTGCCGCCGATATCGTTCGGGTGATGGACGACGCCGGCGTGCGCAAAGCCCATCTGGTCGGCTTTTCATTGGGGGGCTTGATCGCGCAAGAACTGGCCTGTTCCTATCCGGACCGGTTTGAGCGCGTCGTGCTTCTTTCCGCAGTTGCGGGGCGCACCCCCGCCGAACGTGAGAAGGTTGTGGCGCGCCTGCAGATGATCCGCGACGGCGGTATGGACGCAGTCGTTGGTGCTGCGCACGACCGCTGGTTCACCAAGGAATTCGCCGAGCGCCATCCCGATGTAATCGAGCGGCGAATTGCCGAGCTCAAGGCTGTCCACGTGCCGTCTTACCTGGAGGCGTATCGGGTGTTCGGCCTTACCGAATTGGTGGATCGGCTTCCCGAGATCAGACAGCCAACGCTGGTGATGACGGGCGAATTCGATCAGGGGTCGAATGTCCGGATGGCCGAGACGATGCACCGGCTGATCCCCGATTCGGAATTACGCATTCTGGCCGGCCTGAAGCACAGCGTCCTGGTCGAGGCATCCAAGCTGGTGTCCGACCATGTCCGCGAGTTCCTTTTGCGTCCACGCTGAAAATGAAGGGAAGACGAATGAACGAGACGCTATTTGAGCGTGGGCTGGAGCGGCGCAAGGCGACGCTCGGCAGCGAATATGTTGAAAATTCGCTGAGCAAGGCAACCGAGTTTTCCAAGGGTTTTCAGTCATTTATCACAGAATATTGCTGGGGAACGGCCTGGGGTGACGACAGGCTGGATGCCAGGACCCGCAGCATGCTGAACATCGTCATGATTGCCGCGCTCAACCGCATGCATGAGTGGGAACTGCATTTTCGCGGCGCCCTTCGCAACGGGGTCACCCGTGACGAGCTGGACGCGTTGATAACCCATCTCACGATTTATTGCGGCGTTCCTGTCGGCGTCGAATGCCATCGCATTGCCAACCGCGTGCTTGCCGAACTCGCAGCCGGCGGAGTGGAAAAATGACTGGGGTCCTGATCCGCAAGATCGTCGATTTCGTCGAGGACACGCTTATCGAAGGGGGGCGCGTCGCGCCGGTTCCGCTTCGCATGGCCGCCTGCGCGGCGGTAATCCGCAATCCCTGGGCAGGATCGGCATTCGTCGAGGACCTGCAGCCGCACATCATGGAGCACGCCAAGGCTCTCACGGATGCCCTCGTGCCTCGCCTGGTGGCGATCATGGGCGGTCCGGACAGGATAGAAGCGTTTGGAAAGTGCGCGGTGACCGGGACGGACGGCGAAGTCGAACACGCGGCCGGCCTGATCCACACGCTGCATTTCGGCAATGTCTTCCGCATCGCCGCTGGTGGCGATTCCTTTCTCCCGTTCACGAACAAGCGTGCCGGCGCCGGCACCGCGCTCACCGTTCCCTTGACCCACAAGGACGCTGAGAAGAAGGGAAGCCGCGCTCATTTTCTGACCGTGGAATTCACCATTCCCGACGCGCCTGCGCATGACGAGATCGTCATCGCCTTGGGCGCCGCGAGCGGCGGGCGTCCGCACCATCGCATCGGCGATCGGTTCAACGACATGCGGATCATGGGAGTCGATCAGGCCGGCCGGCCGCTGCCAGCCGAGAGCAAATAACGCGCAAGCCTCCGGGTCCTTGCCCGGAGGCCAATAACGGCAATGCCGATAATATCGGGAACTGAACCAACGGAGGATTTGTCATGGATAGAAGGCAATTTATGGCCGCCGTCAGCGGCTTCGCAATCGTGGCCTCTTTGCCGGCGGTAGCGCTGGCTCAAGATACCCAGCCGGTCACCGGCGGCATGCTCAACGTCGGCTTCATCAGCGACGTCCGCACGCTCGACCCGCTTCAGTCGTCGCAATGGACCGAGCGGCAGATCCTTTTCCTGATATTCGATACGCTTCTCGAGACCGAGGCGGACTTCTCCCTGAAGCCTGCCCTGGCGAAAAGCTGGGAGTTTTCGGACGACGGCAAGCGCGTGGTCCTGAAGCTGCAGGAAGGCGTGAAGTTCCATGACGGCACACCGTTCAACGCCGAGGCCGTGAAATGGAACCTTGATGCACGTCTCGATCCGAAAGGCAACTCATCGCAGCTCAAGTTGCTGGAAGGCGTCAAGAATGTCGAAGTGCTGGATGAATTCACCGTCGCCATCGACATGAAGGAACCTTATCCGCCGCTGCTGGCGCTGTTTGCCGACCGCGCAGGGCTGATGGCTTCGCCAACTGCGGCCAAGAAATACGGCAGCGACGTCGGTTCCAATCCTGTCGGGACCGGTCCGTTCGTTTTCGGCGAATGGGTCCGCGGGTCGCGCATCGCGCTCACCAAGAACGACAGCTATTGGCAGAAGGGAATGCCATATCTCGACGGCATTACCTTCCATGACATTCCGACGAACGTCGTCGGCATTCAGCGCATGGCCATCGGTGAACTGGATTTCATAAGCCAGCTTGATCCGTTGGATACGCGCCTTTCCAAGGCCAGCCCGGACATCGAGCTTGTGCCGTCGAAGGGTGGCGTCTGGTATTCCTACCAGTGGCGGTGGGACGCCGAGCCATATAACAAGCCGGAACTACGCCAGGCCATCGCGCATGGCCTCAACCGCGACCGCATCAACCAGATCATATGGGCGGGGCAAGGCAAGATTTCCGACAGCTTCACGCCAGACGGCCTGTGGTGGACCCCAACCGATCTGGTGCACTACGAATACGATCCGGAAAAGGCGCGCAAGATCGTGGCTGATTCCGGCCTGAAGGGCACCACCATCAAGCTTGCGGCGCCAAGCGGCGATACGCTGCGACGCTTTGCCGAACTTGCCAAGGAAGACCTCGACGCGATCGGCCTCAACATTGAGCTCGAGCCGGTCCCCCAAAGCGACTACTACGCAAAGGCGGTCTCAGGCGAGATACGCTTCACGCCGATGCGCTGGACGCAACGGGCGGATCCCGACGGCCTGATCCACTATCTCTTCTCCAGCAAAGGCACCGCGAACTCCACGGGCTACAAGAATGACCAAGTGGACAAATGGATCGATGAAGCGCGGGTAATTTCCGATCAGGCGCGCCGCAAGGAATTGTACGAAAAGATCCAGCGTCAGATTTCTGCCGATCTGCCTTACATGCCCGTCGGGTTCAGCATCGAATTCAACGCCATGCGCAACACCGTCAAAGGGTTCGCTCCGATGCCGGACGAGATCCCGCGGTTCCGTTACGTCTGGAAAACGCAGGCCTGATCTTCATGCTTTGCCGCGGCGCGCCGCGCCGCGGCGTCTGGCGCGGGTAGACCCGGTCCCGCCTGCAACCGGTAGAGGAACTTGATCGCCATTATGACCGCCGCCCATCGGATGTGCCCCAACCGCCCGCTTTGCGAGACGGGCTCCCCGGAGACGTTTCTTCAATCCTTCGCGATGAACTGAGGCCGGCATGCTTGCGCTTGTACTTTCCCGCATAGCGATCATGGTTCCGAACGTTATCGTTCTGACGTTTCTGCTGTTCACGTCGGTGACGTCCTTTCTGGGGACGCCGGCGGCGATCATGCTGGGGGAGAACGCATCCCCTCAATCGATCGCCGAACTCAACGCGAAGCTAGGCTTCGACCAGCCCATCCTGTCGCGTTACTGGAACTGGATCAGCGCCGCATTGTCGGGCGACCTGGGCCGGTCTTATTCCACCCAACAGCCTGTCGCGCAAATGATCGCGGATGCCCTTCCTCTAACGCTTGAGCTGGCATCCTGGGCGATCCTCATCGCATTCCTGGGGGCCACGCTGATCAATTCGGCGACGTTCATGAAAAAGCTGGTGGAGCGGCTCACCGCCGCCGTCAGCATCGTCGGCATCACCGTGCCCAATTTCTTTCTCGGACTGCTGCTGATCTACCTTTTTTCGGTTCAGCTCCGCTGGCTGCCGACGACCGGATGGTCGCCGTGGTCACGGGGCGCCGGGCAGCATCTCATCCACATGATCCTGCCCGTCATCACGCTTACGACCTTTTATTTCAGCTCCTTCACGCTCGTCTATAAAGCCGAATACCAGTCGGTGAAAGGCAGCCTCTACATCCAGGCCGCGCGTTCGAAGGGGCTGTCCGAGGCGCGCATTTCCTACCGGCACATTCTGCCCAACAGCATATTGCCCTTGATCACCTATGCCGGTCTTTCGCTTGGACAACTGGTTGGCGGCGCGGTCGTCACCGAAACCGTCTTTTCGATGCCGGGCATGGGCCGGCTTCTGGTGGAAGCGATCTCGTCCCGGGATTTTCCTGTCATGCTGTCGGTTGGAATGGTGATCATCGTCGGCGTGATGATCCTCAACCTTGTGGCGGACGTGACCTACAGCCTCGTCAATCCGCTCGTGCGAACATCGGCTTAGCATCCAATGAGAAAACTTCCATTCCGATTGGTCCTTGGCCTGACGCTTCTGGTGATCATCACTTTGATCGCGGTGTTCGCGCCCTTGATCGCGCCCCTGCACCCGACCGCCACGACGGTAAACGTCCTCGGCCCGCCTTCGGCTGAAAACATCCTTGGCACGGATCAACTTGGCCGGGACGTGCTGTCGCGCGTCATCTACGGAACAAGGGTTTCACTGCAGGTGGGCGCTTCGGCGGCCATAGTGGCTGTGCTGATCGGCGCCCCCATGGGCCTGATCGCCGGATTTTTCCGTGGCTGGATCGATTTTGTCCTCGTCCAGATCATCGACATTTTCATCGCCTTGCCGGGGCTCGTTCTCGCATTGATCATCACCGCGATGCTCGGGCCATCGGTGGTCAACCTGGCGGTCACGCTGGGTGTCGTCACCGCGCCGACGGTCGCCCGGCTGGTTCGTGGTCAGGTCTTCGTCGTCCGGGAAATGGTCTTCGTGGAAGCTGCGCGCGCCACGGGCGCAAGCTCTTTCTGGATCATCCGCCATCATATCATGCCAAACACGATGCGCGTGGTGTGGGCGCAGTTCGCAATCAATGTGGCCTTCGCGATCTTCACCTCCGCAAGCCTCAGCTTCCTGGGGCTGGGCGTTCCTCCGCCGGCTCCGGACTGGGGCGGCATGGTACGCGACGGTTCGATGTTCCTGCCGATCCTGCCGCTGCTCAGCCTGGGGCCGGGCGCTGCCGTCGCCCTTACAGTTTTCACATTTTATCTTGTCGGGTCGAGCATGAACGAGGCCGCGTCCCGCAATGATCGCTGATTGGAACAGGGAAATGACGTCTAACCAGATCGAGCCGCCGCTGCCGGCATTCATAGAACAACGCCTGCAGGAGTTTGCCGGCCGGGAAGGTGCCCTGAAAGCGCGGCGATGGATGCGGCCGGCGGATGTTCTGATGCGTGTGGAGAACCTTCGCTGCTTCAAGGCTTCGCGCGTCAGTTTTGCCGACATGTTGTTGCGCAGGATCGTTCGCGAACGCTGGCAGATAAGGATGATCTCGGCGGAATGCGGCGATGACGGCGCGGCGAGATTCGTCTACCGGATCGACGCGGAAGGCCATTCCTTCTCCTATATTGCCCGAGCATATCCATGGGACGGAATCGAAAAAGTCGGACGCCGCTCCGATGGCGCGGACCGTGACATGTTCGGCGCGCTCTTCGTCAATCTTGCCAGCCAACAGCGTATCGAGCGGGAATTTGAAACGTTCGACATCAAGGCTGAAGGCCAGATGCGTACGGATTCGGATGTGGTCGGCTGGACCCCGGCCAATCGCAGCAGCCGGCATTTCGACGCCGTAGTCGAAGCACTGTCCCGCGGCGAACAGCCCGCCCCCGAGCTCGGCATCGCCTATCTCATGCGGAACGGTGGCTTTCAAAGCAGCGGCCGGAATGGCACGGTTTCCTATCCGGGCATTCCCGAGGGGCATCCGCTGGCGCACCCGTTCTTTGCGGATATCTTCGCCATCTACCTGGTGCGGCTCGTCTCCATCGATCTCGTCAATGCCGTGGCGCGGCGGCGCACTCCGGACGCAGCGCAGCTCGACATTTCGATCGCGCGCGGGCTTGGAATAGGCAACTCCTCAGGCCAGGGCATGTGCGTTGCCCTCCAGCGCTGGCCGCATTGGGTCGCCACATGGGTGACCGTACGCGAGGCGGCTCTTGGCTACGCAAAAAGCCTGCCGGTCGATGCGGGAAGCATTTCAGTTGTCCGCGGCTCGATAGAGAGCACCATCCGCATCTATGCGCAGACCGACCCACAGACGCAGGACTACGTGGTGGCCAACGAAACCATCATCGAGAACCTGACACGCATATCGGCAAGCCTGCGCGAAGGACAGTTTCGGTGCTGGGGCGACGTTGCTGCGCACGTCGCAGAAGTCATGGATGGCGAGACCAGTGAGCAGTTCCACAGCGTACTTCTCGACGTGGTACCGGACTTTTGTGACGCCATCGCGCCCTATTTCCAGATCGGCGCAGCCCGCAAGCGGCAATTGCAGCCAGCAATGACGGTCGCTGAATTGCGCGAGATCCTGCGCAGGAACTACGTCTGGGCTCTCACCGCCGACCGCACGCTTGCCGAAACCCATCAGCACTTCTGGTACCATTCGATCGACAATGGCGAACAAAGGCGCGGCGAGCGGGTCATCGACCCGCACGAGCGTTTCGAATCCTTCATCGATCATATCGGATTGATCCAGAGGCTGGCGGCGGTGCTGGTCAGCCGTGGTGACAAGGAGCGCGCCGGCGACGTCGTCCTCGACCATCCGGACTTGCATTACGCCATTTCGCGGGTGCAATATCTGGATGGCCTGCTCTATGCGGAAATACGCGATCCGCTCGCGCATCGCGATTTCGTCCCCGCCGATCTCATACGGTTTTTCCTTGCGTCGCTGGGCATTCGCGGCTCGACGCCGCTCAGCATCCGCTATGTGCGGGGGACTTTCTTCCAAGACCAGCCGCTGCCTTCGGAATTCCTCGAGCCTGACAGGCCGGGTTCCCGGGTTCGCAAGCATGAGAATGAGGTCGCCCTGTGAGCACGAGCATGTTTGTTGCCTATTCCGAACTGACTCGCGTCCTGCCGTGGTCGCTCAGGGCGCTGGGCTACGCGTTCGGAACCGCTGACCGGGGCGCTCATCTCGTTGCAACAGGTGCGGCGCTCGATCCGGCTATTCTGGATGAAATTCGCCAGGCGGGACCGCGGCCCTCCCATGGCTTCCGCTACCGGAAATCGAACGGGCTCACGATGCTGGACGCCGCCGGCGTTTCATTTCTGGAAACGGGACCTGCCGCGATCGATGCTCTCGCCGCGCATGCAGGCGGCGCCAAATGGGAAATGTGCCGGATATTGGCGGCGACCGAGCTGTCGCTTGTTCCGGCCACGCTGGTCGGTGCGATGGACTACAATCTCTCCTCTATCGGCATCATCGCCAGGGATGGAACCTTCGACTGGCTGTTGGCTGACCCCGACGCACGGGGTGCGCTTTATTCGGGCCGGGGCCGGGATGCCCTGGCGGCGCTCCTCGGTGAGGACACGGCGGTTCTGGAATCGATCGACGCCGCCGGGCTGACGCCGGGCTGCGCGCTTCTCATGGTCAGCGCCCGCAGGCCTGAACTGAAGGCGTCCGGGCACATTGCCGTTCGGCCTCGGGAAAAGATCGCCATGGCGCACCAGAAGGGCATTCCCCTGTCGCGCGAGACGCTGGATGCGCTGTACGCGCTCGAAATGCTCACCTGGGCTCCAACTTCGGAGCGCTCTCGCTCGCAGGCGGGCTTCACTGTTGCACCGGCGCCAAACTCATGAGTGAACGGAAATCCGATCCAGTGGTCGAGGTAAAAGGCCTCAACGTCGCTTTCGGCAAGCATCAGGTGGTGCATGATGTCGATCTGGCCATCCATGCTGGCGAGACGCTGGCGCTTGTCGGCGAGTCGGGGTCCGGCAAGAGCGTCACCTCCATGACGATCATGGGACTGCTTTCCGGCAATACCCAAGTGACCGGTTCGGTCATCGTGGATGGCCAGCAAGTGGTGGGGGCGTCGACATCGACATTGCGGCGGGTGCGTGGCGGCATTGCCAGCATGATCTTCCAAGAACCGATGATGAGCCTGAACCCGGTTCTGCAGGTCAGCACCCAAATCAAGGAAATGCTGCGCCAGCATCGACCCTTAAGCGATGCCGAGGCGCGGGAGGAGGGCATCCGGCTTTTCGACCGCGTTCGCATTCCTGACGCGCGGCGGCGGTTCAATGACTATCCTCACATGTTCTCCGGGGGGATGCGGCAGCGGATCATGATCGCCATCGCATTGGCGTGCTCGCCGAAGCTGCTTATCGCCGACGAGCCGACAACAGCGCTCGACGTGACGATACAGGCGCAAATCCTCGATCTCCTGAACGAGGTCCAGCGCGATACCGGCACCGCGATCCTGTTCATCACGCATGACATGGGCGTAGTGGCCAACATCGCCGACCGCGTCATGGTCATGCACAAGGGACGCGTGGTGGAGACGGGAGCAGTAAAGGACGTTTTCGAGCGTCCGCGCGAGGACTATACGAGGATGCTGATCGACGCGGTCCCCCGCCTGGGGCAAGGCGTCGCCCGCTCCTACCGCGCGCCCGCCAAGGATGCTGTGCCGAAGCCGGTTTTGAGCGTGCGCAAGCTGGTGACCCGGTTCGACGTGCGTGGCGGGGCGATGCGTCGCAAGGTGGGGCGTCTCCATGCCGTCGAGGGTCTGAGCTTCGACATCATGCCTGGAGAAACGCTGTCGCTGGTTGGCGAATCCGGCTGCGGCAAGTCGACGACCGGACGCAGCATCCTGTTTCTCAATCCTCCGGATTCCGGCGAGGTGGTCTTCGACGGACGCACGGTGCGGCGCGACAACAGGTCCGATCTTTCGGATCTCCGGCGCAATGTGCAGATGATCTTCCAGGATCCTTTCAGTTCCCTGGACCCGAAGCAAAACGTCGGTGCGATCCTGGCGGAGCCCCTGCTATGCCATGGGTTGGCGACCAGGGCCAAGGCCCTGGACAAGGCGAAACATCTTCTGGAGCGTGTCGGCCTCGAACCGTCGATGATCACCCGTCTTCCGCACGAGTTTTCCGGCGGACAGCGTCAGCGAATCTGCATTGCGCGGACCCTGATGCTCGACCCGAAGGTCATTATAGCCGACGAGGCCGTCTCGGCGCTCGACGTTTCGGTAAAGGCGCAGGTGATCGACCTGCTGCTTGAGTTGCAGGAGGACCTGCGGTTGTCCTACCTCTTCATCAGTCACGACATGGCCATTGTCGAACGTGTCAGCCACCGCGTGGCGGTCATGTATCTTGGCGAGATTGTGGAGATCGGGCCCAGCCGCGAGGTGATAGGGAATCCGAAACATCCCTATACCCAGAAGCTGATGGCAGCGGTGCCGAACCCGGAGCCGGCCGCGGACAGGCACCGCTTGATCGGCAAGCCGGTGACGGAATTGCCGTCTCCCGTGCGGCCGCTCGATTTCATTCCGCCGAAGCGGCAGCCTCGCGCGGTCGGACCCGACCACTTCGTGATCGAGTGAAAAGCTTTAACGAGGGCGCTTCAGATGGACGCCCTTGAACGAATCCGGACAAGGCGCTTCCCGATACCTATGGAGAATTCGATGAACACACATGCTGATCAGTTCCGAATTGGAGAGAAGGCGGCGTCCTTTTTACGCCAGGAGAAAAAACTCCTTATCGATGGAAAATGGGTGCCGGCTCAGTCCGGGAAGATTTTCGACACGTATGATCCGGGCACGGGACGCATAATTGCACAGGTTCCGGAGGGCGACGCCGCCGATATCGACAATGCCGTCAAAGCTGCGCGGCAGGCCTTTGAAGAAGGCCCATGGAGCCGCATCACGCCCAGCGAACGTGGACGTCTCATCTGGAAACTGGCGGATCTGCTGGAACAGAACGCCGATGAACTGGCCGAACTGGAGGTTCTCAACAATGGCAAGCCGCTTGCCAATGCCCGGAATTCCGACGTCACGCTCAGCGTGGATATGTTCCGCTACATGGCGGGCTGGGCGACCAAGATCACAGGCGAAACCATTTCGATCTCTGCGCCGGACAAGTACCATGCCTTCACGGTGCGCGAGCCGGTCGGCGTCGTCGGGCAGATCATTCCGTGGAATGCGCCACTGCTCATGCTGGCCTGGAAGGTAGCTCCGGCGCTGGCCACCGGCTGCACGATCGTGCTCAAGCCGGCGGAGCAGACGCCGCTGACGGCGCTGCGCTTCGGTGAACTGGTCCAGGAGGCCGGCATTCCCGCCGGCGTGATCAATATCGTGACCGGTTTTGGACCTACGGCGGGCGCAGCGATAGCCTCGCACCCCCAGATCGACAAGGTTGCCTTTACGGGTTCCAGCGAGATCGGCCGCGTCATCGTCAAGGCTGCCGCGGGCAATTTGAAGAAAGTGTCGCTCGAATTGGGAGGGAAGTCGCCCGTCATCGTCTTTCCCGATGCTGACATGTCGGTTGCCATTCCCGGTGTCACGCAGGGCATTTTTGCCAATAGCGGCCAGGTCTGCACCGCAGGATCGCGGCTGTTCGCCCACAAGAAGGTGTTCGACCAGATCGTGGATGGGATCGGCCAGCGGGCGGGGAACATCCGCGTTGGTCATGGCCTCAGCGAAGGCGTCCAGATGGGGCCGGTCATTTCCCCGGTCCAGTGCGACCGCGTCATGAGCTATATCGAGCAGGGCAGGAGCGCCGGTGCAACGGTGGCGTTTGGCGGCACGCGGATAGGCAATGAAGGCAACTTCATTGCGCCGACGGTGCTGACCGATACCCGACCCGACATGGCGGTGGTGCAGGAAGAGATTTTCGGTCCTGTCCTGTGCGCCATGAGCTTCGATGACGACGACCTGGAACAGATCGCGCGGCAGGCGAATGACAGCATCTTCGGACTAGCTGGCAGCGTCTGGACGCGGGACCTAAGCGTCGCCCACAAGATGGTACGGCGAATTCGCGCGGGCCGGATCGGGGTCAACGTACACGGCTCGGTGGACGCGGCGATACCCACCGGCGGCTTCAAGCAATCCGGCTGGGGCAGGGAACGGGGACAGGAAGGGCTGAACCTTTATACGGAGACCAAGTCGGTCATCATGTCGCTTTGAAGGCCTGCCAAACCTTTCGCGAACAGCCGGCAAGGTCGATCCTATCCATGCCGGCCATATGGCGGCGGCATGACCCCCGGTAACGAATATGACTGTGGCGCGCCATCGACCAGGAAGGCTATGTAACGATCGAGTACCGGCAAGCAGCGAGGTTCTGTTGAGCGCTTTGGATCGCCCGCTGTCACGCGTCCTGCGCGACGTGACCAGCCTCATCAATTCCAGCGTCGACCTCGAGACAACGCTGCAGCACCTTGTCGATGCGGCATGCCAGCACGATGCCTGGTCGATGGCGGCGGTGATGAGCATCGATCAGGCGGATGGCAATGCTGTGGTCGTGACCCGGCATGATCCTAGCCAGTTGACGAAGTCCTATCGCAACCGCTGGACGCTGGCGACAAGTCCATCCCTCATCGCGTTGACCCGCAATGATCCGGTGATCATTCGCGATGCCCAGGAGAGCATCGAATTTCCGGGCTATCGGGAAGAGGCAATCCAGCGCGGTTATCGCACTGTCGTGGTTTTGCCTCTGGGCTGCCGGGACATGGAAGACCGCGCGATGGTCTTGTCGGTGCAGTCGCGCGACGTTGTCGATCTGTCAGCGGCCGATCTCGCATTCCTGCAGACGATCGTCCATCTGGGCGCCATAGCCGTGGACAAGGCCCACAGGCTAAGGGCGGAACATGCTGCCGCCGCGCAACTCCAAAACGCACTTGCCGCGCATTCCTCCCTGATGCACCAGGTCCTGTCGGACGGTTCCGTCGCATCCGCGGCTTCCATGGTCGAAACCTTCCTGCCGAACGCAATCGTCGTGGTGGATCTGACTGCCAACCTGGTCGTTGCCGGACGTTCGCCCAAGCCGGGCCTCATCGACACCGACCGCTGGCGCGAGGAGATGGACGATTGCATGAGCCGCCAGTTTCTCCGTCTTGCTCGCGATATCTCGGACCAGGCCGGGCTTGAAATGCGCAAGCTGTACCTGAACTGCGGCGGCCATCACCTCAACCTGCCGGCGGCGGTGGAGCCGTTGGTCGTGGATGGCAAGACGGTAGGGGCGCTGATCGTGTTTTCGCTCGACGCCAATTTCGGCGACCTCGATCATCTTCTTCTTCAGAGCGCTCGGTTCGCGCTCAGCGTCCAGTTGATGCGCAGCCATTTACGGTTCCAGACGGAATCGCAGACTTCCAGCGAATTGTTCATGGAAATCGTTTCCGGCAACTGGCGCAACGTGGACGATTTGACGGCGCGGGCGCGCCGGCTCGGCATTGACGTAAACGCCACCGCCAGGCTGGTCGCGATCGGCCTCCCGGAAACTGTGCCGGAAAAGGGCAAGACCATACCCGAACTGCACCGCTCCATCATGCGGCTCGCCGGCCAATTGGCGCCGCAGGCGACCGCCGCCGCATTGGGCGAGATCATTCTGTGCCGCATTCCCGACGCGCCCCGCGACGCGGACACGGTGGTCAAGACGTTTGTGCGCAAGCTGATCGAGGAAACGCAGTGGCTGATCGGCACCAAGCCGATCATCGTGGCGGGTAAGACCTGTTCGAGCATTCACGACTATCCCCAGGCATGGCTTGAATGCGAGCGCATGATCCGTCTTGCCGTCCGCTTCAACCGTACCGGGTTGCTTGCGCCCCAGGACTTCGGTCCTTTTCCGCTGCTGCTTTCGGCGGCCGACAGCAAGGAAGTGAGGTCGTTCGTGGATATCGCCATTGGCGCGGTCGTGCGTCACGACGAGGCGCATGCAACGGACTATATCAGGACCCTGACCGTCTTTCTGGAGCACGGTTGCCGCAGCCAGGCCTGCGCGGACGCGATGGAATTGCATGTTACTACGCTTCGTTATCGCCTGAACCGTATCCAGGAACTGTTTGGCATCGAGATCGATTCACCCGAACGTCGGTTCGCGCTTGAACTGGCAATACGCCTCAACGAGACCATTGCCCGGGAGCAACCTGTCTGATGCGGTCTCTGCTTCGTGTCCTAGGAGTCTGACTGCCGCCTCTCCTGCGTAGAGCAGGAAGACCCTCTCTCACGTCCCTTTATCCTTCCACCCTCCTGGAGAGGCAGGACGCATGACGGACAAGAGGGAAAAAGAGCTGAGCACGATCGATCCAGTGGAACTGCGGCGAACGTTCGGCACCTTCGTCACGGGCATCACGGTGGTGACGACGCGGGACGAAGATGGTTCGCCGCGCGGCATGACTGCGAATTCCTTCACCTCAGTCTCCCTTGAGCCGCCGCTGCTGCTCGTCTGCATAGGAAAGAGCGCCAGCAGCTTTCCGGCATTCAACACGGCCGAAGGCTTCGCCGTCAACGTACTGCACGAGCGCCAGAAGGAGGTGGCGAGCCTCTTCGCCTCGAAGTCACTCTCCAAGTTCGAGACGATAGCCCATACTACCGTGCATACGGGCTCGCCGGTGCTCACCGACAGCCTTACCTGGTTCGACTGCACGGTGCATGACCGTATCGAGGCGGGAGACCATGTGATCCTGATCGGCCGGGTGCGTGCTTTCGGCACCAGCCCTGCCGCTCCGCTAGGGTTTTGCCGGGGGCGCTATGTCTGCGTGGAAGACCCGATGCCGCCTGGCTGGACGCCTTCCCATCGCATGATCATCGGCTACCTGGTCGAGCATGACGGCCGCATCCTGCTGCGCGACGATGGCGCCGGAGGCTGGGAACTGCCGACGGCAACGCACCGTAAGCCGGGCGACATGCTCAGCTTCGAAGGCGGCGGCGTGGTTGCGCCGCTCACCAGCGATGCGTTTCTCTATTCGGTCTTCGATGTGGCCGACCAGCAGCCCGGTTATGTCGTTTACCGTGGCGCGCTCGCGGGCCCGCCCGGCGAAATTCCGGATTTGTCGCCGTCGCTGAGGTTCTTTGCCCATGAAGAGCTGCCTTGGGACAGCATTCCGATCAGGCAGATACGCGCAACGCTGCGCCGTTACCTGCATGAGCGCGCGGACTCTCGCTTCGGGATCTACGTCGATTCCAGCGATGGCGGCCGGGTGGCGATGATAGACGGCGCCCCGCGTCCGTGGCGGTCGCTTAACGGCTTGGCCGGCGACCGAGAAACCGCGAAGGGATGAGATGATGGACCTGACGCTGAAAATGATCGAAGGATCGCGCCAGGATCTTTTGATTGCCGGGGAGCGCGTCGCGCCGCGGTCCGGCCGCTACATGCCGAGCTACGATCCGACGAACGCGGCGCCTTGGTATGAGGTTGCCGACGCCGGGGCGGATGATGTCGACGCCGCCGTGCAGGCAGCCAAAAGAGCGTTTCACGATCCGGCCTGGCGCAGGCTGACGCAGACGGATCGCGGCAAGCTGCTGCGCCGGTTGGCCGATCTCATCGCGGAACACGCCGATGAACTCGCGGCCATCGAGACGCGTGACAACGGCAAGCTTCTGAAAGAGATGCGTGTGCAACTGCGCGCGGCGCCGGACAGCTATCTCTATTTCGCCGGAATGGCCGACAAGCTGCATGGCGAGACCATACCGGTCAATAAGCTCGATATGCTGAACTTCACGCTGCGCGAGCCCATCGGCGTGGTGGGCATGATCTCGCCGTGGAATTCACCGCTGATGCTGCTGACCGGCACGCTCGCACCCTGCCTGGCAATTGGCAATACGGTCGTGGTCAAGCCATCAGAGCATACTTCCGCGTCCACCCTTGCCCTCGCCGAACTGATTGCAAAAGCGGGCTTCCCGGCTGGCGTTTTCAATGTCGTTACCGGCAAGGGCGCCACGGCGGGCGAAGCGCTGACCTTGCATCCCGATGTCGCCAAGATCGCCTTCACGGGCAGTACGGCAACCGGCCGCCGCATCGCCGCCAACGCTGCCAGCCGACTTGTTTCGTGTCAGATGGAACTGGGCGGCAAGTCGCCTCATGTCGTATTCGCCGATACCGACATCGAGCGCGCGGTGAACGGCGTGGTTGCCGGCGTGTTCGCCGCTGCCGGGCAGACCTGTATCGCAGGCTCGCGCTGTTTCGTCGAAAAATCCATCTATGCCGCATTCGTAGAAAAGCTGGCGGATCGTACCAGGCGCGTGCGTATCGGCCATCCGACCGATGAGGCCACGGAAATCGGTCCGCTGGCGCTCGCTGCCCAACTCGACAAGGTCGAGCAGTATGTGGACTACGGCGTCGCCGATGGCGCGCGGCTGGTTGCCGGAGGCCACCGGCCGCGGCGGGACGACCTCCCCGGCGGCTGGTATTACGAGCCCACGGTTCTGGCGGATGCGCGCAACGACATGCGCTTCATGCGCGACGAAATTTTCGGGCCCGTCGTGGGCGTCGTGTCGTTCGACAATGAAAGCGAGCTGATTGGGCTTGCCAACGACACCCAGTATGGGCTGGCGGCGGGTGTCTGGACCCGCGACATCGACCGGGCGCTGCGCTTTGCGCGCAACGTTGATGCCGGCACGGTCTGGGTCAATACGTATCGCTCTGCTGCTTACATGTCGCCCTCCGGCGGGTTCAAGGAGAGCGGTTACGGCAAGCGCGGGGGCTTCGAGGTTATGCGCGAGTTCTCCCGCCTGAAGAATGTCGTCATCGACTACTCCGGCGCCACGCAGGACCCGTTCGTAATCCGTTTGCGCTGACGCTCATCCGACGGTTCCCTAATATTCGAAAAGGTCATTGCCATGAAATTTTCCGTTTCCCTGAACATGGAGAGGTTCAGTCCCGACAAGGATATGCGCCAGGTGGCGGCTGAGACGCTGGAACTGGTCCGTATGGCCGATGCCGGCGGCTTCGAGACCGCCTGGTCGCCCGAGCATCACACGATTGAATTCACGATCGCGCCCGGCCCGTTCCAGTTGCTGGTCTGGTGGGGAGCTCATACCGAACAGATCCGGCTTGGCACCGCCACCATCGTCGCGCCGTACTGGACCCCGATCCGTCTCGCGGGAGAGGCCGCACTTTGCGATCACCTGACGGGAGGGCGGCTGGAATTCGGCATCGCCCGCGGCGCCTATCAGTATGAATTTGACCGTATGGCGGGAGGCATCCCGCAACAGGAAGGCGGCGCCTACATGCAGGAACTGCTGCCGGCAGTCCAGAAATTATGGGCAGGCGACTACGCCCACGAGGGTAAGTATTACCACTTCCCGCTGGCAACCTCGGTGCCGAAGCCCTTGCAGCAACCCAACCCGCCCATCTGGGTGGCGGCGCGTGACCCCGGCACATTCGATTGGGCGGTGCGCAATGGCCACAACATCCTCTCCACGCCGTTGTCGCGGCCGGTCGCGGAAATCGGCATTCTCGGCGACAAGTTCAAGAAGGCGGTCCAGGATCATCCCGAAGTGCCGAGACCGCGGTTCATGATGCTGCGCCGCACTTGCGTGTATGAACGTCCCGAGGACTGGGAACTGCCGGTTCGCTACAGCTATCAATATGGGCGCAGCTTCGAGAACCTGTTCCAGAACATCGGCACGGTGAAGAACGGCTTTCCTGAAGCGGTTTCTTACGACACCGTTGGCAACAGCGGCGACTACGATCCGCGGTCGATCCGCGACAATCTCCTTTTCGGCACCCCGGACGAGGTGGTCGAAAAGCTGATGGTCTATGAAGCGGCGGGCGTAGACCAGTTCTGCCTCGGCCTCGCCTTCGACCTGCCGTTTGAGGTGCAGAAGAAATCGCTGGCGCTGTTCATCAAGGAAGTGATGCCCGTATTTGCGATGCGCGAGAAGGAAGCGGGCAGGGAAAAGTCGCGGGTGATCGCCTGATGGGAGCTGTCACGCCATGATTGTCGAGGAACGCATCTACAAGATAAGGGCCGGCCGTGTCGCCAGGTACATGCAGCTTATCAGCGAGGAAGGCCTTGCCATCCAGCAGCCGATCTTGGGGAACCTGATCGGCTATTTCCGCACCGAGATCGGACCTCTCAACCATGTCGTGCATCTATGGGGCTATAGCGACCTGAACGACCGCGCCGAGCGGCGTCAGCGGCTGGCCGAAGATCCCGCGTGGCGGGCGTTTACCGTCAAGCTCACCGAGAATATCGAAACGATGGAAAACCGAATCCTGATCCCGACCGATTTTTCACCGCTGCGGTAGGTTCAAGACCTCGCTTCCCGCTTGCCCGACCGCGAAAGAATTCAGGAGCCGGTCCGTGGTCATGACCCAGCCGTAGTTGCGTGCGAAAGCATCGAGCATGGCCTGCCGGCTGGGCGGATGGTTGGAAGAAACAGCATCCTCCACCACAATCGTGGGATAACCGAAATGCACGGCGTGACGGCAGCTATCTTCGACGCACATCTCCGCTACCGTGCCGACGAATACCAGACCGTCCACCGCAAGCAGCTTGAGCGTCTTGGCAAGATCCGTGGCATGAAAGGCGCTGAAATAGACCTTGTCCAGCACGATATCGCCATCCTGTGGCGCAAGCTCGTCAATCACCTCCGCGGCATCCCGCATGCCCTCGACATCGCCGTAGGAGCGCATGAAGCCTGGTACGCACGCATGGGTCGGCGCATCGGTCAGCTTGATCCAGGTCAGCTTGCCGGCGAGGGCCTGATACAGGGAGTCGGCAACGTATCGCGTGAATACCACCGGCTTGCCGTTGCCGCGAAACGCCGCAATGAGTCTGCCGATCGAAGGTATGGTTTCGCGCGCGGATGCAACCTCCATCGGCGCATGCCTGCGCACGAAATCGTTCTGCATGTCCACGACCATGAGGGCAGGGTTTTTAAGCGAAGCCAGCACGCCGTTTCTCCATACGGGCGCCCCGGATTATACCTATCCGGGTAGCGGAGAGCCTATACCATCGAACCCGCGAGCCGTATGCTTTCCTTCGTAGCACTGGGCTACGCGGGTATCCTGCCGAACGGGGGAAGACGGCGGGTGCAGTTCTATCTTCATTAATCGGGATCGTGGCTCTGGAATGTGCTGACTATCGTCCGCCAGGCCAGGAGTGGAGGACAGGTGTGACGGATCGCATAACGGTCGAGGGCGTGTACAAGATTTTCGGCAGATCGCCGGAATCGGCTTTGGCCATGCTGAAGTCTGGCGAGACAAAGGAAGCTGTGCTCCAGAAGACCGGGCAGGTCGTCGGCTTGAGCGACGTGTCGCTGTCCGTTCCCGTCGGTTCGATTTACATGATCATGGGCTTGTCCGGCTCCGGTAAGTCGACGCTTGCGCGATGCATCAATCGCCTCATCGAGCCGAATGCAGGGCGCATCCTTATCGATGGCGAGGAGATCACCGGCGCCAGCGAAGCGCGGCTGCGCGAAATCCGCCGGACGCGTATCTCCATGGTGTTCCAGCACTTCGGCCTGTTGCCGAACAGAACTGTGTTGGAGAATGCCGAGTTCGGCCTGAAACTGCGCGGTGTGCCAGCCGCCGCGCGCAGGAAGAAGGTGATGGAGGTGCTGGAGGTCGTCGGGCTGGCTTCGTGGGCAAATCATCTTCCCGGTACGCTGAGCGGCGGCATGCGTCAGCGCGTCGGATTGGCCCGCGCACTCGCCACGGATGCCGATGTCCTGATCATGGACGAGGCTTTCAGCGCGCTGGACCCACTCATCCGCAGCGAAATGCAGGACGAACTGCTGCGCCTGCACAGGACTTTCCACAAGACCATCCTGTTCATCACGCATGATTTCCAGGAGGCGCTGAAGCTCGGAAGCAGGGTCGCCATCATGGCGGATGGAATGGTGATGCGCGAAGGCGTTCCGCAGGACATCGTGACCAAGCCCGGCAATGACTACGTCGCAGCCTTCACCCGCGACGTCAACCGGGCCCATCTGTTCGATGCGAGTTCCGTGATGGTGGAAAGCAGCCCGCTCCGGCTAGACGGACGTGCGTCCGGCGGCCGCGATGCCGATGGCGAACCGGTGTTCATCGTCGACGATTCGATGCAGGTCGTGGGTGTCGTCGGACCACGCCAGTTGCCACGCCTCGCCGATGGTTCGGCGATCCAATCATTGATGAGCAAGGACTATGAGACGGTATGCGGCACGGAAAAGCTGTCGGTGGTGGCCAGCCTGTGCCATCGAGACCGGCCGATAGCCGTTGTTGACGAGGGCGGCCGATATTTGGGGCGTGTCGATCCACTCCAGATCCTGTCCCGCATTGGCGCTCCGGCGGCGGCTTCCTCGCAATCCCGGGGAGCGGAGGCCTGATCATGCTGGATGTCGATAATCTCTATGTCATCCCGCTGGACCAGTGGATCCAGGTCGGCGTCCGCTGGCTGGCAATGCATTTCCGGCCGCTTTTCCAGACCATCAAGTGGCCCGTCGAGACCCTTCTGACCGCGATCGACCATGGACTCCATGCCATTCCGTTTCCAATCCTGATCGGGATCTTTGCCCTCATCGCATGGCGCTCCGCATCGCGTGGCGTGGCTATATTCACGCTGCTTTCGCTGACCCTGATTGCCTTCATGGGCCTGTGGGCGGAAGCGATTACCACCCTGTCGCTCATCGCCACGGCAATCGTGGTGTGCGTCATTCTTGGCATTCCAATCGGAATCCTGTGCGCGCGCCACGATCGCGCCTGGACCATCGTGCGGCCGGTGCTCGATGTCATGCAGACGACGCCCAGCTTCGTCTACCTGGTCCCGGTGGTCATGCTGTTCGGCGTCGGAACGGTGCCTGGGGCAGTCGCGGTCATCGTGGCGGCGATATCGCCGCTGATCCGCTTCACCAATCTCGGGATTCGTCTTGTCGACAAGGAGATGGTCGAGGCGGGGCGGGCCTTCGGTGCCACCGATCGCCAACTTCTCTGGGAAGTCCAACTTCCATTGGCCTTGCCAACCATTCTGGGCGGCCTCAACCAGACAGTACTGATGGCTATGGTCATGTCGGTGATCGTATCCATGATCGGGGCCGAAGGGCTCGGACTTGTGGTCCTGCAGGGGCTGGGACGTCTCGATGTCGGCATGGCTGCCGTCGGCGGCATCGCCATCGTCCTGCTAGCCATGATCCTCGATCGCATCACGCAGGGCCTGGCCAACCAGGACAAGGCCGGACCAACCCGGGGCATCCGGGCCGCCCTGGCTCAGTTGCTGCGTCCCAGAAATGAGGAAGCGGGGAGTTTCGAAACGAACCACCAGCAGGTTTGAACACCGTCTCGATCAGGCGGAACGACGCAACAAATATCACAACAAGGGGAGAATACATGTCGGCGAATTATCGATACCGCAAAGGGCTGAGACTGGCCTGCGCCATGGCTGTTGCAGCAACCATGATGGGTGGGCAGAGTTTTGCGCAGGATAAGCCTGGCGAAGGCAAGACCATTCGTTTCACGTCCTCCGACAGCCTGGGCGCCAACTATATTCAGGACCAGGTCCTGATAGCGGGCCTCGAGAAACTCGGTTACGACGTAAAGTTGTCGACCATGAACATGTCGGCGATCCTGCAGGCCATTTCGCAGGACGACCTCGACATGACCGGCGACATCAACTGGCCGCAGGCCGAGCCCGCCATCGCACAGATCTCGGATACGGTCGAACTGATCAATGAAGGCACGATCGCGGGCGGCGGCATCAACGGCTACATGATCGACAAGAAGACAGCCGAAGCCAACAACATCACCAATGTCTCGCAACTGAAGGACCCGAAGATCGCCGCCTTGTTCGACACCGACGGTGACGGAAAAGCCAATCTGGTGAATTGCGATCCCGCTTGGAAGTGCGGTGACGTCGTCGATTTCCAGGTCAAGGAGTTCGGCTTGAGCGATACGGTGCGCTCCATCCGCGCCAAATACGAGCCGCTGATCGGCGAGGTCTTTGCACGGGCCGACCGAGGAGAGCCGATCCTTCTTTACACCTGGAGCCCATCCTGGATCGTCTATCGGCTGAAGCCCGGCAAGGACGTGGTGTGGCTGCCGATCCCGTATGACGCTCTTCCCGAGGGCGTATCGAAACCGAAGACGCACGAGGTCAAGGACGTGGTTGGCTGTGCGGGGGGGCAGAACCCATGCCGCATGGCGGTTGGCCCATGGAACTGGCGCACGCTCGCCAACAAGAAGTTCCTGGCTGACAATCCGGCGGCCAAGAAATTCATCGAACAAGCGAAATGGTCGCTGGACATCTGGAGCCAGTGGGAAGGCGATCTGGGGGCCGGCAACAAGACCGACGCCGAGATCAAGAAGATCGCCAACGACTGGATTGCCGCAAATCAGTCGGAGTTCGATGGCTGGGTAAAGAATGCGGCTGCCGCCGGGAAATAATCCGGGCAGGCCTCTATCGTGGCCTGTTATCACAATGGTGGCGGACCCTGTCCGCCACCATTGTCGATTGAGGAGACCGATTGCCGGCCAAGCGTTTTCGCTTCATGGCGACGTTTCCTTATGGGGAGCGGCTACACAGGCTCATGCAAAGGGCAGGCGATCGTTTGGACATGCGGCCTCAGAGACGATTATCTCGGGATAAATAGCTGCCGCCGCGCCTGATCGAGCGCGGGCCGCTTGGTATAGTGAGAAAAACTGAGTGAAGCCTTATTTCACGCGCAGCTATTACTCTAGGTCGCGCGTGAAGGTTCCGTTCTCCTTGAGCCCCCCGCTGTCGTGGAACTTGACATCCAGACGCCAATGCGAACGGCGGCGGCATGTCGTTACAAGCGCGAAACCGTCGCCAGGGGCGAAACTTGTCTGCACCTCGCAACAATACGGCCCCTGCTCAGGATCGGGATCGGGAAAGCAAAAAGTCTCATTGGCCTGGAAATTGTCGGCAGTTCCGTTCGCAAACGGATATGGCGCGTACAGCGCCGAACTGTGGATACAATGCAGGATGCTCTGCTTGCCGGTTTTGCTGTTTGTTACACGAGCGGTGACCAGGCTGCTCACGTGCTCGTCACCCGACAGGAATACCAGTCCCTTTATTTCCTTGTTGCACACGAACCTGAGCAGTTTATGTAAGGAAAACGGGTATCCATCCCACGCGTCCGAACGCAAGGCACAAGTGGGGGCCTCGGCCACCTCCCGCCGCCGCGGCAGCACTGCCGAGGATGTGAGAACAAATTTGGGCATTTCGGTGTGTTCAGGCTTGGTAAGCCATTCACAAAGTTTGGCGAATTGCGTTGAACCCATGATCCGCGCTTCGCACCAGTTCGAAACCGTCCGTCCTTGACGTTCGGTGCGCGTGTCGCAAAGGAAGAATGGCATACCGTTGTGGGTTAAATCGTCTCGCCAGATGTGTGCCGGCAGGCGCTTTTCCAGCACCTCGGTCTTGCCACGTTCGTACCTGAAGTAAGCCAGCTTCCCAGGCTTTATGACGATATCATTCTTGCGCATCGCCGGGTCAGGGTCTTTTGCCCAATTGTCGCGAATCTCATGATCGTCCAGCATCATTTCAACCGCCATGTCCAAGCGCTGCATCACCGCCTTCACACCGCGGCTCTGGCCCCGGCGTTCGTAGGGTATTCGGAATCGGTCGTTGACTACCTTAGGGTCGAAAAGCCCTGCCGTAGCGTCGATATATACCTGATCGCCGGCCAGCAGCAGCAACGTTGGGGCGCCGGGTTTGCCCAGTAGATCGCCGAGCGCGAGCAGAGACGCATCCGCGGGCCCTCGTGTCGCATGCTGACCGTCGGGCATGTGGTCGAGGAAATCACTGGGGTATTGGCAACTTGCGAGAGCGAATGAAAGGTTCGATACCGCGCGGGCATCGCTCTTGTGCCGATGGCTTCTGTGCGACCTTCCAGGCCTGCCGACGATCAGGCCACCTCGCAAATCATCCAATGTGTCAGTCTCGAGCGCATACCGAATAGCCTCGGCGGCCCTCTTCACCGCGTTCTTGGCATGCGAACCTGTGTCGAGGATTTCAGGTGGTGATCCCGCCGCGTCGGGCAGTTTCGGTAACCGAGCCAAGCCGCCAATACCCTGCGCCTGAACGTACAGCAGCAAGACCAGTACCTGCTGCGCTTCAGGCCACTCATGGAGCGGAACTTCAAATACGTAAGGAGATGCGGGTTGCTTAATATAGTAATGCGGAAGACTATTATAGAGGCTATCGTCGCTCTGTCCTTTCTCGTCGCCGCGGCTCGTAACCGGCGGACCGATCATGTGCAGGCGGTCGCCCTTTGCGTAGACGGGAACAATGAAAGCTGCATGAGGCAAGCCCCGCCCTCCGCTATCGGCCGCTTGCACCAGGATCTTGCCCGCCTCGACCTCTACGCGCACCCCGAAGGCGGGCGCCCTGGCTTCAGAGGGGAGAGAATGCGTCATGGCTTTTCCTCCAAGGGCCCCGGCATATCGGAGATATCCGGCATTCCTAGGTATTTCGCTATAACGCCGCAGATCGACGAGGCGTCTTTGCCGATCAGGCAATCCTGATGACCGTGGCCGGCAATGCACCAGGTCAGGTAGGACGGTTGGCCGAGCGCCAGGAACTGGCCGCTTTTGTCAATAAGATCCCTGATTTCTTCCTCCGATTGCACCGCCTCGACCGCATGCAGAGATGAGTTCAAATGCGGCACGCCGGCCCCTTTGAGCATATTTCGCATCAGTCTTAGCGTTGAGGGGGCGACCAAACCGTTTTCCGCTCCATGGATCGACATCATCGGGAATCTCAGTCGATCCCTCACCCGGTCCGGCAGCACATAGCGATTTATGCCGGCGCGATCGGTCACGGTGTTGAAGCCAGCAAAATGTATGACCTGCGAGACTGTCTCGACGCTGAGCGGGCCGAAAAAATCGTCGATGTGGTCGAGTACGAGGTCAGAGAGATTGTTGAGCGAGAAGGTGCGTGCATAGAGCGCGTCCATCCGATGTCTTGTGCCGACCCAAGGCGTCGCTTTGCCTGGGGGCCAGAGGGGATTCTCGCGCCGATACTCGTCGGACGGCAGCCACATTGCCGAGAGCGCTCTGTCGAGCAATTGACCGGCGAGCGAGATATCGCCATGCGGACTAAACACATAGTCTTCAAGTTGAAGAAAATAACGTACATATCGCATCACATATGCGGCGAGCACATTTGCCGAACTCAACAGCATTGCCGGGCCGACTTGCGAAAACACCACGCGCCCGATCTTATTGTGCAAATTCCTTCGATCATGCTCGCCAAGCACTGCCATGCTGAACATTGCCGCGCCCATGCAATGGCAGACGACATCGAGCCTTTCCTGCCCTGTCGCAGCCAGCACGTGTTGGACGGCGATCGGAATGTCATTCTCCGCCATCTCCTCAAAAGACCAACCGCCTGTGGCGGTAGTCAGGCCTGAACTCGATCGCATATCGAGCACCCAGACATCGCGCCCAGCATCACACAGCGATTGAGCGAGGTTGCCGGGTACGGCAGCATGAGCAAATGTGGTGCCGCTCGCACTGTAACCATGGATGAGCAAGACGGGGCGTTTCGGGACGCCCTTCTCGATCACCTTTGCGGAACTGCCGTCATAGCGGGCCAGGCGAATGCGGATCGGCGGGCTGAGCTGACCTTTCAAGGTCAACCAGTCGATTTGGGGCGCAGGTAAGCCCGGCACCGCCCCGGGCAACCGTTGTGGTTCACGCGCAGATGGCGGGTCGGGGCGGCGAAAACTCAGTGCATGTATCTGAAGCACGACGCGAAAACCGTAGAGTATGAAAGAGGCCAGATCTGCCAGTGCCGCGACACGGTCTTGCTGCCCCACTATCCGCAGCAGAGGCACCGATTGCCGCGCCAGGTATCGTTTGTTTAGCTCTAGCGACGGTAGCTTCTTGCCAATGACGGTCTTGCTCATCTGCGGGAAAACTTCGACCGACATCTCCATCAATTGCTGCCAAGGGCTGGCGCCGCGCGCATAGGTGAGCCGCTTCACCGCTCTGATTTTCTTCTGCGTGAACAGAGAGCTGTCGAACCTCGCGCCCGTGCCGAGATCTTCCGGCTCGACAACCTTGTCGATGTGCAAATCGTATTCGATCAGGCGGACCCCGCCCGCACGCGAGCACAGGTGCAGAATGTCGAGCAGTCTGAGATGGGATGCCCCTCCGCTAGGCGGCGTGAAACGCAACCATTCCTGGCCCTGGCGGACCAAGCGGTAAGCAAAGTCGCGCATCCCGCGGTTGAGCGCCCACGCAAGGATAGCGCGCAGCATTCGGGGCACGGGGCGCGATTTTTCCAGATCGAACAGGTGGAGCGATCCCGAGATCTCCGCCTCGAGCGCAACATGGCTTTCATAGGCCTGATCTGCAATGGGGTCGAACTCCTTTCCTGCACGCAGAATGCGCAGCCGACCATGGGCAATCGGCAAACACCGTCCACGGGGCGTTTGCAGCGCGTAGAGATCGGTGAGCACCACCGGCTTGGTGGTTAGCGTCAGTTCGACCATGTGTGGTTTCACACCGTTGCCGCGCATAGCCAGAGGGACCTTGCCGCGCACCTGTTCGGTCAGTTCGATGCTGGTAGGCGTAGGCGCAGGGTTCGTCCGCGGCGTGGAATATATCGGCCGCGTTTCGCCACGAGAGTTCCCAGGCAAGGGGGCGTTGATCAAACGGCCGCCACTGAGTTGCCATTCCCCCTTGAGCTCGGTGATCGCTCGCAATGCCAGAACGGCTATGGTCAAGGCGGGATTGATGCCCAGCGACGTGGGCACGACCGAGCCATCGAGCACGATCAACCCTTCGTGAGTGCGTCTGAGGCCGACCGCGGCGGCATCGAACACGCGGCCGCAATGATCGGTCACGCCTTGGCGAACGTCGTCACCCATGGCGCAGCCCCCAAGGGGATGCACCGTCAGCAGTGGCCCGCGTTGGCGACCGAACACGGCTTCGAGCCTGTCGGACAAAGGTCGCCACAACAGGTTGTTCACCAGCCGTCCGCCCAATCCAGACTCTCGAAGCAACTTGCCAAGGCGCGCATGATGGTTCTCCAGCCGGGGGTCCAGTCGCAACTCCGGCCAGCGCACCGTGAGCATCCCGTCGGCGCGCAATTTTTCAGCATCCTTTTGCATCCCGTCGGCGCGCATTTTTTCAGGATCGCCTTGCATCTCATCGGCGCTGTTTTGCATCGAGGGCCCTAGCGCAAGTGCTCCCTCCGCGTCGTCGCGGCCGATCATGGCCAGCACCAGGGAGTTGGTGATGGCGGCAGGATTGACGGCTGCGTCGTCTACTCGTGAAGGATCCGGCTCATGCTTCGCCCAGTCGCCATCGGCGACGCGATTGAGCACATCGAATGTGGTGGCGCTTTCCTCAAACAGGCGGCGCAGCGGTCCCGGTACGGCAAGATCCTGGATTACCAAGTCAGTAGCCGCGTTGCCGTCGCGCAGATCGATCATTGCGGTTATTGTCGGGCCGACCGCGCGACCGCAATCCTCGCTTTTGGTGTTTGGGGCCGGATCCTCGGTTTCATCAGCGACGCCATTCACCCTTGCCGCCAAATCATGGGCAACGACGAGCATGTCACCATTGGCGGAGAACTTGCCTCCCAGCTGATCGGAGAACTTTATCCCGCGGATTTGCGAGCGCATCAAAATTTCCGTCGAGCCGAATGTGCCTGCTGCAAGGATCACGCGCCTCGCCAGCAGCGCGAACGGGTTCCGCTGGTTGTCGCGTAGATGGCCATCGGTGTGATTGACGTCCAACTGCCATCCTTCGCCCGCGCGCAAAACGCGCAAGACGGTGGCGCCAGTGACGATTCGTACTCCGCTTTGTCGAGCCAGCCGCAACAAATTCAGGTCGAGGGATTCTTTGGCATTGTAGTTGCAACCAGTGGCGCAGTCGCCGCAACGGCGACATTCGCTCATCGCGACCCCGGCGTGGTTGGTGTGGCAATCGGAAGCGACGGTTATGTGAGCGGGTCGTGCTTTGCCACCAGCCAAATTTCTAATTGCTTCGGACTTGGCCAGGAAAGGCTTGGTGACACGTATCGGCTTGGCTCCCAGCCAATCGCCCAGCCGTTTAGCCGTCTCTGTGAGCGTCGTATCTCTGCGGATTTTGGTGGGCCAGCGTGCTTCCCGGAAAATCTCCGGCAGCGGCATCTCCATCACGCCGGCGTTAATTAATGAGCCTCCACCCAAGCCACACGCGACGAGAGCTACCGCGTCGTCGCTGCAGCGCAAGTCGTAAAGACCATCGAACACGCCGCGTTGGCGTTTCGCAAAGGGGGTGGCAAAGCGGACGTGGCCGCCCAGATCGGCCAATCGCGAAGGGAACATTCCGGCCAGGTACTCCTTGCCGCGTTCCAGTACGCAGATTTTTAAAGATTGGCCTTGCACATCCTTGCAGGCGCTCAATTCGGCGGCAGCCACCGAGCCGCCATAGCCGCTGCCAACGATGGCAACATCAAAGTCATATCCGCCCTTGACGGTTGTCCTTTCCCTATCGGCGATCTGCGGAAAATCGTGGACCAATGTCTCGAGTCGGTGCGAGAGCCAAGCCGTCGCACGTGGCGGCTCCGGCGCTGCCTTGATGTGTACAGGCAATGCGTCCTCCCTAATTTAGATATCAATCATATACGAAATTTGGTGTAACGTCAGGAAGTCACGCAATCTATCGGGGCGATATTCATTCCCTTTAGTAAGTGCGCGGTCGGCGGTGCCTTTCTCTGCCCTGAAACCATGGGCACGGCTGCGGGAAGGAACCCATGGAGGGTACTTGCGAGCTACTTGAGAGTTTTCTGCCGCTGGAATTACTCGGTAGAATTCACGCACTTCGAGCGGATGGCCCAGTAGCCGTCGAATTCCCGGCTGCAGTGGTGTTTGTCGATGTGTCCAGATACACGGCCTTGGTCGAGCAACTAGCACGACGGGGGCAAGAAGGACTTGAAAGAATCCCGAGCCTGCTTAGTCACTCCTACGCGCGATGCGTAGAGCAAGTATACAATCGTGGAGGCGAGATTTTGTACCTCGCTGGCGACGAACTGCTAGCCTACTGGTCGGCGGATGTCCGCGGACTTGAAAGCGCGGTGCGAGCGGCGACAGCCTGTGCCAAGGCAATCTGCGGCGGCCAGAACGAGCGTTTGGAGGACGGAACAGCTGAAATCGCACCCGCGCTGCATGTTGGAGTAGGGGCGGGGGCCCTCTGGGCGGCGGCTTTAGGCGGTCAGCCGGTCTGGACTCTCTTTGCAGGCGGAGATGCCATCATGCAGGCCGCTCAGTCCCAAGCGGCTGCGCGCCGATGGGAATATGTACTTTCCGACAAAGCCAACTTGGCCCTTGCGCAGCCGTCTCAATCGCGGCGCAGTCGGCCTACGCTGGCTTCTCCGCCTCCGGGCTGGCTGGCAAGGTTTTTGCCTTTGCAGCTCAGGGACCTGCTGTCCGAAGCCGACTTGCGCTCAGTTGCCGCGGACAGCGCCGTTGCCATCCGTTCCGAAGAAGATCGTCCAACGACCGCCCGCTTAGACGCCCTGGCGGAGATTAGGCCGATCACCGCCCTTTTCGCGCGAATTGCCGGACTTGACCATCGTCAACCTCAGGCGCTTGCGCGCTATCAATTGCTATGCGCGACCCTCCAGGAGGATCTGCGTTCGCGCGGTGGGCCGGCCGGCGAGTTGCTCTTCGACGACAAAGGTCTGATTTTCTTTGCGACGTTCGGAGCGCGAGGCAGTTTCCACCGCGACGATCCTTGCCGTGCCGTCGATGCTGCTCGCGCGATCCGTCTGACGGCCCAACGCTTGGGCCTCTCCGCGTCGATGGGCGTGGCTACCGGCGATGCGCTTTTTAGTGTTGTCGGAAGCGCACGCCGGCGCCAGCTGATGGTGATCGGCGCGCCCGTGAATCGGGCGGCGCGGCTTATGACGGCGGCATCGGCAAACGTTCTCTGCGATGCACCAACAGAGCGAGCCAGCCGGACGGCGTTTTGGTTCGAAGAACACGGCACGTTGCAACTGGACGGACTTGGGGACATGGCAACGGTATTTTGTCCCATGGATCCGCGCGCCCCGGTCCAACCTCTTAGTCCGCTGATTGGTCGGCAGAGCGAGCTGGAGTTCCTGAAACGTACGTTCGAGGAGACCCGCCGTGGAGGCAGGCGTTTGCTCGTTGTCTTGGGTGAGTCGGGCATTGGAAAAACCGCTTTGATCAGAGCTTTCACGGACGAACTGCGCTCAACCGCAATCGAGGTTTTGACCGCGCGCGCCGAACGTGACGATCGCCGGACATCGCTCCTGCCATGGCGGCGGGTGCTTGTGTCCCTTCTCGGCCTACCGTCCGACAGCGATGGATTTGCGGTGCTTGATGTCGTCACACAACGGGTTCAAGGCAACTCGTCGCTCGTTGGGCGACTGCCCTTGCTAGGTGATGTTCTGAGCATCGAAATTCCCCAAAACGACGGGACGCGACATCTGGAGGGACCTCATCGCGCTGATGCCACCATGCGTCTTTTGGGTGATCTCATGGATAACTTGGCACCGCGCCCGTTGGCATTGGTCCTGGAGGACAGTCAGTGGCTGGATTCGGCATCGTGGCGCCTCGTCGAGTGGGTTCTCTCATCTCTGTCCTCGTTGCTTCTGGTCCTGTGCGTACGCTCGGACGAAGTTCCGGAGGAGTTAAAAAACCTACGAAGGCGAGCCGAGGCCACAAGAAGGAATACATCCGGAACGGAACCTGACGATCCCGCGCGCCTGTGTCGTATCCTGGATCTTGAGGAACTCAGCGAGGCGTCGATTTGCGAACTGGTCGCCCGCACGCTCGGGGATGTGCCCCCACATGGCGAACTGGCGCGCCGGGTCTCGGCCTTAGCCGGTGGCAATCCGTTTTTCGCCGAGGAGATAGCGCTGACATTAAAGAGCCAGGGGCTCATCGCCATACGCGATGGTTTGTGGTGTCCGATCCGCCCGCTCGAGAGCCTTCGATATTTCGAAGGTGTCGATCGGGTCATTCGGGAGCGCGTTGATCGATTGGAGACCTCAGTCCAGCACGTTCTCAGGGCTGCGGCCGTGATCGGGCGTTCATTTACCGGCGAGGCCCTGGCGACGTTGCTCGAGGGCGAGTTGGATCACGACGGTGTGGGTGCAGCTGTCGAGTCGCTCGTGGCGGCGCATCTCGTGCGTCAGGGCACTGGATCAGGGAACTACGAGTTCCGTCATGATCAAATCCGAGACGTCGTTTATGGCTCAATTCCCAGTGAAGTGCGACAGCGACTTCATGCAGCTCTGGCCGCTTGGATCGAGTCGAGCCAGTCGGCCGCCATGGGCGCGGATGTCGCGGCCCTCGTTCAGCATTTTGAGGCCGCCGGAAACAATTTCAAGGCAGTTGGATATGCCAATTTGGCAGCAATCAAGGCGCTGCAGGTCGGTGCGTTTCGAGAGGTCGAGGCGTTTCTGGAAATCTGCTTGAGATACGAGTCGAAGCAGCCTTGGAGTGCTGAGCAAAGACTTCAGTCGGTGCGTTGGCGCAGGCAGCTCGGCGAGGCCCATTACAGTCGTGGCGACCTCCATGCTCAGGGCATTTCGGTGAGGCGCGCCCTCACCTTGGCGGGCACGCCGGTTCCACGTTCCTCGGCAGCCCTTTTGATGCGGCTGCTTGGGGGTGGAATGCGGCTCGCGTTCCAACAAGTGTTCCCTCCTTCGCTATGGTCAACTCAGGGTGGTGTGCTGGACTCCTGGGAGCGAGAACTAGCTCGCTGCCTTAACCAGGCGGCGGTCGTGGACTATTTCGAGCTTCGCTTTTCGCGAGCGTTTTCCCACACCGTCGCGGCTGTCGCCCATGCGGAGCGCACGGGGCTCACCATGGAGATGGTGATCGCGTCCGCCCAACTGGCATGCGGGCTGGGAATTCTGGGGCGCCGGCGCGCTTGCAACTACTTCATGGCAAGGGCAGAACGGGTGGTGACTGCGCTCGCCGATCCAGCGGTCCATGCCCACCTGTGTAATCTCGATGCGCTCTGGCGCATCGGCCGCTGCGACTGGCTGATGGTAGATCGTCGTCTGGATCAGTCTCAAGAGCTGTGTCTAAAGGCGGGCGATCAACTAAGTTGGTGCAACGCCCAGGCCATGCGCTTCTGGTCAATGTACTACCGCGGTGAATCGGGTGCGCTGGAGTACACCGCCCAGGCGCTGCTCTCCCGCGCGCAGAACAGCGGAAACCTCCAGCAAGAGATTTGGGCGCTCCGATGCAAGTCGTTGTGTGTGCTCCACACGGATAGCCCCCGTGAAGCGGTCGACATCCTTCGGCTGACCACGTCCGCTATGGTCGGATCCGCCGATCTCGCCGACTTGGTCTCCGCCAAAGGGTCGCTTGCGCTCGCGCTTGCACGGGTCGGGCTCCATGCTGAGAGCCTTCGGGCTGTGGTCGAGACGCTACGCCTGCTGCGCGAGATGCGTCGCCCGACTGTGCACAGCACACTGCCCGGCATTGCCGGCGTGTGCGAAGTGCTTCTGCGCGGCAGGGAGGTAGGCCTCTCGCGCGAGTACGACCAGTGGCGCCACTGGGAGCGCCAAGCGCTGCATGAGCTCAAGCGTTACCGCCGCGCGTTTCCTGTCGGCACTGCTCAGTATGGGCTGTGGGTCGGCGTGGCCCATTGGCTGGACGGGCGCGGTGACCGCGCCGTCTCTACTTGGCGGCAAGCACTCGCGGCTGCACGGCGCCTCTCGTTACGCAGGGATCAGTCGATCATTGCGGCCGAGCTGAGGCGCCGGCAAGACAAGATCTAAGATACTCTCCTGCGTTGGAGTATCCGATCGGCAACTTGGGGGCGACATGGCTTTTGGCGGCGCGAACGAAAGAAATGATCTCCCGCGCCTTGCACGGATCGATCCGCGCCTGTTCGATCTTCTTTTCAGCGGCTGCAAGGTTGAACGCCACGCGGCGGGCCAGATCCTCTTCGTCCAGGAAGATCCATCCGATCGTATTTACGGGGTGACGAGCGGGACGGTGGAGATCTCGATGTATTCGCCGGGAGGCCGGAAGCTGGTGGCCAATATCGAGCTTTCGCACAGCTTGGTCGGAGAGATCGGCGCGCTCGACGGGCGCCCGCGCACCGCAACCGCCACTTGCCTGACCGTTTGCGATCTGGCCTCGCTCGGTCGGAAGCAGCTCTTCGATCGCATCGAAAAAAACCCACCTCTGGCACGCGCCATGATTGAGCTTTTGTGCGCACGGCTGCGTTGGGTCAGCGGCGAACTTGGCGATCAGGCTTTCTTCGGCATTGAGGCCAGGCTGGCAAAGCGACTGGCCTTTTTGGCCGGCGTTATGGCGGATGGCTCAGGTTGGATACCGATCTCCCAGTCCGAACTGGGGGAGTTCCTGGGCGCCACGCGCGAGTCCGTCAACAAGACGCTTAACGATTGGCGCAACCGTTCGATTATCGCAATCAAGCGTGGTGGCCTGCGCATAAAGAACGCCGGTGCGCTTCGTCACATCGCCGAGTCACAGGACGATGACTGATGTCGCCGTTCGCAATCGGCGCGCATCAGAGCCGCGAAATTAGATTGCGCAACGAAGACCGGATCGGCATGAAGGGATAGTCCTCCACCTGTCGTGGCGACGAACTGGGAACCTCCGTTCAGCATCCTGACGCCGTCCCAGGCGATTGGACCTAACACGGGCTGTCGCGCGATCTATGGTCGGGCCTTTTCTCAATAGTCCGTCGGTCAGTCGGTACCCGCTCAAGGAGGCAGAGCGGTGGCGCTAGCCACCGCTCTTATCTGGATCAATTCCGGCAGTCCGGGCTGACAGGATCGTACTGGTGTGGGCTGACCCCCATGCACTTGGAGTTCGAAGCGCCACTAGGCAATCCGATCGACCCGGTCGGGAAGCCATACACCGCTTCTTCTGAAGCCAATGAATGTTGACCCTTCAAGTCACCCGGGGCTTCGAAGTCACCATTGTCGGCTCGCAGACTGTGGACGAAGGTCGAGTCGATCGCGAACGAAGGCACCGTGAGGATGAAGAATGCAGACGCAGCTGTAATGATCTTATACATGTTTCTCTTCCTTTGGTTGATGGCATCACAAAATTCGTGATGAGAACGAAATTGGCTTAGTTTAAAAACCAACTTCCTCTTCGGGCTTGATCTTTGCTATTTTCTTTATGATCTGTCCGAAAGAGAGACTAAATTGCCTGCTCTGTCATCTCTTGTACGCCGCGGGTGAGATTTGTATGTGAAGGAATTCACGCAGGGTGCTAATATGATCGACGGGACGCTTTTCATTCCCGCTGCTTCAGCACCGGGATCGGAACGAGGGACATCGGCTGGTACTGAGCCAGTCTTCGAAGGCCCGCAAGATCAGTCAAGTCGATGAAGCGCGCGTTGCTGGTGATAAGCTGTTCGGCGCGCAATTGCTGAATGATGCGATTGAGATGGGGCACGCTCAACCCGAGCGCGTCCGCCATGATTTCCTGTGAAAACGGCAGATCGAAACTTGCTTCGTCGGCGCGTTCGACTTCCAGGAGACGCGCGTGAATCTCCAGCAAAAGGTGCGCCAACCTTTCAATCGGAGTGCGCCGACCTAGATTGACGATGTGTTCCGCATAAGTCGCTGCCTCTTGGGCGGCGAGCCAACTTAACACCAGACCGAATTGGGGCTGCTCGTAGCAGAGACGAATGTACGCGTCGAACGAGCAGACGGCGTAGGTCAGTTCGCTCACGGCAACGACCGAACAAGTGGATCGATCGAAAAAGCTGACCGGGAATCCAATGACATCACCGGGCAGGATGAGCTTCAGGATTTGCCGCCTGCCGCTGCGCAGCAACCTGTAGCGGATCGCGTAGCCGTCTTTAACAAAGCACAGGTTTCGGAACTCGGAGCCGTGAACGACGAGTTCCTCCCGTTTCCGAATGGTAAGATCGCGCTCGAAGATTGCCTCAAGACGTTTGATGTCTAGCGAATCCAGCTTCATTGCACGTGTCAGTCGGGTCACGATCGGGTGGCCGGTCAGCGGCATGCCATGCTCCAAATGTTCATGACCTTCAACGAAACTTTCCTATGCTTATTAATCCAGATCAATGAACAGAATTATCAAACGAAAGTTGTATTGACTGGCAGGCCTACGCCACTGCGAATGCCCATGCAAATAGGCCATTTTCAGCGTTTCGCTGGAAAAAACCGGTTTGCGGGAACAACAAATGAGAGCCGTCCGACGGCTCCACGCTAAGGAGGAACAGCTGATGCCGCTCGACGATCAAAATACTTCCAATATATCCCGCCGCACCATGCTGCACGCGGGCGCAGGTCTTCTCAGTAGTGCCGTTCTGCCCTTATCCAGCTTTGCGGCTTTTGCAGCCGACGACAAGCCCGCGATAGGCACCTGGCCGGCCGGGTCGGCGGGCGACACCGTCTACATCGGAGCCGCGGTGCCCCTTACCGGTGCCTATGCCGTGCAGGGTGCTGATGAACTTAAGGGCTGGCAGCTGGCGGTCGACCACATCAACAACGGCCATGAGTTGATGAAGGCGTTGGCGCCGAAAGTCGACAAGGGGTTGCTCGGCAAGAAGGTCGAGCTGTTGTCCGCCGACAGCGCCGCCAAGCCGAACCAGGCCGTCGAGCTCGAGCAGAATTTCATCCACCAAAACAACATCATCCTGATGACTGGCTCGACTTCATCGGCGGTCGCGGTTGCGCTCAACAAATTCGCGCAGCGCGAGAAGATCCTCTACGTCGCGGGCATCTCCGGCTCAAACGACACAACAGGCAAGGACTGTGTCCGCTACGGCTTCCGCCAGAACTTCTACGGCCAGACCGCAGCCAACGCGATCGGCCCGATCCTTCTGAAGACCTACGGAAAGGGAAAGAAGGCGGCATTCATGACGCCGGACTACACTTACGGTCACACCGTCACCAAGTCGGTGAACGACTACCTGACCTCTCAGGGTGGATGGGAGATGGTGACGGACCAGGTCTCGCCGCTAGGCACCCAGGATTTCAGCCAGTATCTGACCAACATCGCCAATTCGGGCGCCGAATTCATTGTCAACGTCAACTGGGGCCGCGACGCGGTGCTGTCGATCCAGCAGGCCAAGCAGTTCGGCCTGACTCCGAGCATGAAGATGGTCATCCCCTACCAGATCCCCTTCCTTGCCAAGGAAGTAGGCCCCGAACTGACAGCCGGCGTTTTTGCCGCTACCGATTTCTGGTGGACCCTGCAGGACAAGTATCCGCTCGCCAAGCAGTTCGTGGACGCGTTCCAGAAAAAGTTCGGTTATCGGCCGGAATGGGGCGCCGAAAATGCCTATGTCAGCTTCGCTCATTGGGCGCGCATGGTGTCGCAGGCCGGTAGCTTCTATCCGCCGGACGTCATCAAGCAATACGAGAAGGGTGAGACCATCCCTTCACTCGTCGGCGACGTTCACTATCGGCCGGAAGACCATCAGTGCGTGCGACCGGTCGTACTCGTCCAGGGTAAGGACCCCAAGGACATGAAGAGCGACGACGACTACTGGAACGTGGTCGAGGTGGTCGATGGCGCGCCGCTGATGCAGAAGCCTGACGAGTTCGGCTGCAACCTGGGCAGCTACACCTGATATCCCGCAGCGCCTTCTCCGCCCGCCACGGGTGGAGAAGGCGCTCGCACCGGGACTGGCTCTGGCTGGACTCAGACGGTTCGTCTCCCGGCGGTCGGTGGAATGTCGATTGTTCGCGACTTGTCAACCAAACCCTTGCTGGCGCGAGGGCAGGGCATATTTTTCATGATTAAGGTGGGCACAGAGTGATCAACTGGGCAAATTTCATCTCGCAGTGCTTCAATGGGCTCGTGCTCGGCGCGCTTCTGGCGCTGATCTCCTCCGGGCTGACCATCATCTACGGGACGCTCGGCGTCCTGAACCTTGCCCACGGCGCGATGTTCATGCTCGGAGGCTATGCCGGCTGGCTCGCCTACACCTACACAGGTTCATTCCTGGCCGCAGTGGCGGCCGGATCGCTGTTCGTGATGATCGTCGGCGTGTTGATCGAGCGGCTGATCATTCGCCATTTCTACATGCGGCCGCTCGAGGACCAGCTTCTCGTTACGTTCGGGCTCGGCATCGTTTTCGTCGAGACGATCCGCTTCTTCTTCGGCAGCCTCTCGCGCACGGTGCCGCCGCCCGCCTCGCTGGTCGGCATCACCCATCTGGGCTTCATGGTCTATCCCACCTACCGATTGGCGCTCCTCGGCATCGTCGCCCTGGCGTTGCTGATGCTCTATGTCGTGCTCTATCGCACCCGCATCGGGATGATCGTGCGAGCAGGCATCGAGGATTCGGTAATGGTCGATTCGCTTGGAATCGACGTCTACAAGATCTTCATGCTCGTCTTCGGCATCGGAGCCATGGCGGCCGGCTTCGCCGGCATCGTCAACGCACCCGTGGTGTCGATCGCGCCCGATGTCGGGGAAGCCATACTGGTCCAGACCTTCGTGGTCGTGGTGATCGGCGGCGTCGGTTCCTTTCCGGGCGCGATCCTCGGCGGCCTCATCGCCGGCGAAATCATCAGCATCACCTCGATGTTCAATCCCGGTTATTCCTATGTCATGCTGTTCGTGGCGATGACTCTGGTGCTGGTGCTTCGCCCGCACGGGCTGCTCGGCACGGCAGGGCGCGAGTAGACGCGGTCGCCATGAACATCAAACATCCCTTCCTTGTCGAGCTTCTGACGGCGCTGGCGCTCGTCCTGGCGCCGTTCGTGCTGCCCCATCTCGGCTTTTCGCCCAGCACGATCAATCGTATCCTTATATGGGGCCTGTTCGGGATCGGCTTCGACATCCTGTTCGGCTACACGGGATTGCTGTCGTTCGGCCAGTCGGCCTTCTACGGTACTGGCGGGATGTTCGCCGCCTATCTCCTGACTGAAACCGGCTTCTCCTATGTCATGGCTGCCATCGTCATGGGCGCCGTCGTGTCGGGTGTCGTCGGCTATGTGATCGGCCTGATCGCCCTGAGACGCACCGGCATCTATTTCGCCATGATCACGGTGGCCATCGCCGAAGTCTTCTTCTTTGTCGAGTTCAATCCGCTCTCGGCATTCACAGGCGGCGAGAACGGCTTGCCTGGCGTGCCAACCCCGGTCGTCAACCTCGGCTTCACGGTACTCGAATTCAACACCGACTGGACGATGTATACCTTCCTGGCGTTCTGGTATTTCGTGGGCATTGTCGTCGCACTTCGCATCGTACGCTCGCCGGTTGGCGCGATCCTTTCGGCGATCCGTGACAATCCGCTCCGCGCCGCGGCGCTCGGCCACGACATACACGGCTACAAGCTCACGGCCTTCGTGGTTGCGGCGATCTATGCCGGCTTTGCCGGCGGCCTGTTGGGCGTCATGCAGGGCTTCATGCCGCCGGACGCTTTCATGTTCGACACGTCTGGCCAGGTCGTGATGCAGACGGCGATCGGCGGTGCCGGCACACTGTTCGGGCCGCTGGTGGGCGCGACGGTGTGGCTCTATCTGAGCGACTTTTTCCAGAACACATTGCATCTCGGCGCCACATGGAAGTTGGTGCTCGGCATCGTTTTCGTGCTGCTGGTCTGCTTCCTGCGGCGCGGCATCGTCGGTGCGATCGTCGATCTCTATGGGTTGACCGGCGGCCGCAAGCGCATCGAACGGGCCAATCCCGCGGTCGAGAGTGCGCCGCACGTCGTGACCGTCGTCGAACCGATGCCGGCGCGCCGGCATGGCACTGCGCCAGCATCCGGACCGATCCTGCAGGTGCAGGGCCTAACCAAACGCTATGGCGGTATCACAGCCAACAGCGACATCGACTTCAGCGTCGACCATGGGGAGATAAGGGGCATCATTGGACCCAACGGCGCGGGCAAGACGACGTTCTTCAAGATGCTCACCTGCGAGATCGCGCCGACCTCCGGCCGCATCATACTGGCCGGCCGCGACATTACGGGCATGGGTGTGTCCGAGGTGTGCCAGCTCGGGCTCACCAAGAGCTACCAGATCAACCAGCTGTTCGACCGCCTGACGGTGCGGCGGAACCTGATGATTGCCGCGCTGGGCGAGGCGCGTGGAAAGTTCCGGCTTGACCTGTTCAAGAGTATCCACAGCGTTCCCGGTCTCAATGAGCAGGTCGAGCGAACGGCGGCGCTGGTGAACCTTACGGCGCGGCTCGATCGGCCCGTTTCGGAACTGGCCTATGGCGAGAAGCGGCGGCTGGAAATCGGCCTTGCGCTGGCGACGTCGCCGAGCCTGCTCCTGCTTGACGAGCCGCTTGCCGGCATGAGCCCGCGCGAGCGCGTCGAGACCGTGGCGCTGCTCAAGTCAATCGCGCGTGGACGCACGATGATCATCATCGACCACGACATGGATTCGCTCTTCGAGCTGGTCGAGAAAGTGACCGTCCTGCAGGAGGGCAGGGTACTGGTCGAAGGCATGCCCGCTGAGATCAAGACCAACGCAAAGGTGCAGGAAGCCTACCTCGGCGGAGTACATGGAGAGGTGGCATGAGCCTGCTCGAAGTCAGGGCGTTGAACAGCTATTATGGCGACAGTCACATTCTGTTCGACGTCTCATTGAGGGTCGAGAAAAACGAGGTCGTGGCGCTGCTCGGGCGCAACGGCGCGGGCAAGTCGACGACGCTGAAGAGCCTGATGGGCGTGGTGACGCCACGAGCCGGCTCGGTTGAGCTCGACGGGGTTGAGCTGGTTGGCAGGAAGGCGCACAGCATCGCTCGGGAAGGCATGCAGCTCGTGCACGAAAATCGGCGCATCTTCGGCAGCCTGAGCGTCGAGGAAAACATCATTCTGGCCGGATTGACCGCCGACGGCCGCTGGCCGCTGGAACGCATCTACACGATGTTCCCACGGCTGAAGGAACGGCGCACCAGCCGTGGCACGGATCTCTCGGGTGGCGAACAGCAGATGCTGGCCATAGCCCGTGCATTGGTGCGCAACCCGAAGATCCTTCTGCTTGATGAGCCCTTCGAAGGACTTGCTCCAGTCATTGTGCACGATCTGGTGCGCGCCTGCCGCGAACTGGCCCAGGCAGGGCAGACAATCGTGCTGGTGGAACAGAACATCGCCGCGACGCTGGCGCTCGCGAGCCGCGTTTATATCATCAATAACGGCCATATCGCCCACGAGGGCCCGGCCGCCGAGCTCAAGACACAGCCGGGGCTGCTGCAGCATCATCTCGGCGTCTAGGGGCGAGCAGCCGCGGACGGCGTTCGACTTCCGACCGCCTTCGGCCATCCGTGCTTCATGCCGGCGACTATCCAGGCCATCGCTTGCAGGACCGTATCGCCTTCTGGCGCCAGCCGCTGATCGCCGGAAATATCAGGACAGTCTCCAGGTTGGAGTCGGCCTGGATTTTTGCCGACCTGCCGTGTTGGAAAAGAGAGGCACCGTTCGATTTTCGAGGAATTTCAAGTCGAGCCGGCGCCGGCTTCGGCGGCAATCGAGCAGATGATCGCGTGGAACCCGGAACGGATCGTGTCGACGCACGGTTGATGGTCTCCGGCGGTGCGGTGGGCGAACTGAGGCGAGCCTTCCGCCGGGTCTTGTAAAGAGTGTTTCGCCGGCTTGTGCACCGCAAACGAGCGCTCTGATATTTGGCGCGAGGACACCGAGATGACTGAACGACCGGAGAGATATCGAAATGCGATTGTCCCTCATATCTACGTCGACGGGGCGTCGGATGGGATCGCGTTCTACGAGCGGGCATTCGGAGCGATGGAATTGTTCCGAATTGCCCACCCAGGCGGCAAAATCATGCACGCCGAGATTTTGATCTGCGGAGCCGTGATCATGATCGGGGATCCGGACGAGAGACTATACGGCGAGCCGCGGACACTTGGTCGCTGCACAGCTGGCCTTCACATCTTCACTGATGATAACGCGACCTTGCTGCGGCGCGCGGTCAAGGCTGGCGCGGAAGAGATTCAGCCACCCACGAATATGTTCTATGGCGCCAGTTCCGCCACCGTGCGCGATCCCTTCGGCCACGTCTGGGTGCTCCTGTCGTGGAGGGAGGACCTCGATCCGGCAGAGATGGAACGGCGCGGGAATGCGCTCCTGGCCTAAAGAAGAAAACGCTGGCGACATGCTAAATGCGGCTGTTCGCTGTGCGGCTCGCTAGTGAGAACCGGCTCGAAAACCTCCGCGAGGCAGTGAGCTTCGCCCGAGCGGCGTCGCAGCATTCTCCACAGGACGTGAGAGGTGTGGGGCATCGAGATTGCTCCCGGATCTCTGAACCCGCAGCGTCAATCATTCAGATGCTTCGCGTCAGGGCATCGGCCTTTGCCGCTTTCCATTCCGCCGGCTCCGCCCTGCGCCATTCGGTTTCCCCTGCGGCGTGCCGAGCAGCACGCAAACGGCGATTTCATGAAGCGGTTGCGCGGCGCCTTGGACGACGTAGTCCAGGCTGGAGCGATCGGAGATCAGGGTCGGCAGGCGCAAGGTGCCGATCAATCCTTCCGCCTCGAAGCGGGAGCGTAGAAGTTCGTAGAGTCCGGCATTGCAGGTAAACGGGCCGGTGATGAACACCTTCTCGGGGAAAAGCAGCCTGCAGGCGTTCCCCAGCGCGCGCGCCATAAGATCGACGGCGACCCGGATTTCGGGAATATCCGTCAGCTCCATCGTCTCGATTTGGCTGGAGAGGAGTTCCTCCTCCCCTGAAGCCCACGGATATATCTCCCGTATGACCGGCAACAGGGCTGACAGCGAAGCTGCTGTTTCGAGACAGCCCCGGTTGCCGCATCCGCAGGGGCGATCCTTGAGCACGTTGAAACGCCAATGGCCGATTTCGCCGAAGGGGCCGCCCTGGCGCATCGGCGCATCGTCGCTGCCGCGATAGGCCAGGCCGATGCCCCAACCCCAATGAAGAATGAAGGCGCCTTCCAGCCTTTCCATGCCCGGCACGGCGTATCGGGCGCTCAATTCGACATCCAGTTGGCGAAACAGGAACACGCGCGGCGTGATGCCATCGAGCGCCTTGCCGACGTCGAAATCGCGAACGTTCGGCCATCGCGAGGTCAATATCCACGTCCGGGTCTTCACGTCCACGATGCCGGAAACGGCAACGGACGTTCCGACATGACGCATGCCAGACGGGCAGCTGCCGAGCAGACCGGCGACAAGGTCACGCATCGTCGCGGTCATGCGGGCCGAATCGGCGTCGGACGGAACATGGGCGGTTTGCCGGGCGAGGACACTTCCGCGGAAATCGACAAGGACGCCAACCAGTTCCTGGCTGGAAACAAGAAGGACGGTCGCGCCCGCGCAACCGGGGTTCAAAACGATTTGCGCCGGTGGGCGGCCACGGCCGCTCACCTGGCCGACGCTTTGCTCGATGATGCCCCTGCCGACGAGGTCGGCGATGGCGCGCGAGATCGCCATCGAGGTCATGTCCAACTCGGCGGCAAGTGCGGCGCGGGATTTGCCGCCGCCTTCGTGCAGGCTGGCGATGACGCGTGCGCAGTCGCGTTGGCGGGCGTCCTCGAAATCCGCGGTGTAGAGCGTCAACATGCCCGGATTCTTTTCCTTTCGCATTTCTGGATAACATTATTCAAAAATGGCTTGCAAGCGGTATCAAGCCGTGTACTCTCCGCGTAAGGAATCTTGGCGATCGGCCGCAACATGATTACTCCCGGTCTGGTCGACATGCAGGTCAATGGCTTCGCCGGCGTCGATTTCAACTCGGGGACCCTGACGGCGGCAGAACTCGACGAAGCGCTGGAGGCCCTCCTGGCGTGCGGCGTGACAGCGTGCCTGCCGACGATCATCACGGCAAGGCCGGACGAATTGTCGGCGCGGTTCAGCGCTCTCGACAAGGCTGTCTCCGAAAGCCGCCTCGGTCCCCTCATGTGCCCCGGCTATCATCTGGAAGGTCCGTTCCTCAATCCCGCCCCGGGTTATTCCGGATGCCATCCCGCCTCGGCGATGACCGCTGCGGATCCTGCGCTCATTGAGCGTCTGCAGTCGCTGCTCAAGCGCCCGATCCTTTTGACGACGCTGGCTCCCGAAGTGGAAGGTGGCATTGCTTTCATACGGGCCATGAACCGGCACAACATTCTTGTTTCGATCGGCCACTCGGCTTGCGGTTTTGAGCTCGTGGCGCAGGCCGCGGCGGCTGGCGCTGTCCTTTCCACCCATCTCGGCAACGGGCTGCCGCAAACCTTGCCGAAACTGGACAATACCCTGTTTGCCCAACTGGCCGAAGACCGTCTCGCCGCGACATTCATCGCCGACGGGATTCACGTTCCGCCAGGCGCGTTGAAATCGCTGGTCCGGGCAAAAGGGCTGGACCGGTCGGTCCTGGTTACCGATGCCGTTTCGGCGGCCGGTGCGCCGCACGGGTCTTACGAATTTGCCGGAATGCGGGTCGAGAGCCGCGCCGATGGCTCGGTCCGCGTTCTTGGCGGCATCGGGCTCGCCGGGTCGGCGCTGCGACTGGACGACGCCGTGCGCAACCTGGTGCGCTGGGGCATCGCCGGTTTCGCACAGGCTGTCGATATGGCCTCGGCAAATGTGATGGCGCTGCTGCAGCCGGTGCTGGACGCGCATGGCCTTCGCGTGCCCGCCAGCGAGATCGAGTGGGCGCCCGACATGACCATCACCCATGCGCGCGTCGGAGAAGAAGAACGCGAATACGACCGGCAAACGACAAAATGGGAAGGAAGACAACCGTGACTGCTCGTGAACTCAAGGTGAATCGCCGCACCATCCTTGGCGGCATTGGCGGTACATTCCTCGCCGGCACGACGCGGGCCTGGGCGCAATCACCCAAATTGCCGGCATCGCCGGTCGTCATTTCGGTGATGGACGTGGGCGGCGCGCTGGCGCTTTCGCAGCCGGCCTTCGAAAACTACGCCAAGAAATATCCCGAGCGCACCGAACGGATCGTCTTCACCAAGGCGCCGGTGACCGAGCTTGCCGGAAAGCTGCGCGCGCAGCAAGAAGCCAACCGCGTCGATATCGACATGGTGCTGACCGGGTCCGACGGTCTGGCGGCAGGCCTAGCCAACGGCACGTGGATCAAGATTCTGCCGGATTTCAACGACAAGTTCCCCAAAATCGAGGACAATTACGAACCCGCCGCACTGGCCCTGCACAAGAAGCAGGGCGCGGGATATGGCGTTGTCGTCAACTACTATCCTTCCGGCCCGCTGATCGAATACGCGCCTGAGCGGGTGAAGGAGGTTCCCGGCTCGGTCGAGGAGCTGCTAGCCTGGGCCAAGGCCAATCCGGGCCGCTTCATGTATGCGCGGCCCACCAATTCCGGCCCTGGCCGTACATTCATGATGGGTCTCCCCTACCTGCTCGGCGACAAGGATCCGCAGGATCCCGTCGACGGCTGGGAGAAGACCTGGGCCTATCTGGCAGAGATCGGCCAGTATATCGACTATTATCCCGCAGGCACCGGCGTCACCATGAAGGAGTTCGGGGAAGGCAGCCGCGACATCATCATTTCGACCACGGGATGGGACATCAATCCGCGCGCCCTCGGCATCGTGCCGGAATCGGCAAGGATCGGCACGCTCAAGGGCTTCCATTGGGTTTCGGACGCCTTTTTCATGTGCGTTCCGAAAGGCATTTCCGACGACAAGCTCGCCGTGGTGCTTGATCTGATGGCATTTTTGCTTACGCCCGAAGCGCAGGCTTATTCCTACGATGAGGGCTATCTCTACCCCGGCCCGGCGGTGAAGAACGTGCCTGTCTCCATGGCGCCGCAGCACAGCCAGGACATCGTCAAACGTTTCGGCAGGGACGAGTATGCCAGCCTCATCGCCGATAACCCGATCGAACTGCCGCTGCCGCCGGAAAAGATGATCGCCGCCTTCCGAAAGTGGGACGAATTGGTCGGCGCAAAGAAATCCTGATGCTTCGCCAAAGGCCGGCCGCGTCGAGGGGCTGGCACTAGGATAGTGCAGCATGCCAGGCACCGGCCTGACGCGGCCTGTCCGCGACGGGACCTTCAGCGCAGCGGGGCGTCATTTGTGTTGCATTCGATACTGATAGACTAATATATCATTCGTCTGGGAGAGCCGGGATGAAAGCGCGGAGATACCGCTCTTTCAAGAAAATAAATGAGGAGGACGACAATGTTCACGATTTCACGCCGCCAGGCGCTCGGCGCATTGGCGGGGTTTGCAGCGCTGCCCTTTGGCAGGTCATTCGCCGACGAGCTTGCCCTGCCCACTTCGCCGGTGGCGCTCAACATCATTGACGTCGCGGGCAATCTGCAGCTTACCCAGGCGGCAATCGAGAAATTCGGTAAGGAAAATCCGGGGCTCGTCTCCAAGATCACGTTCTCGCGCGCGCCGTCCCCCGAACTGCCGGCCAAGCTCGCCGCGCAGCAGGCGGCCAACCGGGTCGACATCGACCTGGTGCTGACGGGTCCGGGTGCCATGTCGGACGGCATCACCCAGGGCCTGTGGATCGACGTGTGGACGAAATACCCCACTGTGCTGCCCAAGGCTGAGGACGTCTATCTCGACAGCGCCTTGATGATGCAGAAGAACTTCGGCCAGAACGAAGGCGTCGCCGTCGTCTATTCGCCGTCGGGCCCACTCTTCGAATATGCGCCGGACAGGGTCAAGACCATCCCCAGGAACACCGACGAACTGCTGGCGTGGGTGAAGGCCAATCCCGGCAAATTCTGTTATGCGCGGCCGGTCAATTCGGGACCGGGCTGGACCTTCCTGATGGCCATGCCCTACATCCTCGGCGACAAGAATCCTTCCGATCCCATCAATGGCTGGGAGAAGACCTGGGCCTATCTGAAGGCGCTGGATGAAGGCATCGATTACTATCCCTCCGGCACCACGGTGACGATGAAGGAGCTGGCCGAGGGCACCCGCGACATGATCGTTTCCACCTTCGGCTGGGACATCAACCCGCGTGTGTTGGGCATCGTGCCGAAGGAGATCGAGACGTTTGCGCTCGAAGGCACGCATTGGGTGCCCGATACGCAGTTCATGTGCATTCCCAAGGGCGTCGCGGAGGAAAAGGTCGCGGTTCTGGTCAAGCTCATGGCCTTCATGCTCGAACCCGCGCAGCAGGCCTATACCTACGACAAGGGCTATTTCTATCCCGGTCCGGCGGTCAAGGGGGTACCACTCAGCGCCGCGCCGCAGGAAAGCCAGGACGCCATCACAGAGTTCGGCCGCCCACAATATGAAGAGCTGATCAGGAAGTTCCCGGTCGAAGCGCCGTTAAAGCCGGAAGCACTGGTCGCCGCCTTCGAGAAATGGGACCGCGAGGTCGGTGCCAACAAGATGAAATAGCGGACCAATGCGATTTGCCGTGATCGGCATCGATCATCGTCACGTCTATGACCTGATCGGTGGGCTTCTGGATGCCGGCGCCGAGTGCGCCGGCTACGATCCCGCGACGACCGATCCCAAGGTTGCCGCCGGCATCGCCGAGCGTTTTCCACGGATCGCGCCGGTCGAACGACGGCGCCTGATCGAGGATCCCGCCATCGACCTCGTCGTTACCGCGGCTGTCCCCTCCGACCGGGCCGCCATTGCCGTCGAGGCCATGTGGCATGGCAAGGACGTGCTTGCGGACAAGCCCGGCCTGACCACGTTCGAGCAGCTTGCCGCCGTGCGGCAGACCGTGCGTGAGACGGGACGCATCTTTTCGATCTGCTTTTCGGAGCGCCTCCTGACCCGAGCCTCGACGCTGGCGACGCAACTGGCGATGGACGGCGCCATCGGCGAGGTCATCCATGTGACGGGCCTGGGGCCGCACCGGCTCAACCGTGCGCTACGCCCGGCGTGGTTTTTCGATCCCGTGAATTACGGCGGCATCCTGGTCGATATCGCCTCGCACCAAATTGATCAGTTCCTGTTCTATACTGGCTGCGCCGACGCGAATGTCGTTTCAAGTGCGGTCGGCCATTTTGGCGCTCCTGACATTCCGGCATTCCAGGATTTCGGCGACATCCTCCTGCGGGGAGACAAAGCGAGCGGCTATATCCGCGTCGACTGGTTCACCGCCGATGGGCTGCCGACCTGGGGGGATGGACGGCTCATCCTGCTCGGCACCAAGGGCACGATCGAACTTAGGAAATATGTCGACATAGCCGGCAAACCTGGCACGGACCACGTATTCCTCGTCGATGGCCAGGGCACGCGCCATTTCGATGCGTCGGGCGAAAAGATATCCTATTTCGAGCGCCTGCTTGCCGACATGCGCGAGCGTACCGAAACGGCGATGACGCAGGAGCATGTCTTCACGGTCTGCCGGCTGGCGCTCGAGGCGCAGGCGGCGGCGGTCGTCGTGACGGGGCAGGAAAGGAACGCGCGATGAGCAGGCTACGTGTCGCCATGATCGGCTTGGGTCCGGCGGCGTTGCCGCATGCGAAGAGCCTCGTCGATCTTGCCGGCAGGATCGAGGTGAAATGGGCGGCCAGCCGCAGCCAGGCGACGGCAGAAGCCTTTGCCGACCAGTTTTCCTTTCCCGTGACGACCGATATTGCGGCCGCGATTGCCGATCCCGAGGTTCAGGCGGTAATGGTGCTGACGCCGGCCAACGCGCATCTGGCGGTGGCCGAGCTGGCCCTTGCCGCCGGCAAGCACGTGCTCGTCGAAAAGCCACTCGAAACGACGCTGGCCCGCGCCGAGAAGCTGGTCACGCTGGCCCGCGGGGCCGGCCTGCGCCTCGGCGTCGTCCTGCAGCACCGTTTCCGGCCGGCCAGCCTGCGGCTGCGCCAGGTGCTGGCTTCCGGCGCCATCGGCACGGTGGAGGCGGCCAGCCTTCGGGTTCCGTGGTGGCGGCCGCAGGCCTACTACGATACCGGCGGCCGCGGCAGCTTCGCGCGGGACGGGGGCGGCGTGCTGTTGTCGCAGGCCATCCACGCCATCGACCTTTTCCGCTCTCTGCTGGGAGAGATCGAGGTGGTGGCTTCGCAGGTGCGGACGACCGGCCTGCACCGGATGGAGGCTGAGGATTACGTCACCGCCCTGATGCGGCTCGGCAACGGCTCGCCGGCCTCGCTGCTCGCCACGACGGCGGCCTATCCGGGCTCGCCTGAAACCATGGAGCTTGTCGGCTCGCTCGGCACGGCCACGCTGACCGGCGGTGCGCTGAGCGTCGGCTGGCTCGACGGGCGCGAAGAGCGCGTCGAGGCGGAGGGGAAGACAGGCAGCGGCGCAGCCATCATGGACTTCCCCCATGACGCGCATCGTGCGCTGATTGACGATTTCGCCGATGCGATTTCGCAAGACCGCGATCCGGTCGTGACGGGTGAGGAGGCGCTCCAGACACAGCGCTTGATCGCAGCTCTCATCCGTGCGGATCCGGCCAGCAACCAACTCGTATAAGAGCGCTTCCTTCGAACCTCGAACGCTCCAGGATTCCTGGAGAGAGTGGCTTTCCGCCGCCATCATGCGGCGGAAAGAAAAGCCTGTTTCAGGCGGAGGCGGGCTGCTGCTTTGCCCGCGCTACAATCTGCGTCGGATTGACGAAGCGCAATGCGATCAGCAGCCAGACCAGCGTCGTTATCATATACACCACCGCCATCGCGTCGATCGACTGCACCGCGCGAACGCCCGAGGCGAAGACCGAATAGTACAGCGCCACGACGAGCGTCTGGCTGGTCGGCCCGGCTGTCAGGAAGGTCAGTTCGAACATGCCGATGGTACGCACCAGCACCAGCAGCAGCGCCGCCAAGATGCCCGGCATCAGCATCGGCAGCAGAACATGGAGAAAGAGCTGGAACGTGTTGGCGCCGAAGACACGCGCGGCCGCCTCGATCTTGGGATCGATCTGCTCGATGAAGGGGATCATCACCAGGATGACGAAAGGAACCGTCGGCACGAGATTGGCCAGCACCACGCCCCAGAAGGTGCCACCGACCCCCGATTGGTAGAGCACGGTAGCCAGCGGAATGCCGAAGGTGATCGGCGGGACCAGAAGCGGCAGCAGGAACAGAAGCATGATCAGCTTCTTGCCGGGAAAATCGCGCCGCGCCAGCGCATAGGCCGCCGTCACGCCGAGCAGGCCTGAAAGCGCGACCACGGTGAAGGCGATCTGGAAGGTTACGATCAGGATATCGTGGAGCTGGAACTCCGCCCAGGCGGCGAAATACCAGCGGGTGGTGAAGCCGGCAGGAATCCATGTGCCCAGCCAGCGTGTGCCGAAGGACGACAGGATGACCGTGGCAATCATCGCCGCGAGGTTGAGTACGAAGAAACCCACCACCACCCAGATGGCGGTGATCCAGAGCTTGGCGGCGATGGTTGTGTCGCGGATCATGTCAGCCCTTTCCGCCTGCGGTGCTGCCCCGATAGAACAGGTTGCGCAGCATCAGGATGGCGACGACGATGACCAACTGCACACCGGCCATGATCATCGCGATTGCCGAGGCCATCGAGTAGTCATATTGCTCGAAGGCGGCCTGGTAGGCCGCAATCGAGATGACCCGGGTCGGCCCGGCCGGCGCACCGAGCAGAACCGCCGACGGAAAGACGGCAAAGGCCTGGACGAATGAAAGCAGGAAGGCGATGGCCAGGCCGGGGATCAGCAGCGGCAGGAACACATAGCGGAACCGCTGCCAGGAGCGCGCGCCGTGGGTCGCCGCTGCCTGTTCCAGTGCCGGATCGATGCCTGTCACATAGGAGAGCGTCAAAAGGAACGTGAACGGGAAACCGGTGATGATCAGCGACGCGAAAACACCCCAGTAATTGTTGGTGAGTTTCACGGGACTGCTGATGATGCCGAACAACATCAGCGTGCGGCTGAACCAGCCCTGCGGTCCCAGATAGTTGAGCAGGCCTTCCGCCACCAGCACCGTGCCGAGCGTTACCGGCAGCACGAGGATGGTGGTCAGCATACGCTGGTGCGTCATCAGGCGAACGCGAAAGGCGATGGGCAGCGCCAGCGCCAGGCTGATAACGGTGACCGGCACCGCCAGCCACAGCGTTGTGGCAATGGTGTTGTAAAGGAACGGGTCGGAGAAGAAACGCTGGTAGTTGGCGAGGAGCCCCCCTTCCTTCGGCTGGAAGGACAGGAGCAGGCCGTAGACAAAGGGATAGACGAAGATCGCCAGCGTAAACAAGGCGGCCGGAAGCACCAGAAGGGTGACGCCGTCGATCCCGTGCAAGGCCAGCCGCTGGCGCAGGGAAGGAGAGGGCGTATGATCGAGCGTCGACATCGCCGTCCTCAGGCCGCGTAGATCAGGGCGTGGGCAGAATCGATCGAGAGCGAAACCGTGTTCCCGACCGACGCGGCCTGGCTGGCATGGAAGATCAGCTCGAGGCCGCCCTCGGTGCGTGCCGTGCCGACGAATTCCCGGCCGCGATACTCGATGGTTTCGACCTTCGCATCAAGCGTCCCGATGCCCTTGTCGCTCACGGTGACATCGTCCGGCCTGGCGGCGATCACGGCTTGCGCGCCAACCGCGAGATCGTCGCGCAGCCTGCCCGAAAGGCTGACGCCGCCGACTTCGACCATGGCAATGTCGCCGTCGCGCCGGGTGACCTTGCCGGTTAGCCGGTTGCGGTAACCCATGAATTCGGCGACGTCGAGATGGTCCGGGCTCTCATAGAGGTCCCGCGGAGCGCCGACCTGCCGGATTCGGCCATCGCGCAGCACGACTATGCGGTCGGCAAGCGACAAGGCCTCGTCCTGGTCATGCGTCACATAAAGGGTGGTGGCCCCGAGCTGGTTGTGGATGCGCCGGATTTCCGCACGCATCTCGATGCGCAATTTCGCGTCGAGGTTGGAGAGCGGCTCGTCCATCAGCACCAGCGGCGGCTCGATGACGATGGCGCGGGCGATGGCCACCCGCTGCTGCTGACCGCCTGACAGTTGACCCGGCAGCTTGTGGCCCTGCGTTTCCAGCCGCACCAGCCCCAGCGCCTCGTCGACGCGTTGCGTGATCTCGGCCTTGGGCGTGCCGCGCATCTTCAGGCCGAAGCCGATGTTGGCTTTGACGGTCATATGCGGGAACAGCGCATAGTTCTGGAAGACCATGCCGAAGCCGCGGTCTTCCGGCTTAAGCTGGTCGATGCGCTTGTCGTCGAGATAGATGCTGCCGCCCGTGGTGGAAAGCAGTCCGGCGATGCAGTTCAGTGCGGTCGACTTGCCGCAGCCCGAAGGTCCGAGCAGGGCGATGAATTCCCCCTTGCGCACGGTCAGCGAAACGTCACTCAGCGCGCTCATACTGCCGAATTTTCGACTCATATGATCGAGGCGGAGTTCGTCGAATTTCGACGAGGCGAGCAGCATCCGTTCGTAGCCCCATTGTTGTAGGCGAACCGGGCGGCATGCCCGGTTCCTATTATGCGCTGACAATCAAAGGTTTGTCATTTCGCGGTGGCGGCGACCTGTTCGTCCCAGATTCGGAATGCCGTGACCATCGAAGCTGGCTCCAGCGGCAGTTCGATCGGGTTGTTGGCGATCAGGTCGGCATATTCGGTGCGGCCGAATTCGGCGATCGCATCCTGGCTTTCCTGCGGCGCCATGTCGAGGGTGACATCCTTAACCGCCGGGCCCGGATAGAAATAGCCCTCGTCATAGGTATAGGCCTGCTGCTTAGGCGTCAGCAGGAATGCCATCAGGTCCTTGAGCACGGCCAGTTTTTCGTCGCTGACCCCTTTCGGCACGCACATGTAATGGGCGTCGGCGACCCAATGGAAGCCTTTCAGCGCCCCAACCTTGGCTTCCTTCGGCACGACGCCGAGAACGCGCGGGTTGATGTCCCAGCCAGTCGTCGACACCGTCATGTCGCGCGTGCCTTCGCCGAGTTCCTTCATCAGCGCACCGGTGCCGGTCGGATAATATTCGATGTATTTGTGCAGTTCCTTAAGATAGGCCCAGGTCTTGTCCCAGCCCTTGACCGGATCCTTCGGATCGCTGTCGCCGAGCAGATAGGGAAGACCCATCAGGAAGGTGCGGCCGGGGCCGGAATTGGCCGGGCGCGCATAGAGGAACCGGTTCGGATTTTCCTTGGCCCAGGCCAGAAGCTCCTCCGCCGTGGTCGGCGCCGTCTTGACCTTGTCGGGCATGTATTCGAGCAGCGGCCCGGACGGGTAGTAGGTGACGACGACGCCGTGGTCCTTGGCCAGCGTCTGCATGCGCGCTGCCGGCTCCTGATAGATATCGGCCAGCTTCGGCAAGGCGCCCGAATCGTCAGGAAGCAGCTTGACCCACAGGTCCATCTCGAGGCCTGCCGACAGCGCATCCGTTCCGGTAAGCACGAGGTCGATATCGACGCGGTTCGCCGCCTGCTGCGCCTTGATCTTGCCGGGAAGCTCGGGGGCGGGCGCCTTGGTGAAGACGATGTTCGAGATCAGTTCCGGCTTGGCCGTCTTGTAATTCTCGATCGCCTTCTGGGTTAGCGCCAGATTGCCGGCGACATCGACGATATTGATGGTGACGGGCGCGGTCGGCAGCTTGGCGGTCTGGGCAAACGCGCGCGCAACCGGAAGCGCCGCCATGCCGGCTAATCCGCCGACTGCCTGTCGCCGAGTGATCTTGATCATCTTCATCTCCTCCGCTGGTCCTGTCTTGTCCGGCAGGATTTCAATTTTGATATATTAATCTACCAGTCATCAAAAACAACCGCTTTCTGCTCCGTGCATGAACCGCTGCGCCAATCATGCCACGGTGGCTGCGGCGCCGTCGTTCAAAAGATCGGTCAATACGGTTCCCAGGCTTGCGAAATGGGCTCGGCCGGGAGATCGGTGCCGAGGACCTGCTTCAGCCGCAGGAAGACGGCGGCCAGTTGGCAGCCAAGCCGATCTTTGCGGTCCGCGCGCCCGATCCCGGCCGGCAGGTCACCCAGGTCCGATTGGAAAGCCGCTGCGCCATGGTCAGAGCCTATAGGCTTTCTTGGCCAGGCGGTAGGCGAGATCGTGCGCCACTTCCTGCGCCTCGTCTTCGTCGAGCCGGTGGTCAGCCACCAATTCCGCGAGAAAATTGCAGTCGACGCGGCGCGCCATGTCGTGCCGCGCGGGGATCGAACAGAAGGCACGGGTGTCGTCGTTGAAGCCCACCGTGTTATAGAAGCCGGCTGTCTCCGTGGTAAGCTTGCGAAACCGGTACATGCCTTCGGGGCTGTCGAAAAACCACCAGGGCGGGCCGAGGCGCAATGCCGGATAATGTCCGGCAAGCGGCGCAAGCTCGCGTCCATAGGCCGTCTCGTCCAGTGTGAACAGGATCAATGTCAAGCGCGTGTCGTTGCCGAACGCGTCGAGGAGCGGCTTGAGGTCGTGGACATAATCGGTGCCGGTGGGAATGTCTGCGCCCTTGTCGAAGCCGAACTCGGCGAAAATCTGCGGGTTGTGGTTGCGGAAAGAGCCGGGATGGATTTGCATGACCAGGCCGTCCTCGGCGCTCATGCGCGCCATTTCGGTCAGCATTTGCGCGCGGAACAGGTCGGCATCCTCGGGCGAAACATCGGCCTTCAGCACCCGGTTGAACAGGGCTGTTGCTTCCGCCTTCGACAGGTCGGTGGTGCGGGCATTCGGATGGCCGTGGTCGGTGGACGTCGCGCCGCGCTGCTTGAAATATGCACGGCGGATTCGGTGCGCCTCAAGATAGCCGGGATAGCTGGCCGGCGTTCCGGCCAACGCCAGGAACCGCTCCACCTCGGCATGGAAACCCTTGCGCGAAGGGTCGACGACGGCGTCTGGCCGGTAGGCTGGCACAACCCGGCCGTCCCATCCGGAAGCCTTGATCGCATCATGCGCGGCAAGCGCATCGGTGGCGGCGTCCGTCGTTGAGATGGCTTCGATGTTGAAACGCTTGTAGAGCGCGCGCGGGCGCATCTCTGGCCGCTCGAGCTGTTCGGCGATGCGGTCATAAAGAAGGTCGGCATTCTTCGCGCCGAGCCGCTCTTCGATTCCGAAGACCGTTGCCAGCGAATGCTCGAACCACAGCCGCGTCGGCGTGCCGCGGAAAAGGGCGTAGTTCTCGGCGAAGCGGCGCCAGATCTTGCGGGGATCGGTTTCGATCGGCCCCCCATCCAGCCGCGGGACGCCGAAATCTTCCATGCGCATTCCCTGGGAATAGAACATGCGCAAAATGTAGTGGTCGGGCTTGACGAACAGCGTGGCCGGATCCGGGAACGGCAGGTCATACGCATACCAATCCGGCTCGGTATGGCCGTGCGGGGAGATGATCGGCAAGGCACGCACGCCTTCATAGAGGCGCCTGGCGATGGAACGGACGGTAGGGTCAGGCGAAAAAAGCCTGTCGGGATGGAGCGGCATTGCAAAATCCTTGCGGTCGAGCCGCGAAAGCGGCGTTCGGAAGGGAGGGGCGATTGAATGCGCGCGATCATAATTTGGGATGAAGCGGCGTTCCGATATTGGCGAACAGTAAGGAATAATATATTAATATGTCAACTGATTGAAGATCGGGGATTGAGAAATGACATCAGCAAAGGCGCATGCGGGCATTGCGGGCTCTGACCGCGACGCCGCCCCCGTTCGAACGAAGATGCGTCGGCCGGGCATCGTGCGTACGACGGCTGCGTCCGCAGTCTACCGCGAACTGCACGAGGCGATCGTATCCATGCAGCTTAAGCCCGGCAACGCCTTGAATGAAAAGGTGCTGACCGAGCGTTTCGGTGTCAGCCGCACGCCGGTGCGCGAGGCGTTGATTCGCCTGGTCGAAGACGGGCTGGTCAATATCTATCCTCAGTCGGGAACCTTCGTCGCGCCGATACCGATCTCGCTCATTCCCGAAGCCGTCGTCATCCGTAAGGCGCTGGAAGGCGCCACGGTCGAAAAGGCCGCGCAATGCGCAAACGGCAACGATGTGGGAAAGCTCGACGACATATTGGCGCGGCAGCGGTTCCTTGCCGAACGACAGGACATGAACGGCTTTCACGAGGCCGACGAGGCCTTTCACGAGGCGATTGCCCGAATAGCCAGCTATTCCGGCATCTGGAACTATCTGAAGCCGGTCAAGGTGCAGATCGACCGGGCGCGACGCATGACGCTGCCCGCGCTCGGCCGCATGGACCATGTGATTGGCGAGCATACGGTCATCCGCAACGCTATAGCGGCGCATGACGTTAAGGCTGCCTGCGAGGCCATGCGAATCCATCTGGGCGCTGTTATTCCCGATGTCGAGCAACTGCGCGACGCCTACCCCGACTGGTTTATTTGAGCCGACCAGCCCTGAAATAGTTGGAGAAATGACGAATGCGCGAGGCATGGAGATGGTTTGGGCCGGATGCGGGGGTTCCGCTCGATGCCGTGCGTCAGGCCGGCGCCACCGATATCGTATCGGCGTTGCACGAAGTCCCGATCGGGCGTGCCTGGACGAAGGCGGAGGTGGCGACGCGCAAGGCGATGATCGAGGGTACGCCGTCCGACCGCTCGCCGCTTGTCTGGTCGGTCGTTGAAAGCATACCGGTCCCTGACGCTGTCAAGCGCCACGGCGGCGAGGCGAAAGCCGAGATCGAGGCCTGGATCGCCAGCATGGAAGCGGTTGCGGCCAACGGCATCCATATCATCTGTTTCAATTTCATGCCCCTGGTGGACTGGACCCGCACCGATCTCGATTACGAACTGCCAAGCGGCGCGACCGCGATGCGTTTCGACCAGGACCGGTTTGCAGCCTTCGACCTCCACATCCTGCAGCGCAGGGGAGCCGAAGCCGATTATTCGAACGAGGACCGCGAGCGGGCGAAAGCTGCCTTCGAGGCGATGAGCGAAGAGGAGGCCGCGACCCTCGTCGCCAACATCGCCAGTGCGCTGCCGGGCTCGACCACGGAGCCGTTGACGGTCCCGCAGTTTCGCGACCGGCTGGAGCGTTATGCGGGCATCGATGCCGCCCGGCTGCGCCACCATCTCACCGAATTCCTGGCGGCGATCGCGCCCGCCGCAGAGAGCAGCGGCGTCCGGCTTGCGCTGCATCCGGACGATCCGCCCCGCTCGCTCTTTGGTCTGCCGCGGGTGGCCTCGACCGCCGCCGACTACAACGCGCTCTTCGAGGCAGTTCCGTCGCCGGCCGTCGGCATGTGCTTTTGCACCGGAAGCCTTGGCGTGCGCGCTGACAACGATCTTCCGGCGATGGCGAAGCACTTCGCGTCGCGCATCCCCTTCGCACATTTGAGGGCGACCAAGCGCGAAGGCGATGGCCGCACCTTCCATGAAGCGGCGCATCTGGACGGCGACGTGGACATGGTTGCGGTACTGCGCGAATTGTTGGCCGAAGACGGCAAACGGGAACCGCACGACACTATCGTCTTCCGCTCCGACCACGGCCACCGCATGCTGGATGATCTCACAAAAACGGTGAATCCCGGCTATCCGGCGATAGGTCGCCTGCGCGGTCTGGCGGAACTGCGCGGCGTGATCCACGCGCTCCAGTCGAAGGGTTGACGGCGCGGCAATGCCTACCGTGATCGGCGCGGCTTCGGTCCGCCTGCGCCGATCCTGACCTATGTCTGACGTCGATCGGCATTAGGTCGGTTTCCGCCTGTAGAGGAGTGCCTCGGGGGACAGCCCGACTATCCGACCTGTTCTAGGCCAATCAATCCTTGACACGACTTCGTGCAAGCGCTTTCATGCAAGCGCTTGCATGGGGACGCGCATGCCTGACCGAAGGCGGAACAATTCATCTTCAACACCGACGCTGAGCGAGGTGGCGGACGCTGCCAACGTCTCTTCGGCTACCGTTTCGCGTGCTTTCAGCCGGCCGGAACTTCTCAGTCGCGAGACGGTCGCGCGGGTTCACTCGGTCGCCGCGCGGCTCGGCTATGTCCCCAATCATGCCGCGCGCGCACTAAGCACCGGCCGGATGGGCAACATCGCGCTAATCGTGCCCGATATCACCAACCCGTTCTTCGCGGCGATGATGCGTGGGGGGCAGGCGACGGCCCGCGAATGTGGCTATGCGACGTTTATCGGCGATTCTGACGAGACGCCGGAAGTGGAAGACATTCTCCTGACCAAGCTGTCAGCGCAGGTAGAAGGTTTCATCATCGCCTCTTCGCGCCTGCACACGAAACAGATCCTTGAACATGCGCGGAGGCGGCCTTGCGTCCTCGTCAACCGCGACATTCCCGGCATGGCACGGCTTCTGGTCGATAGCGGGCCAAGCTATGGGCAGGCGCTGGAGCATCTGGTTTCGCTGGGCCATAGATCGATCGCCTATGTTGCCGGGCCGGCATTCTCCTGGTCGAACAGCCAGCGCTACGGCACCGTGACCAGGAGGGCCGCCGAGCTTGGGGTTGAGATCGTACGGGTTCCGACCTCGCGGCCAAGCTTCGAGGCCGGCCAGGCCTGCGTCGATGAACTCGTCCTGACGGGCGCGACCGCCGTACTCGCATTCGACGATGTCATGGCGCAAGGCATCATGGCCGGGCTTGCCGCGCGCGGCCTGTCGGTGCCGGGCGACTACAGCGTGATCGGCTGCGACGGCATACTGGCGCCGACCCTTTTCCCGCCCCTGACGTCCATCGCAACCCATTGCGCGGAGGCCGGCAGGCAGGCGGTCGAGCTTCTCGTCGCTATGCTGCAAGGCAAGCCGCTCGCGCACAAGCGCATCAATCTCGTCACCGAATTCGTCATCAGGGCGACAACCCAGGCCCCGTGCTCGCAGCGAGAAACGGCGGGGCTCGATCGACTTACAACCACGGAGTGATCATGCGAATTTACGTGAAACCGGACAAAAAGCTGCTGGGCGCCGCTGCCGCTGAACTGGGGGCGCAGTCGATCCGCGCCGCGATCGAGGCGCGCGGGGCGGCCAATATCGTCGTCGCCACCGGCGCCAGCCAGTTCGAGGTGCTTGCCGCGCTGGTGAAGCGGGATGACATCGACTGGTCGCGCGTCACCGGCTTTCACCTCGATGAATATGTCGCCATGCCGGATACGCATCCGGCCAGTTTTCGGCGCTATCTCAAGGAGCGCTTCACCGCGCTGCTGCCGTCGCTCGGGGCCTTTCATTTCATCGACGGGGACGTGCCGGATCCAGGTGCCGAGGTGGCGCGCATCAGCGCGTTGATTGCCCGGCACCCTATCGATGTGACCTTCGCGGGCATTGGCGAGAACGGCCACCTCGCCTTCAACGATCCGCCCGCGGACTTCGAGACGACCGCACCGTTCCACCTGGTAACGCTGGACGACCGCTGCCGCCGCCAGCAGTTCGGCGAAGGCTGGTTTCCGACGCTGGAAGACGTTCCGCACAGGGCGATCTCCATGACCGTCAACCAGATCATGAAAAGCGGTCTGATCGTGCTGGCGGTGCCGGACCGCCGCAAGGCCGAGGCGGTGCGCGATACGGTCGAAGCGCCGATCTCGCCGATGGTGCCGGCCGGTATCTTGCGCAGGCATGCCGACTGCCACCTGTTTCTCGATCCGCAATCGGCTGCTCTGCTTCGCGAAGTGCCGGACACCGTGGGCGAATAACCGTCCACGCAACCTAGAAAGGGAGGAGACACCAATGACAACCCGACGCAATGCCCTTCTAACGATCCTGGGTGCTGGCGTTGCCGCGGCGGCAAGGCCGGTTTTCGTGCTTGCCAAGGAGTTCCCGAAGCCGAAGGAACCGCTGGTCATCAATGTGGTCGACGTTGCCGGCGACCTGCAACTCAGCCAGCGGGCGCTTGAAAAGTTCGCCGAGACCCATCCGGAACTGATCTCGAAGTTCGTTTACACGCAGGCGCCCGCGCCCGAACTTGCCGCCAAGCTCAAGGCCCAGCAGGCGGCAGGCCGGTTGGACATCGATTTCGTGCTCACCGGTAACGACGCCCTTGCCGCGGGCATCGACCAGGGATTGTGGACCCAGATCCTGCCTGACTATGCCGATATGTTTCCCAAGCTCGACGAGCGCTACCTACCGGGCGCCTATGCCATGCAGCAGATGGCGAAGGGCCAAGCCTTCGTCGATAGCTGGTATCCGTCAGGCCCGCTCCTGGAATATGCGCCGGATCGGGTCAAGGACCTTCCTGGGACCGCTGAAGAGTTGCTTGCCTGGTGCAAGGCGCATCCGGGAAAGTTCATGTATGCGCGCCCGGCGAATTCCGGCCCCGGCCGAACCTTCGTCATGGGCCTTCCCTACCTGCTCGGCGACAAGGATCCGCTGGATCCTATCGACGGCTGGGAGAAGACCTGGGCCTATCTCAAGGAACTGAACGACTGCATCGACTATTATCCCTCCGGCACGACCGTCACCATGAAGGAACTGGGTGACGGCACGCGCGACATCATCGCCACGACCACCGGATGGGACATCAATCCGCGCTATCTCGGCATCGTTCCCGAAGACTACAAGATTGCGACCCTGAAGGGCTTCCACTGGGTCAGCGACGCCAACTATGTGGCTATCCCAAAGGGCGTTTCCGACGAAAAGCTCGGCGTTCTCCTGCGACTGATCGCCTTCATCCTTGAGCCCGAGCAGCAGGCATTCATGTACGATCACGGCTACATGTACCCCGGCCCGTCGATCAGGGACGTGCCGATAGAGATGGCGCCGCAGGACAGCCAGGACACGATCAAGCGTTTCGGCCGGCCCGAATATGCCGCGATGATCGCCGACAACCCGATCGAACCGCCGCTCGACGCCAAACCGCTGGTTGCCATGTTCGAGAAGTGGGACAAGGAGATCGGCGGGGCCAAAAACGGCAAATAGGGTATCTCCGCGCACCGCCATTCGACAGCGGTTTGTCCCCGCCGCCATGATGGCTAGGCCGCCTTAAACAATACCCCTGGTGGTCCGGGGAAGCCGCCGGTCCACCCGAGATCGCGGTCGACTGGCCAGGCCTTGGCCGGTCAAGGAATGGATGACTCGTCTGGCTATATGGCGGCCGCGATGCCATCCATCCTGATGCGAATGCGGCATCCGTTGCGGTACGGTGCCACATTCGACGCTCGCCCGCCTGCGCCGCCGACAGCGAGGATGCCTCCAATTGCGCTTGGTGCCGCCATTGGCCGGCACCTTGGAAATCGTCGAGGACGAGGGAAGCTTTCATCTGTCCCGAACGTTTATGAGAGTGTTTACCACCTCTCAGGGGCTGGTCCCGACCCGGTCGGGTTCGTAGTCACCGCCCGCGGTACACCAGCCTAAAGCTGTAGGCCGAGGAAAAGATGCCCGCTCAAGCTTTCATCAACCGGATTGCGGCAGCCGTTCCGGAGAATGGCGTTCACCGCTTCTTTCTTCAATTTGCCGGTTCCCAGCTGACGGCAGATCCCCGTCGCCGGGCGATCTTTGATCGCATGGCGGACAGATGCGGAATAGAGCATCGTTATTCGTGCTTTGCGCCCGCCGATGATCCTGAAGGCCCAAGTGTCGATTTGGAGGGTGTTTTCAAACGCGGCGCGTTTCCAGGCACGGCAAAGCGCATGGAGATGTTCGCGGCCACAGCGCCCGCTCTGGCTGAACAGGCCGTGGAGAAGCTCCTTCATGGTCAGGACAGGACCCGTATCACACATTTGATCGTCACCACCTGCACGGGGTTTTCCGCCCCCGGCCTGGATCTGGAAATAATTGCCCGGTGCAACCTGCCGACCTCCATCGAGCGCACAATCCTCGGCTTCATGGGTTGCTATGCAGCGATCAACGCACTCAAGCAGGCACGACACATCATCCGGTCGGAACCCGAGGCCCGGGTTCTGGTGGTCAGCATCGAACTCTGTACGCTTCACCTCAAGGAGACCTCCGACCTTGAAAAGCTGCTCTCGTTCTGCCTGTGGGGCGATGGCTGCTCGGCTGCGTCGGTAAGCGCCAGTCCTTTTGGCATAGGACTGGATAGTTTTCACGCGCTCGTCGATGGCGGCAGCCGCGACCTCATGACCTGGAACATACACGACGACGGTTTCGACATGGTGTTGTCGGGAGAGGTTCCCGCCGCAATCCACCATGCACTCGGCACAGACATAGGCAGCATTCTGGGAAACAGGAGCGTTTCAGACGTCGACCTTTGGGCCGTCCACCCGGGCGGCCGCTCCGTTCTCGACGCAGTGGAGCGCGCGCTGAATCTCCGTTCCGATGCGTTGTCGACCTCCCGCGAGGTCCTTCGTGAAAACGGAAACATGTCCTCTGCTACCGTCATGTTCGTACTCGAGCGAATGCTGCGCGAGGCCACAAAGGAAGACCGTGTGGGTTGTGCCATGGCATTCGGACCTGGCCTGACGACCGAGACGATGATGTTCCACACAGCCGGCGATACCTGAATGGCCAATGATCTCGACCATCGTCGGATCGAGCGGGAACTGCTCGACAATTTGCCTCCCGACGATCCAAGGGCCGTCGGTTCGCGGCGTGATCTCGCCTGGATAAACGCACTGATGTTTCAGAGCGCGATCATGGCCAGCCTGTTGAAGGCAAGCGTGCGCAAAAGCCCGACCAGATTTTTGGAAATTGGTTCCGGCGATGGAGCATTCATGCTTTCCGTCGCAAAGCGCCTCGCCCGGCGCTGGACAGATGTCGACCTGGTCATGCTTGACCAGTTCAACCTCATTTCAGACAGGCGGTTCGCTGATTTCTACGCACTTGGTTGGCGGGTCGAAACCATCATCGATGATGTCTTCGAATGGATCCAAAACCCCCGAGCCGGCGCCTTCGATGTGGTATCGGCCAACTTGTTTCTGCACCATTTTCCGGACGCAGCCCTGAAACGCCTGTTTTTGGCGATTCGCCCTCTGGCGCCAGTGTTTCTCGCCACCGAGCCGAGCCGAAACGCCATTGCCTTAAGAGCCTGCTCGCTTCTGCATGTCATTGGCGCGAACGAGGTGACTTTGCACGATGCGCCGGCAAGCGTCCGCGCCGGTTTTGCGGGTGATGAGCTTTCCAGCCTATGGCCCCCGGATTTCAGGCGCCAGTGTGCAGAACGCAGAATTGGACCGTTTACCCATGCCTTCCTTGCCGTCGACCGCGCTTCGGAAGGTTTGCCATGATGTACGACGCCATCGTCATAGGCGCCGGGCCAAGTGGTTCTTCGGTGGCCTTGGCTTTGAGCGGCCAGGGGCGCGCCGTTGCCATCGTCGAGCGAAGTGAATTCCCGCGCCGCAAAGTTTGCGGGGAATTCATGTCTGCGGTCAATCTGGATCTATTGGATAGATTGGGAGGAGGCGCCGCGGTTCGCGCCAAAGCCGGTCCGGAGGTCAAGCGGGTTGCACTTTTTGCATCGGGTCCCGGCACGGATGCGGGCATGCCGCGGGCCGCGGGAGATGCATTTGGACGCGCGCTCGGGCGCGACGTTCTGGATGGCATGCTTTTGGATGCGGCTCGCGATGCCGGAGCCGACGTGTTCCAGCCTTGGCGGGCGGCGGAGATCACCACCGATGGTGACAACGCTATGGTTCGGATCGAAAGCAAGCACGATCAGGGAGTTCTCGTTGCGCCGGTCGTTATTGCCGCGCATGGCTCGTGGGAACAAGGAAGGCTTCCGACGAACCTGCCGAAAACCAACGCGCCGCACGATCTTTTCGGATTCAAGGCTCATTTCACCGGCGCTGAGCTCGACCGCGACCTCATGCCCCTGCTGGCATTTCCGGGCGGCTATGGCGGCATGGTCTGGGCCGACCGGAACAGGATGTCGCTGTCGTGCTGCATGCGCCGCGACGTCTTGATCAGGCTACGCGAAAAAGGCAACGTCTCGTCGGCAGCCCAAGCTGTTCATGCCCATATCCTTGCTTCGTGTCCCCGTGTCGCCTCCACGATCGCGAATGCCACGCTCGATGGCGAATGGCTCGCCACAGGTCCCATACGGCCTGGCATTCGTCCACGTTTTGCCGACGACATATTTCGGGTGGGCAACCTCGCCGGTGAGTCCCATCCCATCATCGCTGAAGGCATATCGATGGCCCTGCAGTCAGGCTGGTTGCTAGCCAACGAACTGGCCAGGTTCGGCCGTTGGGACCGGGCGGCGAGGATTGCTGTTGGCCGCCGCTATTCGAAGGTCTGGAACAGCCAATTTGCCACCCGCATTCGCGTGGCTGCCTTGTTGGCACGCCTTGCCTCCCATCCCATGTCCGCTGCCGCGATGAACACGTTCGTGAGCGGCTTCCCGAACAGCCTGACGCTGGGAGCCAGATTGACCGGCAAAACGAAACCGCTGCCGATCGGGTGCGACTGAGAGGCTCAAGACTTTGTGCTCCAAGACGCTATAGCGGTCATGCACTCCGTCTTTCGATAGCCCCAGCCTTGCGATTCGACACGATGTCTCAGGCCCGGTCATCGCCGGGCCTGAGCTGAATTCTGCTGGCGGAACTATTTGTTGCAATTTTGGGACGGCGAGGTGGCAGTGCCGCTGGCGGTATTGGTGTCGACGTCATTGCCCGCAGTGTCCTTGCAACGGTCATTCATGCCGTTTGGTGTTGTCGTGGTCGAGTTCGTCGCATTCGGATCAGTTGTGACGGTCCCCGTGGTGCTGCCGGAGCCGTTGACGCTCGTGCCGCTGTTGTTCATGCCGCCGCCTGCGGTACCGCCGGCATTGCCCGAGCCGCTCGTTTGGGCCAGGGCGGATGTGGCGAGCGCTAAGGACAGGGCGGATGCGACCAAGATCGTTTTCATCATAAGTGCCTCCATTGGTTAAATCGCTTGTTGCGATCACTTTCCCAACGGAGCGCCGTCCTTGTTGTTCCTGTAACGGAAAATCGTGATCGATCTTCATTCTTGTCCGGCTTTGATGCTGAGCGAAGCACATCCAGAACTGTATAAAGGACGACTGCGGTCAGTGGCGACGGGCCACGCTCAGCCTGATCGACGGTTGTGCTTGCTGAGCAGGATCGGCAGGGAAACCGGCCGGAAATTCCACACGTCAACGCCGACATCACGCTGGCGAGTAAGCGGCTTCAGCTTGCCATGCGAATGGCCGTGCAAATTCACCGATCCCTTGCCCATCTGATTCCAGGTCCGAAACGGATAATGGCACAGGACGAGGAGGGTACCGTCCACCACCAGTTCCGCATAGTGCTGGATGCTGGCCCAGCCAGATGCGAGCGTTGCATCGCTTCCGTCATTGTTGCCGATGATCAGGTGCTTGCGCCCATTGAGCTGCGACAGGATGTTTTCGATGCCGGCCTTCGGGCGGGCAAAATCACCCAGATGCCAGATCTCGTCGTCCGAGCCGACGGTCTCGTTCCAGAGGCTCATCAGCGCCGCGTCATGCGTTGCCAGCGAGCCGAACGGCCGCCGATCAATTCGCAGGATGCGTGGATCGTTGAAATGAGTATCGCTCGTGAAGAAGATCATCCTGCGCGCGACTTCCCTCGCTGATCGACCCAGCCCGATACGCCGGACTAACGATCCGGTATTCGGCTGTACGCGCTCGTCAGCTTCCTTCCTTACGGCCGTCACCGGCGGCAGACGCTGAGTGTTCAGGCTCCGCAGCCTCAAGACCTTCGATAATCGGCGTAAGCGAGCCATCTTCCTCCGGAACTGGTTGCCGGCCGTTGGCTGCGTTCGCCTTGTCGAGGGCCTGCTGGATGGCGTCCTCTATGTTGCCGATATCTTCTTCGCGAACCTCGCGCCCGTATCCTGCGGCGTCCGCATCCTGCTCGAATTGCTGGGCCAACACCGCGACGCTGACTTGCGTGTCGGTCGCCAGGTTTCCGACATTCTCCTGCAGCCAGGTTCGAAAGAACTCGATCGTCGCGCTCATATTGCCTCCTGAACCGGACAACTGCTGCTGAGAGCGGTTGTTCCATGTTCCTGGCTACACTTTGCGGACTCTTGTGACGTTGACCTTGGGTACCGGGGATCCGATGAACGCGCCGGTTGAGCATGGCCATTGCCGCTGCCATCGGTGCCGCGGCCCTTGCCGTCGGCAACACACGGTATCCGAACGGAGTAGCCCCAAACTGTCAGCTTACAATTTGCAGTCATAGGTTACAGACTTCCCGTGTTCTATAAAGGGAGGTGGGAAGTACCTGGGCCTAACAATACTCTAGGGCGCGGTTGAAGGTTCGCCTTCGAATCGCGAAATGCCCAGGTGGTTCACAGCTCCCAAAACAATGGGAGGTGTCAGCCAAACAGGATGAAAATCGGGTTTCGGACCCTAGTCCCCTCGGTCCGATCCACCGGTTCAAGGGCAACGTAACACAGCTCAAAGCCGACAGGAAAAATGCAGTCCGGCAAGTCTCGGCCTCACATCGGGAAACCAGAGCCAGGCACCGACTTCCGCGCAGCACGACGTGTCCTCTCCGGCGATTGAGGAAAAATTGCGAGGTGATTGTCGTGTCTGTCGCCTGTCTTGACGCAGTCCCCCCGTTCATGGACAGAAGCGCTCCCGCAACTGCATCGAGCACAGTCGGCAGTGCCTGGCACAACGCCGACCACCTCTCCCTAGCTGGCCAGGGCGCGATATCGCGCGGCTTGGCCAGCTAGCTTCCCGCAAATCTTCTTTCAAAATAGATGGATCATTCCGGATCAAGGTCCGGAGATTGAATCGCAAAGCCCGGCAGGATCCAACTCTGGCTCTCCACCCACGCGCAGTGATTCATGTTGGATATCCACATATGCTCATATGATCGCCGAAATTGCAGCAACGCTTCCAGTTCCGGCTTTCCGCGCTCATAGGCGGATTGCGGATCGCCGAGCGTGAGCTTGCTGGCCGCTCGCGAGCACAGCTTCGCATGCTGCAATCCCAGCTCAAGAAACTTCACCCGCATCGAGGCTTCCGGATCTTGGATTGCGGAGGCTGCCGCCCTGTCAAGCAAGGCTTCCGCCGGCGCGAAACTCTCCTCTGGATAGACAGCGTGCGCCGCCTTCGCCCAGCTTCGCCAACGAGATGCTCCAAGAGCCTCGAACCCCTCCCGCAGCTGGGCGCGAGCGTTCGAAGTATACGCCTGCCAATAATCAAAATAGCTTTTGACGTCGTCGGCCGCAGGTCCGAAGGCTGAATAATATTCCGACAACAATGACTCCACGGCAGTCTCAGGATGTGTCTGCAGGCGCATCAACAAATAGAGATTTGGACCTTGCGTCGCCCAATGGCCTGTCAGCGAGTCAAAATCGGTTCCGACCATCCCGTTTCGCGCCGCGTTCTGAAACTCGTCGGCGAACTGGCCGGCGAATATGTGCGGCATGCAGTAGCCATCCAGGAAATAGTTGGTGCGCATGAACACCTGGGCAGTCGTTGCCGCCCATCCGCGCCACTGGTCTTTTATCCAGTCCTGCTCTTCGCCGCTGCGTGGATAGTACCAGGCCGATGGGCAAAACCCGATCAGGATATTCGGGTTCAACTTGATTCCCGATGTCGGTGCCGCGAAGTAATTCATATAGGCGTATCCCACCACGACCGCGTTAGGGTCGTCTTTCGCGGCTATCCGCTGAATGGCTTGCCATGAACGCGCATAGCGGTCCGATACGAAAGGCTTGCTGGCGATCTTCGACTTCGACGGAATGAACTTTCGATAGTCAGGCGGCTCTGGGCCATCCAGCGCTTTGCATATTTCGCACTCGCACTGCCCCGGGATGTCGTTCTCGACCGCATTGACGAAAGTTGGCTGTCCCGCAGAGGCGCTCCGATGCTCACGCCATTGCGAGACGATCTCTTCTCGCAAGCCCGGATTGGAAATGCACATCGAGAAGCGAGCGCCCAGCCTCACCGGGCCCCGTTTGCCTCTGACCAATTGAAACCATTCGGGATGCTCGGTGCCATACCGCTGCCACCAGTCGACGAAAGCGTGACCGTAGTTCGTGGGTACTCTGCGGCCCATTCGGTGGCGACGCAGGAACGTGGCCTGGGCTTTCATATATTCTTTCGCCGCTGCTGCGGTGAAACCCATTTCGGGATGTTCTTCGCTCGTGAAGCCAGCCCCAGCGCGCACGCGACGCTGCATGAACCGGGGCGTAACGACGTAATCAAGCGCGGGGATCACCAAGGACTGTGCCTTTGGGACAAACGTTCCCAGTTCACCTGGCCATAGCCATCGGACACCGAAATAGCGATCAAGGAGCTCGTACACGCCGAAGAGGGTGCCCGCGGACGTGTTTTGGTCGAGTGCACTGCCGGGATGATCGAGGCCGGCGATGCACAGATGGTTGCCGACGGTTCGGATGATACAGGTTTCACGCGCCAATGCGCCGAATGTGATTCCGGCTGCCCGGGCGAACCGGGTGTCGCCCAGAAAAATATGGGCGGCGTTACGCAAGCCAGCCGGCGAGACATGGTTTTCAGTTGTGATGGTAGGTTGGATGCCGGTCGCTTTTTCTATGTGCCAGCCGAGTTCCGTGGCGGCGTAGTGAACAGAGCCACTCGGCTGATCCGAAATAACGAGCGTTGCCGCAGGTCTGCCGCCGGCGATAAGCGTTACGCCAGCTGAAGATTGAGTGGCCGCATTGCCAGGGTTGGTAAAGCCAAGCCAGTGTAACAGGCCCAGAACCGTTCCCTGTGCAAACGTCCTTCGCGATAACGGCCCCATGCCAAAGACCTCACTTATGCGCGCGCATCCAAGAATGTAGACCCTTTTTACGAGGACGGGCGTTCACAACAATTTGTATCAAGTAAGCTTTGCATGCTTCAGCCGTCACGTTTCCCTTGCCCGCATGCCGATCCATTGCTCGCCAGTCTGCAGTTCGGGGCCAAGGCGAAGATCAGTGTGTAAGGGTTCTCTTTGTATAGTAGGTACGTGCACACAGAGTCCTATCTCATTTAAAGGGTTCAAAGAATTAATCGAGATATCCGCGATTTTTCTCGAAAAAACTATCCATCTCCACGGGACAAGCAATGCCCTCTTTTGGAGGCTTATCATGATCGAACACATTCTTTTGACAGTCTCACTGAGTGCTTCAGTGGCTTCTTCATCTCGTCGTTTTGCCGATTCCGGACAAAGACCGGGTCGTCCGAGGCCGGCCCGATCGGATGGCACCTGCGGATCTGGTGAAAAACCGCTGGCAAGTCTGGTGGGTGCGGAGAGGACGGCAAAGGCGGCCAAATAGCTCCAGCCTGGGGATATCGCCCAATTCAATACTCCGCTAGCGTAGCCAGCGGAGGCAGTTTTCACCGCTGTGCGACCCATTTGCGCAAACCAATGGTGAAGTCCTCACGATCTGGGAACTCTCATCCGCCATGTTCGTTACTGCTCCACATTATGGAGAGATGGGGGTCGGATGGATTTTTCGAGACGCAGGGACTGGGAAGCTCTAGCCAGCGCCCTCGACATCAACATCTATCAGCGTTCAAAGACAGTGTGGATTGCGGCTGGAAAGTACCGCGGCAAAGACATTGAAGTGAAAGGCCGCTCGCCAAGCATCGCACTCGCATTGTGGAAGGAAGCTGCGGGCTATACCGGCTCGGAGTGGTAGAAAGAGCGGTTCGTCAAGCCGCGCCGCTCAGGTCCAAGCGCACATGCGCAGTGCAAGGCGCAAGCATTGTTCAAGGCTTACGGGCTTGGAGATGTCTTGCGCTGTCCGCGTGGACAATCGTGACTTTAAGCGCGCCATGAAGCTCCAGACACGACAGCCTTGAACAAGTCGAGCCGTCGCGAACAAGTCGAGCCGTCGCAGCGAGGCGGCGCTGGATATCGATTTGACGGTCGATACCGGTACGCGACATGTGCGCGCCGGCATCGGATCAGTGCGGTCTTGCCGGCTTAGCTGTGCCGCCGGTGTTGCCGGTTTCGCCGCTGCCATCACGGGATCGGGATTGCCAAGCGGTACCACTTTTGGATGGATCGGCTGCCGCCAAGGGACAATTGACACAAACGGCACCTGGGGATGGCATTGGGCCATGCAAGGAGCGGGGCATCAGGAGCATTCTCCTGTGACGGTGGGCAATCCTTCAATGAGCGATGCAGAACGTGCTCCGCGCCTCGGCCACGGAAGATAGCCTTCTTCAGGCAATGAGCGGACTCATGGACTCTGACCCCGCCGACCACATTGAGCTAACCGCTGATATTGTTTCGGCCTATGTCAGGAAAAACCGGACGTCGCCTTCCGATCTGGTTGACCTGATCCAGAATGTCGGCCGTGCCTTGCAAAAGCTTGCCGTGGGCGATCACCAGCCCGAACCGAAACCTGTTCCAGCCGTGCCGATCCGCAAGTCGGTGACCCCTGACTTCATCGTCAACCTGGAGGACGGGCGCCGCATGAAATCCTTGAAGCGGTATCTGACATCCATCGGCATGACGCCAGCGCAATATCGCCAGAAATGGGGCTTGCCGCCGGATTATCCGATTGTGGCGCCAAATTTAACTGCGTTGCGCTCGGAGGCAGCCAAGAGGATCAGGCTTGGACAACGGAATGCCAGTGGCCGAACTTCCAGAGGCTAACCGAATGGAGCACAGGGCGAGGCTCCGGCAGTCCTCGCGCCGTTGCTCGTATCGTGACATTTGTTTTCTTCGGATCACAAATTTGACGTGCCCGCCCGATGCCAGCGGGACCAACAGTCAAATGGGGCTGGGGGCAAGGCGCAAATGGCCACGCTCTCACAGGCGTGCAATTGCTGGTCCCGATCGACACCATGCCCGATCGACGCCATGATTGAAGATTGCAACGCGTTTCCGCAAGGCATGCGCCTGGAGGCGGATGTGTGCATCGTGGGAGCGGGTGCCGCCGGCCTGGCGATAGCATCACAACTAGAAGGCACGCGGCATCGCATATGCGTCATCGAAAGCGGTGGCATGACGTACGAGCACTGGCGCCAACGGCTGTCGCGCGGGCTGTCCGTGGGTCAACCTTACGAAGCTCTTGATCTTTGCCGCCTTCGTCAGTTCGGCGGGAGCACAGGCAAGGCTGGTTGGGGCGGATGGTGCAAGATGTTGGATCATGGCGATTTCGAGCATCGGCCCTGGATACCCCTGAGTGGTTGGCCCGTCGCCCATAAATCATTACTACCCCATTATGAGACCGCAGCCCGCCTGCTCGGAATCGACGACCTGCTGACCGATTGGCCGACTTCCGCGGTCATGCCTGAAAACGGGCCGCTCTTTTCGGAACGCTGCTTTCTCAGTCCCACTCCGGATCTCGGAGCAACGCTTCGCAAGAAGCTTCAGGACGCAAAAAACGTCCAGGTCGTGCTGCACGCCACGGCGCTGCGGCTCGACACCGACGACTGCGGAAGACGGGTTCGCTCCATCGAGGTAGCGAGAACGCCGAACAAACGATTCCAGATTGCTGCGCGATTTTTCGTGCTGGCCTGCGGCGGTATCGAAAACGCGCGCCTGCTCCTTGTTTCAAACCAACAGGCGCCGAATGGCATAGGAAACCAGTATGACCTGGTTGGCCGCTATTTCATGGAGCATCCCCGGGTAAAATGGGGAAGCTTGCAAGTCAGCCAGCCCGACAACATGATAGACCTCCACGTGCCTTGGACCCGCACGACCGGATTGTCGCCTGAAAACCGCGGCACCAATGATGCATTCGGACTGGCGCTGCGGCCCGAAATACGTGCAAGCGAGCGCCTCCTCGATTCCCGCACATGGATCAAGCCTGGGCCTTGCGTCAATCATATGGATGGTTCCGAAGCTTTGCAGTATCTTACCTTCTGGCTGCGGAGAGGCCGGCTGCATCGCGACCTTATCAAATGCGGCCGAACTATCCTGATGCATCCGGCGGGAGCAATATCGGCAGGTTTCGAACGGATCTGGCACTCACGTCGGCGTGCAAGGCATTTTCATTTTGACACGATACTGGAACAAGAACCGGATCCGGCAAGCCGCGTCACGCTCGATACAAGGCTCGACGAGTTCAGTCTGCCCCGTGTGAAGCTGCAATGGAACGTGGGGCCTCTCGTCCGACGGACGCTTGAGCGTGTCCAGGCGATCATCACTGAAGAGATGAAGCGGCTGGGGCATAGAAGCGCCATTCATCCAGGCCAGGACAAAGACCCGGCGGGGGAGCGAGACATTCCATATCACTGGGTTCGACACCACATGGGCACGACGAGGATGAGCGACGACCCGCGAACCGGCGTGGTCGATAGTTCGTGCCAGGTGCACGGCCTCGCAAATCTGTTCGTCGCCGGCAGCTCGGTCTTCCCGACCGGAGGCAACGACATGCCCACCCTCACCATTGTCGCGCTCGCTATCAGACTGGGCCAGCACTTGCGGCAAAGCCTCGAATAAGCTCGCCTCCACCTTCGCCAAAGCGGTCAATCGACGAGGAAAGGGAGCAGGCTGCGACGTCTCATGCCGCAGGTCCGCCATATGGAATATGCCGGCTCCTGAATGTAATTTTACGCTTTGCCGAGAAAGTGTGCGCGTTTTGAGCGAAGGTCTGACCAACGGCTCACATAGCCACCCCTGTTCAGCTCTTTGTCGTAACGATTCTGGATGACCGTTACTTCCGTAGCTACCCCCTATTGGTAAGCGCATGGACTTCGAAGCCAACTATAATACTGCAATCACGACTTTTTCACTTTGATTGCTTGAGGAAACCGAAATTTTGGCCGCGCTGTGCGTTTTGTCACACCACCACCTCCGGTCCACAAGCTATTACTAAAGTGTTAAGGTATGGGTTTAAAAGCGAAATCTCCGTTGGGGCGAGATTTGCGCGGGGGTGAGTCATGACAAGTTTTTTGCCTGCGAATGATCGGACGGACAAAACTGATCTTGATCAATATCCATCTATTCTCGACGTCAATCGTCTCTCACCGTCCTCGGGAGAGGGAATCGAGATTGCAATCATCGATGGCCGGCCTTTGATGTGTGACTGCTTCAGCAGAAGCCTCGAAATCATCGAGCCATCATTTCATATCCAGCATTACGCGTCGGTCGAAGCGTTCGACATGGCGGATCCCGAAGAAACGCAGAGAGTTTCGACGGTCCTGATGTGTGTGATGTGGTCGAACTCCCAGGCGGACTATCATCTTTCCCAGATAGGCCATCTGAAAGCGACCAGGCCCGAGGTAGGGGTGGTCATCCTATCGGATATCGAGAACTTTGAGGACATTCTCAAAGTGGTCGAAAACGGCGCGCGTGGCTATATTCCTACCAGCGTCAGGTTGCAGGTGGCCGCCAAGGCCATCCAGCTTGTCGCGGCGGGCGGAACTTTCGTCCCGCCCAGTGTTCTCTTTCATTCAGGACGCGCCGTCACCGACGGTCAGTCCGCGACCAAGCAGCAGCCGCACGGAGACAACACTTTTACCTCGCGTCAGATGTCTGTCATCGAGGCATTGCGTCGAGGAAAGGCGAACAAGGTCATCGCGTACGAGCTCAACATGTGTGAAAGTACGGTCAAGGTACACATTCGGAATGTCATGAAAAAACTTCGTGCGAGAAACCGTACCGAAGTCGCCTACATACTCAACACAACGCCGTATGAAGGGATTGCCATACGGAATTGAAATATGGGTGCCGCCTCACTCAACGAGTAATGGTTCTTGACGGACCGTTTTAGTAGATGTGATTTGCTTGAGTTTGGGGAGCAGCCGCAACGGAAGCGGCTGCGAACCTTTGCAAGGGGGCGCTACCCAGGATGAAACAACCGCCCGTTCGATATCCAGGCCCGCAGACTGACGGGGAGATCACCTCCGTAGCTGATGCCAACCATATGCACGGGCCGGATTTGAAAAATATCGAGCATTTCAGCAATGTTAAGTCGTCCACGCTGATCGAGATAGACCGCCGCTGTCGTTGGTTGCATCTCAATGAAGGGGACGTCCTGGTCCCGGCCGGCGAAAGTGTCGACCGGCTTTTTTTTCTGCTCGAGGGCGAGCTTCGAGCGCTCGTTTATACCCGCAATGGCAAGATTGTGTCGCTCCCCCCTGCGCATCGTGGCTCGCTTGTTAACGGAATTGCCTTGAGCGGCGACATCCAGATGCCATATTCGGTCGAAGCGGCGGGACCATGCACTATCGCTTCGATCGGCAGTCGTGCCTTTCTGGACATAGTCAAGCAGGATCCTGAAGCCCTGCATGCGGTTGTACAATTGTTGGTGGAACGTCAGCAGGTGCTTGTCGAGCACATCGTTGAGCTTTCGACGCTCAACGTTCGGTCCCGGGTGCATAAGGAGTTGCTGCGCTTATGCGCTGAAGACATCGGAGCCGACGGTTCGGCGAGGATTTCTCCTATCCCGACCCATACGGATCTGGCCCACCGCATTGGCACCCACCGCGAGGCGGTGGCACGCGAGTTGAGCTACCTGCAAAACATCGGACTCGTGCTGCGCCACGCCAAAGAGCTTTACGTGCCTGATGTATCCCGTATCGCCGATCTTGTGGCAAAGTCGGACGACTAAATCGTAGGCGATGCGTCGGGGCACCTTTCGAGAGTGGTCGGGACGTCGGTTGTGTTTGGGCTTGATCTACGCTGGCCCTGAGCGGCAGCCGCGGTGCTCCAAGGCGACTGATAGGCAGCTTCGCCTGCTCATTCGGCTAGTTCAAGACGACCGTGAACTCGCTCTGCGACCGACTTCAGGAATTGGTCGGACGTCGATGTCCATCCAAAGAGTATCTGAACGAGCGTGATCGAGGCATCATGATTGCTCCTTGGGGCGTCCCAAGCGATGGGCTCGCTGGTGCAATCCGTCAGCAGTATGCAGCGATAGTCCCTGAAGAAGGCATCCCGAATTGTCGATTCCACACACACGCTGGTCGTGCATCCTGTCACGATGAGGTGTTTGACGCCTGCGGATTTCAGAACAGAATCGAGTTCGGTTTCGTAGAAACCGCTGAATCGCGTTTTATAGAGGACGACATCCCCTGCCTGTGGCTTGAGGCCGTTGACGACCTCTGTTCCCCAGGTGTCGCGGATCAGAATCCGGCTCTCGCTGCCATCCGGGGCTGTCATGTTCGCGCCCACCCCGAAGATCTGGAGATGTCGAATACGGTTGGGGGCGTCCGACGTTCCAAGGTCCGAGAGGTCGCGATGATATCCCATCTTCAGGTAGACGATGGGCATGCTCAATTCGCGAGCGGCAGCTATTACGCTGGCAGTAGGGCCTACAGCCCGTTGAATCCCGGAGATATCGATTCCGGCTCTGTCGAACATTCCACCGTTGGAGCCGAAGTCATTCTGCATGTCCACGACGAGTACGGCAGCGTCAGCGGGATCAATTGAAATAGGTTGAGGCTTGGCGTCGATGACAAATGGATGCATTTCGTCCTCATCCCTGCTTGCAGCCTAACAACAGTGGTTACGACCAGTCTGCTATCTATCCGCCTCAAAAGCCGCAGGCCGCCGCGCAACGGCGATCCTACCCCCTTAGCCATGCCGCACGTTTGGCATTTGACGCCAGCCAAAGCCGCATCGCGCTTGGCTGCGAGGCCGAGCGATAGATCTTCTGATGATAGACAAACTCATAGGGCCACAGCTCAAGCGTTCGGTTCGCGAAATGCGTCAGCACCCAGGTGATCGCCGCCGCCGCCAAAATGAAGGCGCTCATCGATAGGACAACATTGCCGGAAAAAAGATGGGCGCGGGAAAACAGCGAGCGTGTCAGAAGATACGTGTAGGGATGCACCAGATACAGGCTGTAGCTCACCGTTCCGAAGTATCGAAGCAGCCGATTGCCAAGGAGTAGTGCCGTCAAGCTGTTCCGCGACACTGCAAGGCAGAAGTAGAGCCCCGTCGCGACCATGAGCAAGGGAAGCTCGGCATTTTGGAAATCGGACCAGTGATAGTCGTAATGGCCGCGGCTGGCGAGAAAGACGCAAGCTGCCAGCGCCCCGCTCTCGGCAAGCCGATGGCGGCCCCGGTTTACCCATTCAAATCGATCGTAGGCAAGGCGGATCAGCCCGCCGGCAAGAAAATACAAGGCGATCGGGTACCGGGCGATAAAGAGCGCCGCGAGAAGACCGAGCGCAATTGTGCCGAGTCTGGTTGGGCGACGAACCGTCAGGAAAACGAACGCTGCCGTAAACACATAGAACCAGACCTCGAAGGTCAGGCTCCACGCGTTCGGCGTCAATTGCTCGGTATGGGTTGCAAGGTTCAGGAATGTCAGTCCTGCCAGAACCGCTGTGAGATTGTTGGTTTCGGGATAAAAGTTGGTGGTTGCGTTCAGCAAGATGAAAAGCAGGCTTAGCGCGAAAAACAGAGGGTAGAGGCGCAGGAACCGTCGGGCAGCAAACTGAGCGGGACTATAGCGTATCGCACTGGGCAGGATGACGAAGCCACTGATTACGAAGAAAAGGCAGACTCCGAAGGTGCCGAAATTCCAGAAGGGCGTAATGCGGTCGACATAGGCCGAATTGGAGGCGTAGACGTGCTCCGCCGTGCCGCCCAGGAGGTGAGCGAAGAAGACCATAAGAGAAGCAATGCCGCGCAACCCATGCGCGGCTACATTGAACGAATTGTCGCCAGCCGGCTTCGCTGACGCTTCGACGGGAAAATGCTGCGGACCCGATGAGTTCTGAGGATGGAGATGTGCAACGGTCATCTGAGCCTTCAAGTTGGATCCCGCAGACCATTTCACCGTACACCATCCCAGGTCTCGCAATGCTCGGGAATTCGAAGGACACCCCCGCCCAAAAGTAGTGGGCTGCCGCAGAAAAACTCCACCGGATGACTAACAGCCGCATTGCGGGACTGATTTAACCCAGGCCCGATGCTGATTGCGGGCGATCGCTGGACCGCAACCGAAGTACGGCTTGACTGACACCGATCGGAATTGGCGAACCCTCGGCCGCAGCCACGAGAGCCGCCCCGTCGAACCGCCCCGCTATGTCGCTTTCTCGAGCCGGAGATCGCCTTGGGCGACATGCATTAGCGGAGATGGCGGCGGCCCTGCGCGTCGACGATGGTGTTGTCTGCGACATTGGCGCTGATGTGCGCGCCGTTGTGGATCAGGCAGTCGGCGCCGATCTGGACGCCCAGGAGCACCGTTGCGCCCATTCCCACGACGGTCAAGGCTCCGATGCCCACTCCGCCGGCTATGATAGCGCCTGGTGTCAGGTGCGCATTGTCCTGAACGACGCTGTCGTGGCAGACTATAGTCCCCTGATTGACGATGACGTTGTTACCGATCGTACAGCGCGGACCGATGCTCGCGCCGGCCAGAATATGGCAGCCATGTCCAATCCTGGTCGCATTGGAGACGATCGCGGAAGGATGGATCACAGGCGGCAGAACGAAGCCCATTGCGGTGGCGCGTTCATACATTGCCCGCCTCACCTGGCTTGACTGGGCGCCTCCGATGCCGATGAAGGCATGGCGCGTGCCCTCCGCAAGCAAACGCTCCAGGCAGTCTTCCGTGCCGATCACCGAAATACCGCCGCAGACGTGGTGGCCGGCGGGCAACGCTTGATCGGTGCAGCCCAGGATATCGTATCCGGCACCATCGAGAGCATCGATCAAACAGGCGGCGTGGCCGCCGCCGCCGATGATGACGGCCCGCCTGGAGAAAGCGACGGAACTCGGCTCGCCCGGTTCGGCTCTCTTGGCGGCGGATCGGCGACCGGCAGCAGCGCGCACCTCGGCTTCGCCAATGCGGCCATTGGACGGAATGACGTCCGCAAGGTTGACCCCGAGCTCGGATGCGGCCTTGCGGGCTTTAGCCGTTATCGCGACTTCGCTGGCCCCGACATCGGCCGCGCTGGTCTCCCCGACAACGACATTCGAATTTTCGTCGATGATTTTGCAAAGCGTTGCGCCGACAGGAACGAAGTCACCGACCTTGATGTCCAGCAGGCCGACAGTTCCTGCCTCCGGAGCATCTACCTCGACTGCGGCCTTGGTGGTCTCAAGCACGAAAAGAATGGTGCCTTGTTCGACCCTTTCACCTTGTGCGACCCGAATCTCGATGAGCTGGAGATTGTCCTCGTTGGCGTTAACCCGCGGGGCTTCGACAAGCACGGTCATGTACGCTTAGCCTTTCTGGAACAGCTCGATGCAGGCCGCCTGGATGGCGTTCACACCCGGCAGCAGATCGTCCTCCCAGTCGCGGCTTGAGGGAATGGGGTGATCGGGCCCGGTCAATGCGCTGAAGTGCCTGACCCGGCCGATCAGCGCGCGCGCACACTCCGACGCGAAGCCCCAGCCGGGAGAGCCTTCCTCCACCGCGACCACACGCGTGCAGTTGCCGACCTGGCTTCGGACCTCATCGCCAGGGAAGGGCGACAGCTGTTCGACGGCCACCACGGTGGTCGCGATTTCCTCCTCTTGCGCGAGTTTCTTTGCGGCCGCGACAGCGTGCTCGACGCAACCTCCATATGTCAGGATCACGACATCTGCATCCGCCGGGCGTGGAAGCGCGTCGGGTCCGAGCACGGGCCTGGAATACATCACCTTGTTTTCGATGATCAGGTGAGGGGATCGCGACGCGAAGGCCCGATGCAGAAGCGTACCAGGATCGGCATACTCGTGAGTGGCAAGCACCGTCAGCCCGGGCACGCCGCAAAAATGCTTTTCCAGGCTTTGCGAGTGCGTCGGCCCATAGCCGCGCCGTCCGCCCATGGGAGCGCGGATGATGACGGGGACCTCAACCTGGTCGTTGTACATCCAACGGAACTTGGCGACGTGATTGATGATCTGGTCGGCAGCAAGGGCTATGAAGTCTCCGAACATGAGTTCGACGATCACTGGCCGGCCTTTGATGGCCATGCCTGCCGCCATGCCAACAATGCCGCCTTCGCTGATCGGCGTGGTCCAGACACGGTCCTTATAGGCTGACGAAAGACCCTTGGTGACCTTGAAGGCGCCACCGTAGGGGTCAAGAACATCCTCACCCAAAATCACCAGACGGAGATCGGCTCCCATGAGATCGTGTAGCGCGCGATTGATCGATTCGACGACACGCATGGATCACCCTCGCGCCAAGGCGGCCGCGGCGGCGGATTCGACCGCGCGGTCCACGACATTCAGGCAGTAGGCGTCAATCTCGTCGGCGTTCGCAACGCGCCGGCGCATCGGGGGTATGGGATCTCTGGCTCGAGCTTGCTCAAGACGCTCCGCCGGCCTCGTATCATCTCCCTTGCTGTGTGGGCCGATCCGCTCGGTTCGCAAGTAGAGCCAGCAGGGGCGGGATTCGGCGCGTACATAGCCTACGGCTTCTTGGGCGAGCTCATATATCGCGATCGGATCGTTGCCGTCATAGGCGAATGTGCGGACGCCGAACGGCTCGGCCCTGGCGACGATCGAACCGGAGACGGTCAGATGCTTGGGCGTCGTCTGCGCGATCTCGTTGTCCTCGATCACAAAGACCACCGGGGCGGCGAAAACAGACGCAAGGTTCAGGCTCTCGTATACGGCTCCCTCGCCCATCGTGCCGTCGCCGAGGAACACCACTGCGACGGCGCCCTCGTCCTTTCGCGCCAGCGCACTACCAACTGCGACGGGTGCGATGCCTCCTTGGATGCCATTGGAGTGGAAGTTGCGGAAGCACAGGTGCTGGCTGCCGCCGCGTCCGCCGCAAATGCCGGTTACACGCCCCATGATCTCGGCTATCAGGCCTTCGACTTCGCCCGAATAGGCAATGAAATGACCATGGCAGCGGTGGTTGCTCCAGACAATGTCGCGGTCCCGGTCAAGAGCGTTTATCACGCCAACCGCATTGGCTTCCTGTCCAATGGACGTGTGCGTCGTGCCGAACAGGAGACCTTGGGAAAAAAGATCGAGCAAGCGCTCCTCCACGAGCCGGATGAGCATCATCTGCCGATAAAATCGAACCGCGGCTGGCAGTTCGAATCCGAGCAAACCACGCTCTGTAGGGGCAAGGGTGAGGTTCCGCGCTGCTGACGACGTCACTATCTGCAGCTCTGCCAGAGAAGACGCTAGAACGGTTTCATCCTTCCTGATCGCGCGTTCCTTTGTCATGCTGCCTCGAGCTGGCGCGAAGCCGTAACAAGGATTGACCGCGCTGTCGACGCGGCAGCCATGGTCTCCTCGGTCGTCCAGGACGGGTCGACCAGAAAGGCCATACTCGTTTCACCGAGCTGCCGTGCGATCGGCAGACGTTCGGGCGGCGCTACCCCGGCGTCCGCGAAGGCATGTTCAAGATAGATCTCAGAGCAGCTTCCCGAGAAGCATGGGACGCCGGCCGCATTGATAGCCGCAATCAACTCGTCGCGCGACCATCCGGGGGACAGCATCTCGGGCTTGATATAGAAATAGCATCGGTACCAGGCATGCTTATGCTCCGAACCGAGCTGGGGTGCGTGCAGCATCGGCAATTCAGCAAGCGTCCTCATCCAGATGCTGGCATTTCGCTCGCGTTGGCGAGTCCAGTCGGGTAGGCGTTCGAGCTGCCGCAAGCCAAGCACTGCCTGGATTGATGTCATGCGCCAGTTGGTGCCGATGCTGTCATGCAGCCAGCGAAACCCTGTCGCCCTATGGGGGGCAAAGACCAGATCGTAGTTCTTGCCGTGGTCCTTGAGGCTCCAGGCAGCGAGCCACAATTTCTTGTCGTCCATTGCGACAAGCCCACCTTCGCCGCCCGTCGTGATGATCTTGTCCTGGCAGAACGAGAACGCCGCTATGTCGCCGAAGGAGCCAATCGGTCGTCCGTTGTATTCGGCTCCATGCGCCTGGGCGCAATCTTCGATGACTTTTATGCCGCTGCGCTTTGCGAGTTCCATGATCGGCGCCATGTCGCACGGCCAGCCGGCAATATGCACGACGATCACTGCCTTTGTTCGAGCCGTTATCTTCGGCGCAATCGTCTCGGCGGAAAGGTTGCCCGAACTCGGGTCGACATCCGCGAAAACGGGCGTGGCGCCGGCAAACATGACGCAGGCGGCGGAGGCGACGAAACTGCGGGGCGTGACGATCACCTCGTCGCCGGCGCCGATGTGGAGAATCTTCATCGCAAGATCCAGCGCGAGCGAGCCGTTGGCCAGCGCCACCGCGTGACGTCGGCCGAGGCTGCGCGCATAGGCGCGTTCGAAGGTCTTCACATGGTCGCCGGTCCAGGCGTTCACCTGGCCGGATCGCAAAACCTCTACCACATCGGTTATTTGTTCTTCGTCGTAGATTGGCCAGCGTTTCATCGCAGAATACTCCAGCTAGAATTCAAATGACGTTTCGCAGAAGGACAAAGGCCTCGGCCGCCCTCAGATGGGCGGCGGTGCCCCTGACGATCGCAAGCGCCCGCAAGGTTTCGATCGAACGCTCATGCGGGAAATCTCTGATCTGTGAGGCGAACATCGACGCAGCTTCGAGTTTGCGGTCCAGCGTCGATGCGATGTCTATGAAGACGTTCGGCACGAAGCTCGGCGTCACATAGGGGGCATTCCAGTTCGTTTCGGAGACGGTCTCGTAAGCCATGATCGTCCGCGGATATTGAGATTGGGTCGGGCGAGCCGCTACCAGCGATGACAGGAAGATCAGCTGGTGGTCCATGTGCACGTCACCGACGAAAGGGATGAGCAACGTATCCGGCACGACATCCCGCAACAGGGTCAGCAGCGCCCTGTTGAGCGTCGCGTGCGGCGTCTCGGCGATCTGCGCTGCCGGCAGATCAAGCCAATGCGTCTGTTGCACGCCCAAACAGGCATGCGCCGCCTTGGCCTCGCTGCGAACCCGTTCCGTCATCTCCTCTGTGAAGGCGGGCGGGCTGCCTCGCGTAACCACTGCGACATGAACTTCTGCGCCTTGGGCAGCCATCCGGGCTATCGTGCCGCCACACCCCAGGACCTCATCATCAGGATGCGGTGCGATCACCAGAAGTCGACCGAGTGCTGGGTTCATGGCCGGACCGTCCCGGCGGGCATAGCCTTCAAAGCATGGTCGACATGGCGGCGGTCGACACGTTCGCCCAACAGTGCCACTTGGACAGTCAGAACCAGTATGTGCAGATCGAGCCACAGGCTGCGGTTGCGCACATACCAGAGGTCGAGCGCTAGCTTTTCGCTGTTGGTGAGGCGGGTATTGCCGTTCACCTGTGCCCATCCGGACAGGCCGGGGCGGACCGTGCCGCGAATACGCCCCAGCTCGCCGAATTCGGCGATGGTGGCCGGGAGCAACGGACGGGGCCCCATGAAGGCCATGTCCCCCCTGGCGATCGAGAGAAGCTGCGGCAGCTCATCGACGCGGACGGAGCGCATCAATCGCGTGGCCGGCGTCTCACGCAAAGCGTCGGGGAGCAGCATGCCATTCCCGTCTCGCCCTTCGTGCATCGTACGAAACTTGCAGATCACGAACGGGCGACCTTCCAGCCCGCTGCGAGACTGGCGGAAAAACAATGGACGGCCGACACTGGCCCAGACAATGGCAGCAGCCACGAGCCATAGCGGCAGGCTGAGAACCAAAAGGATCACCGCGGCGATACGGCTTGGTATGGCCCGGCCAAGCGGAACGCGCGCAGTCCAGCCGCCGGAACGTGCTGTTGGGGTGCTGAGGCCGATCATTGCGACGGTCCGACCTGGACGGAAGAGGTCGTCGCCAAGGTAGTGGCTGAACGGCTTGTCGTGTCCTGGGCGCTATCCAGGCGGTTTATTGACACAAGGATCGTATCTCCGGCCGCAACCGGATCGTCGAGGGTCGCCACCTTTGTGGCGGTCTGGCCATTTACCTTGCGGCGGATCTGGTAGGTGAACGTGATGGAGTTGTTGCTGCGTGTCTGCTCCGCGGCCAGCGAGCTCAACAGCAGGATCTGTTCCTCGGTCGATTCTCGAACCGCGATCAGGCGTTCGATTTCAGAGTTGTGGGCCTGGAGATCCGTCAGCGCCGTGTGTGTCCAGGTCTGGGTGGCGTCATCCAGGTCGCGCTGCAACTGGCTCAATTCGCGGCGCACCGTCGATGCCTGATTGTAGATTTCAAGCAGATGGGATTGCTGCGTGGTCGCTTCGCGCTCGGCGTTCGAGAGGTCTGTGATTGTGACGAGACCTTTCTTGTTGAGGCCCCTGATGCGATCGAGATCCGCCTGTGCCGAAGCGATCACTGTCTTTTGTATGTCCGAAAGCTGTTGAACATTGGCGAGGGCAACATTCACTTCTTCGATCCCCGCCGAGAGCTGCTTGCGACGTGTCGTCAGCGCATGTTGATCTGCTTCAAGGATGCGCTGCTCGGTAGGAAGCAGCGTCGCGAGCAAGTTGGCGTTCATGAGGCCTTTGATCTTGGCAGGCAGATCCAGTTCCGAGATCTTGTCGCTGTTTGCCAATTGGGCCTTGATGCGCGCAGCGGCGACCGCCTCCTTGGCGATCTCCACCACGCTTTCATCAAGAGCTCCGCGCAATCGGGCGCGTGTTACGACGCGATCCTCCGCCGTGGCTCCCCCGGTCGACTGGCCGCCCGCAAGCGCCACCGCCTGCTCCACATTCAGTGCCGGCTGGTAAGGAAACGAGCCCGGCGCCTTTACATCCCCAAGGACGAAGATCGGGCGGAAGCTCACCACCGCAAGAGCTATATGCGGGTCATTGAAGAGTTCACGCTCGATGAATGCCTTACGGATACGACTCAAGGCGTCGGGCACCGTCAGGCCGCCGACTTCAAAGCTGCCGATCAGCGGAATGTTGATCGCGCCATCGCTGGCGACCGTGAGTTGTTCGGCGGGAAGCGCGTCGTCGATGAAGTCAAACGACACCACATCGCCGACCGAAACCTTGTAGTCATCGTCCGCCGCGGCCCAGGCATCAAGCTGGGAAATCAGAATCGCTGCAACCGCAAGGATCGCAATACTGGCAGATCCCAGTGCTTTCGCAAGGAATGTACTGGTCCACGCGCCTGTCGATCGCCTGCTCCGCGCCGCATTGCAATAAGATGCCATGGAAGCCCACCATAGAATTTTCCTGCAAAGACCCTAGCGACACCTGCGCGAGGACAATGAGTCATACCTTTGGTGGAGCGGTGACAACCTTCGGTCTGGTTCCCACCTAATTTGGCTAACTGGATGTCGACTGCAACCAACGTATGGTGCGGCTGGATACTGTCGGACGATTGAATGCTTCCTCAGGGCGGAGCGTCGCAGACAGCTGGGAAGCTTGCGTGCACACAAGTGTTCTTCACACCATTACCAGTCTCGACGTCGGCGGCGCTCAGGTCATGCTTGCCCGTTTTCTTGGCCAGGTCGACCAAAATCGCTTCTCGACTTCAGTTCTGTCCCTGCTTTCACCCGGTCCGGTGGCTGCAAACGTAGAATATACAAGATCGGGGCTCGTTTCGCTCGGCATGACGGAACGGCCGCGACCGCGCGATGTCGTTCGGCTGACGCGGTCGATAAGACGGGCGGCCCCCGATCTTCTTCACGGATGGATGTATCACGGCAACGTCGCGGCAACGCTCGGCTCGATGCTAGGGCTCAATTTCTCGCCGGTCATCTGGAGCATCCATCACACGGTTCGAGATCTCGCCGACGAGAAACCATTGACGCGCCAATTGATACGGCTCTCGGCCCGCCTGTCGAGGCGCACCAGCGCGATCTCATATTGCTCGCGCGTCGCCGCCGATGATCACGAGCGCCTGGGCTTTGATCCGCGCCGGAGGGTGGTTATCCCGAACGGGACGGATTGCGATCAATTTTCCCCCTCGGCCGACGCCGGTGCGAAGCTGCGCCGCCTGTTCGGCTTGCCGCCCGGACGGCTGATGATCGGCCATGTGGCACGCTTCCATCCCATGAAGGACCAGGTTAGCCTGGTCCGCGCCATCAGCCGGCTCCTGGAACAGGGATACGACGTTCAGGGCATATTTATCGGGGAGGGACATGCCGACGGCCCGGTGCGGCGCACCGCCCGTGAGCTCGGCATAGACGACCGCATTACCACGCCGGGCATCCGCGCTGACATCGCCGACCTCATGCCGGGCTTCGACGTCTACGCGCTTTGCTCGGCTTGGGGCGAGGCATTTTCCCTTGCCGTAGGCGAGGCGATGGCCAGCGGCGTGCCGGCGGTGGTTACCGCGGTCGGCGACTCCGGCTGGCTGGTCGGCGACAGCGGCGTGGTCGTTCCACCGGGAGATAGTGAAGCTCTGGCCGCCGGATTGATCAGGCTTGTCAGCCTTGAACCGGCCGAGCGCCGCGCCTTGGGTCAACAAGCGCGTCGTCGCGTCATGGAGAACTTCTCGCTTTCCCTTTACGTCGGCAGGCACCTGGAACTCTACGAAGCAGCTCTAGGGCGTCGTCGCCATATCCGATAGGAGCGGCTGGTGGTTGCTGTGCACATGAATGGTCGAGATTCTCCTCGCGCCCCTGTGGACTATGCGATGCGCCGCAAGCGCATCGTCGTCATTGCGAGCCTGACGCGTTCGCTTGTCAACTTTCGTCTCGAATTGTTGAAGGCCATGGTCGCTGCGGGGCATGATGTCATTGCGCTCGCCCCCGATGAAGATGAGCGGGCGATCGCCGGTCTCAAGGCAATTGGCGTGACCTTCCGACGGATTCCGATGGCCAGGACGGGTACCAGTCCGCTGGCCGATTTGCGAACGCTCAAGGCGCTTTACAAGCTCATTCGCGGCTTGGCGCCCGAAATCGTCCTGGCGTATACGATGAAGCCGATCATCTATGGTGGATTGGCTGCCCGCCTTGCCCGTGTACCGCGCCGGTTTGCGCTCTTTACAGGCTTCGGCTTCATATTCAGCGGCAGCATGACGGGACTGCGCGCAACCATTTTGCGCCGGTTGAGTATTGGTCTCTACCGCTCGGCTCTGGTCGGCTGCGAAGCAGTTTTCGCTTACAATGACGCCGACGCTTCCGACATCCGGCGCCATGGGATGGTTTCTGCGACGACGCCGGTGATCATGATCCCGGGTTCAGGAGTGGACCTGACACTGTTTGCCGCAAGCCCCCCACCTTCAGGGCCTCCCGTCTTCCTTCTGATCGCTCGCTTGCTTCGCGAAAAGGGAATTGCCGAGTTTGCTGCCGCCGCGCGTATCCTGAAGACCAAGTACCGCGCTGCACGCTTTCAGATTCTCGGGCCCTTCGATCCCAGTCCCCTCTCCATCTCGAAAGCCGAAATGGACCAGTGGACCAAGGAAGGCGCCGTTGAATATCTCGGCGAAACACACGACGTCGGTCCCTATTTGACCGCGTCCACCGTGTTCGTGTTGCCGTCCTATTACAGGGAGGGCATTCCCCGCAGCGCGCTGGAAGCCTTGTCGACCGGTCGGCCGATAATCACGACCAACGCCCCTGGCTGTCAAGAAACGGTGATCGAGGGCGAGAACGGTTTCCGGGTCGAGCCGCGAGACGTGGAAGCTCTCGCCTCGGCGCAGCGGGCTTTTCTCGAGGATGAGGAACTCGCCGCAAAAATGGGCGCCAACTCAAGAAAGCTCGCGGAAGACCGGTTCGATGTTCACAAGGTGAACCAAACCCTGCTCGAGGCGATGGGGATATAGTCGGCCGCGCCTGATCGGCCGCGCGGCCGATGGCGGTCAAGCGGGAAAATAACGACGAATCTGCTGCCGTTTCAAATAGGCTTTCCGCAGGGCACCACGGGCCTGTCGGAAGGGGTCGACGCGGTTGAACACCCAGCCGATCGATGGACCGCCGGCGAACCGCAGGCGCTCGACAACCTGGGAGAGAGCCTCTTGCGTGGTGTTGTCCCACGCGGCCACGACCACGACGGTATCCACCGAGGCGGCAATCCTGATTGCGTCTTCGACGACGAGCACAGGCGGCGCGTCGATGATCACCACGTCGTATTCGAGCCGGAACGCCTCCAGCAATTTCGCGAATTGGCTGGAATTGAGGAATTCAGGCAAGGTCTGGTCGTCGGCAGATGGCGCCAGCACATCCAGTCGCGGAACTTCAGGAAGCGTCTGAACGATCTCTGCCAGGGTGCAACCACCATGTAGGTAGTCGTTGAGTGTCTTGTCGGCGGGCCCAAACTGCATGGCGCTATGGATGCTGCGGGTTCGCAAATCCAGATCAATCAGCGCTGTCAGGGCGCCGTCCATTCCAGCTGCCACGGCGAGGCCCATGGCCGTCGTTGTCTTGCCTTCCTGTGGTAGTCCTGAGCTGACCAGGATCACCTGTTTGCTCCGGCCACCGTTCATCCGGGTGCAGGCCATGTACAGCGACCGGAAGGCATCGGAGAAGGCCGACCGTGGTTGCGACAACAAGGTTTCAAGAGGGGGCGTGGCGCGTTGCAGGAATTTCTTGGGCAGTTGCGGAATCGACGCCAGCAGTGGCGCACGGATAAGCTTCGATACCCGTTGTGACTCGCGTATTCTCACATCCATGCTTTCAAGCGTCAGCACAAGGATCAGGGCTAGGATCAGCGACGCGGCGAAACCGCCTGCCGTCATCAAACGAAGTTTGGGAAAGGAAGGGCTCGTCGGAATCTCGGCGGCGGAAACCGTCCGCACGCCGGGCTCGACCGCCTCGGAAAACGGATCGAGGCTGCCAAGCCTGCCTGATACGAGGTCGTAGAGCTTCTGCTCGGTCGACAATTGGTTGTTCAGTTCCCGAAGCTTCGCTTCCGCCAGGCTCCTTTGCCGTAGTTGCTCGTTGGACTCCTCCAAAGTCTTCGCGAGTTGGTTGACCCTGCCTTCGTTGACGCGGACGTCGTTTTCCAAGATTGCGATCGTACGCAGCATCTCCTGAGAGATCATCGCGCGGACGGCCGCTACTTTTGCATCCGCCTCCTGGACCAAGGGATGATTGCGCCCGTAGTTGCTGGCCAGTTGCGCGCGATCCCTCATCGCCGTCGCTTCGTCGTTGCGCAGGGACGTCAGGAAGTCCGATGAGAGCAGGGGATCGACGTTGGCGCCCGCGTCGCCGGTCTTGGCCGCCAGCCTGACCTGGGCGAGGCGCGCCTGCGCTTGCGTGTATTCACCTCTGGCGGTGCTGAGCTGCTCGTTGCTTTGCTGGATCGAGGCGCGCAGCAGATCATCGCGCGGATCGCTGGATACGCCGTGTTCTCGCGCATACTGGGCGATCTGGCCTTCTATGGCGGCTATCCGTGACGCAAGCTCCGTCGATTGCTGCCTCAGAAAGCTAACGGCGTCCTTGATGTCCTGCCGCTTGTTGTCCCGGGACCATTCCACGAACAGTTTGGCCGTCGCATTGGCTATCAGGGCCGCCCTCGACGCGTCGTCATTGAAAAAGGAGATCGTCATCGCCGAGCTCTCTCCGGACCGGTCAACCGAAACGCTCGACAGATACGATGAAATCGCCCGATCTTGCTGAACCCCCTTCGATGGCAGCGACGCGGGATCCTGCGGGTCGGCGCCGGCGACAAGGCTCCATAGCGCTCGCGGTATCGAGACGATCAAGCCGACGGCCTGTGACAGCAGTCCAGGGCCCGAATCCGAAGGGGAAGCTCGGCTCGCGGCTGGTTTCAGATAGGTGTTGAAGTCCGGGTCCTTGATGAGGTCCAGTCTGTCGACGACCAGGCTGGCAAAGACACGAGAGGTGATCAGATCCGCCTCGGTGTCCATTCGCGACTTGTCGGGCTGTTGATTAGGCTGCGCTTGTGCGGTGTCGAGAGGATTGGGATCGTCGGATTCGACAACGATCATCGAGCGAGCGGTGTACGTCTTGGGAAGTTCCACAGCCGTGATGAGCGCGAGAGCGGTGCCGGTAGTCACGACCGCAAGGATCAAGGGGAGGCGCCTTCGGAAAAGCGTGTAGAGCTCGCGCGGGCCGAAAGTGCGTTCCTTCGACGGCTCGATCGGCTCTTGAAGGAATGGTTCCAGACGGCTCCACACGCTGTTGTCGTCTATCAAGCTCACAGATCCCGCCCCTTTTTGTTTGTCTTCGACTGGTCCAAGCCGGCCCTGCCACATCGGACCTGGAGGCTACCCAACATCGAATTCGCGACTTACCGCGACGACAGTTTTAACATGGTTGCGCGGCCGCAATCGCGCTCAAGAGGCTTAGCCGCAAAGGCGACATCATCCAAAAGGATAGCGTAACCGGCCCGGGCCCTATCTTGGCAGATAGGCTGAACTGCAGGCCCAATGAGGGCTGGCGAAAAGGACTCTCAAGCAGATTCAGGAGTGAGGATGAACTACGCCAGGGCTCCTCGCCATTATTGGACAAGGCCCGGCCCCAAACCGGCCGTCACATCGTTGCCAGAGGTAGCCGGGAGACTCGGGCTCTGGTTCGCCGTGGCGTCCGTCTTTCTCACGCCCTTCAATATTCTTCGGTTTGATGCATTCTATTTTACCATCAGCGACGGCTTCGCTCTCGCGGCCGTATTCGCAGCCATACTCGGGAAATCCTTTTCGATCTCTCCCTTGGGCGCGGGGACGTTTCTATGGAACATCGGCATCGCCCTACTATGCGGGATGCTGCTGCTAAGCAGTCTGATCCACGGAGATCCGCAGCGAGGCTTCATCATCTCGGCGCAATATCTGTACGCCTACTTTCTCCTGGCCTTCATGATCGTGTCGAGGCCCTGGGCTGAAATCGTTCTCTTGATGAAATCATTTCTTTGCTCGATCGCCGTGATGTGTCTGCAGGGGATAGTGATAATCGACATCCTCAAGCAACGCGGCACCGTCTTTGTCAGCGGCAATGGTCGTTTTCAGGGTTGGGTGGAACGCGAGAATGAATGCGCAACGCTGATAGCGCTCTCTGTCCCGCTAATGTTGTGGCTGGTGGCGTCAGGTTGCATAAGGCCTCGCTGGCTTTGGGTCGGACTGCCGCTTTTTGGTTATGGCATTATTTTGACAGGATCCAATACCGGCCTGATCGGCCTTGTCTTTGCGGTCACCATCTTCGTAGTCGCGACGGGCTCGTGGCGCCGCATCATTTCTTTAGCGGTGACCTCGCTCGCCGCATTCTTCATTGCCGTTACCTGGGGCCGCGACTTCTTGCCCGAGGTCTTCCAACACCGCGTGCTGAATGCGCTGCAGAATGGTGACCTCGATGAGGCTGGCACGTTTGCAGACCGTATGCGGCTCATCCATGAGGCCATTGGCAAAGCGGACAATAATTCACTGCTTGGTATCGGTGCCGACCAGTATCGGCAGGTCAGCGAATTGCACGCCCCGGTCCACAACACCTACCTCCTCATATGGGTCGAGGCAGGGCTGCCCGGATTCATCGGTTTTCTGCTCCTGCTCGTGGCAGGCATCACCATCGCCATCCTTGCCGCTCGGAGTCGTGAAGGCAAGGTATCCGCCATTTGCACGGCGACGACAGTTCTCCTCTTCGCGGCGCTGGCCAATGCGCTACCACATCTTTACAGTCGTTTCTTTCTCGTGCCTCTGCTGCTTGGAATGGCGCCCAGTGTTGCGATTTTGCGCGACGGCCCAGCTTCAAGAACGGTCACGCGCTTTCTTCGCGGTACTCGCTCCAAGTACGGTCGTTCGCGGCCTTTCCTACGCAGGCCGATCTAAGGGGCCCACCAGCCGAGCTTTCCAGCTCCTACAAAGGCTAAAATCGGCGCACCCGGAAGATCTGGTCAGGGTCTCCCCATGGCAAGAGCGAGCGATATATAGAAGCTATTTCGCCGGCTCTGATGCTTGCGCGGAGATGAAACGAGCGAGGGCGAACACGCCCTCGACGAAGTCTTCTCCCTCGATAAACCGGCCCTCAACCCAGCGTCCCTGGGTATCCTGACTGTCGACGAGCTGACGCACCTTTGAATTCAGTTCGCCAGCACTCAACTCATCCGCGGCACTGATCCACAGTCGTTGACGTGAAACTCTCTGCCCCCGCGTTGCACTCTCGAGCCGAGCGAACACCGGCTCGATCTCTGCACCGGTTTTCATGCCGTAGTGTTTCAGGAGGTCCATGTCGTCGAACGTCACTTGGCCGCCCTCATCGATGTAAAGCGGCCGGTTGGTGTTGAGTTCGTAGAAACGTGCCCAACTGCCGTCGGACAGGCGCGCCGCCTGTAGCCAGGTGGCTGCAGTCGTCGCCGCGTGCAGCAACCGCGCATCCCTGTTTTGCTCGTTCAACTCGATCAGGTAATCGATGTTGCCGGCGGTTTCGCGCGAGACGACCGCTGGCGGCTCAAACCTGCGTCCCCAAACCGGCTGCATGGAACGATCGTAACCCTGAGCCCAGCCCTGTTGTGGCGCGGGCAACTGGGCTGCAAGGAGAAAATCACCGACCTTCTCCGCCGTCTTGAGATATGCGGGATCGTGATATGTGCGGTAGGCGTTGAGAAAGAGACGACCCATATCGCGGGGAAGATTGTCATTGATGATGAAATAGGGCGGACGATCAGGCTTCTGCCACTCGTGAGACCAACTGGCCGGAATACTCGCCTTGGCCGCAGCCTTTACATCCGCCCCAGGCGCGGCTCCCTTGAAGAAGACCGGGAAGGCCCCATTCGGGTATTGCACCCGCATCAATCGATGAAGCGCCCTGTCGATGCAGGAACGGACGTCCGGATCCGAACCGCCGCTCGCCAGGTCGAACCACATCAGAAAATTCAGCACGCTCTGTGTGTTGTTGTCATCGAGGACAGTCTCGTTGCGTTGCGGATTGTCCTTGATATCGCGACAGGTATTCCCGCCCAACTTCAGTGCGCGGTAGCACCATGTCGCCGCCTTTTGCGGGTCGGTCTCGATCTTGTAAAACCATCCGCCGGACTCCAGCTGAGTCTTGACCAGAGCGGTTGCCACGACCTGGGCAGACTGAAGCCATTGCTTGTCGCCGGTAACCTCGAAAATGCGCAGGAACGCAGCGCCGACAGCCGGCGTACCAGGCGGCTGCACCCAGCCAACGCTCGCGGGCACGGTACCGCCCTCGCCCACCCTCTTTTGGCCGTCGAGGGAATATTTCCATACATAAGTTCCCGCTACACCGAGATGATCGCGGAAATAGGCCCCGGCAGCCTCGACCGCCTTCCGTGCCTCGGCCACTGTCGGCTGAGGCGCCCCGGCCAGTGCAGTGCCGCACGACAGCGCAACAAACAGAGCCGAGGCAATATGCCTTAGCACGGCAGCGCTCCCGCTGGGCCTCAAGCGGCCGCCTCGTGTGGACGCGTGGTTGCCTTGGCTGAACCGAGGATCACATGAGGCACGAATGGCGCCGTCACCGCCGCCGCAGGCTTGGCTTCCTCTCTGCGGTAACTGGGAAGCATATCCGCAACAAGATTTAACACTCCCTCAGTGTCGCCGGCCCTCGCCAAGCGACGCAATTGCGAAAATCCCTTGCGAAGCGTGTCAAGCGGCATCGCGTTGGGCACGGCGCCCAAGACTCCGGAAATCGGAACGTCGACACGTCTTTCGCTTTCGTCGAAGAGTTCCTCGAACAGCTTTTCTCCCGGCCGGCAGCCGACAATCTTGATCTTGATGTCCTCATCCGGCCGAAATCCCGCGAGCTTGATCATGCGGCGCGCCATGTCGATGATCTTGATTGGCGCACCCATGTCGAGAACGAAGATTTCGCCCTGTCCGAGTTTTTTCTCCAGACCATGGGCCGATGCCTGCAAGGTCAGTTCAACCGCCTCGCGTATTGTCATGAAGAAGCGCTTCATCTCCATGTCGGTAACGGTCAGCGGACCGCCGTGGGCGAGTTGGCGCTTGAACAGCGGGATCAGCGACCCGCTTGAACCCAGAACATTGCCGAAACGAACGGTCATGAAGCGGACGGGGGTATCGCCGGCGGTGAAGGCGAGGTCCAGGGACTGGCAGTAGAGTTCCGCAAGGCGCTTGGTAGCGCCCATGACACTGGTCGTGTTCACAACCTTGTCGGTGGATATCTGGACCATTGCCTTGGCGCCGCAAAGGCGGGTCGCTTCTGCCACGTTCATAGTACCGATGACGTTGGTAAGAATGCCCTCACAGGGATTCAACTCGACCATCGGCACATGTTTGAGCGCCGCCGCGTGGAAGACCAGGTCAACGCGATGGCGTCGGAAAATCTCGCCCAGGCGAACAGGGTCGCGTACGTCGCAGATATATGGCTTCCGGCGCACATTAGGGAATTTCTCCGCCAATTCCAGATCGATGGCGTACAGATTGTACTCGCTGTTATCGATCAGGACCACTTCGGTGGGGCCGAGCGCGGCAATCTGCTGCGTGAGCTCTCCGCCGATCGAGCCTCCGGCGCCGGTGACGACGATGCGCCTGTTTTCGATCATTCGGGACAACGCATCTTTATCAAGAACCGCCTGCGGCCTCTCCAGAAGGTCGGTAAGTTCGATGGGGCGCAAGTCGAAGCGACTCTGATATTTAGGATTGCGCAGTTCCAGGACCGGGGCGGGGCGAGAGACAGCGATGCCCAGACGGTCGGCCCGGTCGATCAGCGCTTCAAGCATCGGGTCGACGAGGCCAGGCACCCTTTCGGTGAAAATCACGTGGCGGGGCTTGATGCCGCGACCTTCCAGATCGCCGATGACCATGTCGAAGTCTTCGATGCTGCCCAGAACCGGCACGCCGCGCAGGAAATAGCCCTCTGTCGTTGCGCCATTATCGAGCACGCCGACCGGCCAATGGCGTGCATTCGGATCCCGCTGCAGCGCGCGAATATAAAGATCGGCCGCATCGCCTGCACCGATCAGCAGCACAGGGACCACGTCGCGTCCGTTTTTCGCTCTGTTCGCAGTCGGACCAAAGCGGCTTAGCTCAACGAGCTTGGAGCGGATGCGAACTGAAATAAGCAGCGGCACGAGCAACAGAAACTGGATCACTATCACCGAGCGCGGGATCGAATCGAGCCGTGTAGCCACAAACATCAGGAACACGAAGGCCAGCGATGTGACGAATGCCGCGCGAACGATACCGAGCATGTCGCCGACAGAAGCATATCGCCAGTTGCGGGTGTAGAGGCAAGTCACCGGGAAGACCACGGCGCATGTAAGCAGGAAGCAAGGGAGTGCGAAGAGCAACGAAGCGTGGCTTTCCGGACCGGTGAATTCTCCATCAAGGCCCAATCGCATGAATGAAGCAAACGACAGTGCCGCCAGCGCCAGGGCCAGATCGATGATGTAGAGATGAAGGTTCTTGCCAACGGCCTTGGCGCGCCCGGTCACCCGCCGGCGCAAGTAAGACAGCACATGAACAATCGTCCGCGGTTTGCTGACGAGACGGCCGAGAGCGATCGCAGTGGCCAGCAAAAGGGATTGGCCTCCCAGTGGACTGATTGCCTCAAACGGCTGATCTGACTGGCTCATTCTAGACCTCGACAAAGCTTAGCCGCCGCGCCCCAAGAGAGCGCGTCAAGAGATGCGGCTGTTTGAACTCGCAGGCACAAATCCGTGCCTGCCAGTCCCTTGCTCAATCAAGAACAGGTTGGCCTGCAATCGTTCGGATTCGAGGCTACGATCTTATCGCTGCTATGGGGCGCTTTACCCGCTTTCTAAGCAACACATGCTTTTGTGCATGGGGGGCTATCGGAACTGCAAGCGGACTTTGCCGCGTTAATCCAAAGAGGTACTCCCATCAGTCCGGGCCAGCCAGCTAGCTAGGTCTCGCTGCACCGACGCAATGGCTTACAATGGCGGAGATTAAAATGGTCGCTTGAGTTTCGGTCCGGCGGTCCCGTCTTCGGGCACTTCATTGTTGACGCCGCCAATGCGCCAAACTCACGCTAGCAGAGGAAGCTTTCTATGCTCGGACAGTTGAAGAACAATCTTCGCGACGCTACCTTTTTCCTTGGCGAAGCCGTCGTTCCAAAGAAAATACGCTACTCGGGTCCCCTGGGAGCGTTGCGTCGCCAGATGATCTTTTGGTCGCGAGACTCCTTTGTGCTTTCATACCCGAAATGCGGTAGAACGTGGCTGCGCACCATGGTTGGCCGCGTCATCGACAAACACTACGGCCTTAACCTGCAGAATCCGATGGAAATCCAGCATTTCTGGAAGATCTCGTCGAACATCCCCTGCATTGGCTTTTCTCACGACGACAGCCCAAACCTTAAGCGTCCCAGCGAAATCCAGGCCGATAAGTCAAAATATTCAGGAAAAAAGATCCTATTTCTGGTTCGGGATCCGAGAGACGTGCTTGTTTCATATTATTTCGACGCAACGCACCGAATGAAGGTGTTTGACGGAACGATCAGTGAGTTTCTTGCCCAGGATGTCGGCAGCATTGATTCCATCATAGCGTTCTACAACGCTTGGGCGCACAACCGCGATAAGGTGAAGGCATTTCAAATGCTGTCCTACGAACATATGCGCCAAGCTCCAAAATCGGCGCTTCGCACGGCGCTAGATTTTCTGGGCATTCAGGGCGTGCCGGAGATGATCCTCGATGAGGCGACAACCTTTGGCTCTTTCGAGAATTTGCGAAAGATCGAAATGGCAGACGCTTTCGGCCACGAAAGAATGCGCCCGACGGACCAGTCGAATCCCGACAGTTTTAAGGTGCGCCGGGGCAAAATTGGCGGTTATGTCGACTATTTCAACAGAGACGAGATCGCTTACATGGATGAGAGAATTTCCAGCTCTTTGGACCCGTATTTCGAAATATACCACCGCAAGGCATAGCGTCGAGCTCTACTGCAAGGGGAAGCCTTGTCGCTTCCGTGCTGGGACGTCGCATAAGACTTCCCGGTCGAAAAAGTCCACGGCTCTTCCTTCGCCTGTCATCGGTCATTTCCCCACCGTGCTTTGATGGCGTCCATGATCAAAACGTTGAGCTTGGACGCCCCGGTCTCGCTGAGATGGTTATCGTCCCGATAAAAAATCTGAGAGCCTCGATTGGCGAAACAGCGCTGTTGATCGCAGAAGGCCTTCTCCGGATACACACGCACGAGATTTGGATCGGATCCGACATTATCGTATAATGCGTATGTCCGTTGCGTTCGCCGGCGGAAATCCCCGTAGGAAACCGAAATCGGGTCCGCCTGCATATAAGCTGCAGGATCGTTCTGGCGTCTGGCCCGCATGAGAAGCACCTGCGGGACGTTCCAACCCATCTCCGGGACAGGATAGACTAAGACAACTTTCACCCCGCGCTCCAGAAGTGTGTTTATGGTGCGGGAAATGGCCGTGGCGACTGCAGCCGGATCGGCGGGCCCGGTTTCACCCAGCTTGGCCAAATGCGGGTGATCGTCGCCCGGCTCGATTCCCCCCTCGCCATTGTTGTAACGGCTCTGCTCCACGAGAATGGGGAGACGCCACAAGAGCACGGCTATCGGTCGCTTCAGCCTGCCTACGTAGTCGAGCCTCTTGTCATTGTAGTCGCCTGGACAACCCGGTTGGTCCACGTCAACCCTTTGCAGACCGAGGAGAAATACGCAGCCGCCTCGATTGAGCGGTGTGAACGAGGCGATATCTCGGTAGTCATCGAGGCTGTCTCGCATCGGACCAAGCAGAGTGCGAGCGTGAGAGTCACCTAAACTAACAAGAGCATAGCCCTCGGGATTCGAGCCATGAAAGGTACAAGGGCCCTGTTCAGGCGCAAAGTTGAGACAGCTCTTCCCGTTCTGAAAGATCTGAGCCTCGCGAATATCGGATGCAGCGGCAATCGGGGCCAGGCCGTCCGCAAAACGGCTTGGCATGCCATTTTGGACATACCAGTAGTATCCGCCGCCGCTGAGTAACACGGCCCCTAGTGAGGCAATCAGCCATATAACGTGCTTGCTGGTTCGCTTTCTGCTACGGGTCGGAATCTCGACGAAGCGGTAAGTCGCAATGGCAAGTATAATTGACATCAAAATCCAAAAAAATACCATCATACCACCGACAGAATCGGTTGCGCTCATTCTGCCGAAAGCAAATATCGGCTGATGCCAAAGATAGAGGGAATATGATATCAGACCGACAAATACAAACGGTTGGGAGGAAAGCGCTCGTGTAATGGGATCGCCGTGTCCTGTATACCAGATAAGCAATGCCGTTCCTGCAACCGGGATCAACGTCACAAGTCCCGGGTGGTGCCACTGCGGCCGCATCAGCGGCACCGCGCAGATCAGGAGCGCCAAACCGACCGCAGGCGCGACTCGCGAAGAGCGCATCGACACAAGCCGGCCGCCAGTCAATTCACGTCTTGCCAGAAACACCCCCAACCCTAGTTCCCAGATTCGGGGTGGCAGTAGAAAAAAAGATGCGTCCGGGAAATGCCGCGTCATCCACTCCGCAAGAATGAACGAAACGACGAGCCCAATGCACAGGATGGCTGTTAAAAATTTCCGAGAAAATTTCCACACCAGTAGAAGAAAGCAAGGGAAGATCACGTAGAACTGTTCTTCGACCCCCAAGCTCCAGGTGTGAATTAGTGGACGAAAAAGATTGTCGGCTGCGTCATAGCTCGCAACATGCCAGAAATATAGATTGGAGGCTGAAAACACGGTTGCCAAAAGGCTCGCCGAATAGTCTCTAAAGGCACTCGGCAGCATATATAGCCAAGCGAAGGGGATCGTTACTGCTAAGACGGTATACAGCGCAGGTAGGATCCGTCTCGCGCGACGCTCGTAAAAATTGGCGAACGAGAAAGTCCCATCCATGACTTCCCGCTGTACAATCGAGCCAATCAGATAGCCGCTAATAACAAAAAAGACATCAACGCCAATAAAACCGCCCGCAAAGGGGTCAAGGCCCGCGACGCGAAGCCCTGAATGGTAGAGGATCACCAGAACGACTGCGATCGCCCTCAGGCCGTCAATTTCGCGGCGATATCCAACTTGACCGGCCGGGGTCGTGGCCACGATCCCACTCTGGGCAGCTCCCGTGTCTTGGTTCGCATTGCGAGCAGGATGATGGGCTTCGTACGGCAGACCTCGATCAATGCCGGGGGAACCATATGTCAATGGCGCAGCTGACTTTTCGTGAAACTCACTCATGTCAAAGGAGGCCCTTCCCTTGGATGCGTCTATCAGGATGCCGGCGTGCTGACGCTCGGATCGGCCTGAAGCTGCTGCTGCAGCCAGGTCGTTGTGCTTTTTGCGGCTCCGATGACAAGGAAATCGATGTGCTCTACCCGCATTGCGAAAATCCTTTAACCGCCGATTTCGCTGGTTAGGTCGGTCGCCAAGCCGGCTTTGCGGGAGCAAAGCGCCCTGTCATAGATCTTCATGACATTTTCGACATGGCGGTGCGTGCTGTAGGAGAAGAAGGCGTGGTCGCGGGCTGCATCGCTGATCCGGGCCCAGAGCGGCGGATTGGAAAGCAACCGCGATAGCGGCTCCATGAAGGCCCCGGCGTCTTCCGGTGTGACCAGAAATCCGGTCCGCCCGTTCTCGATAGCTTCCGGATTGCCGCCATGATCGGTTGCAACCACCGGCGTCCCAAGAAACATCGCCTCGATAAGGGTTCGGCCGAAGGGCTCTCCCATGGCGGGAACCACCAGAACATCCGTTGCCGCGAGGAAAGGTTCGATCGGGTTGCGAAAACCCATGAAGCGCACCGTTTGGCCGAGCCCGCGCTCGGCGCAGCGCACGCGGGCGGCCGCTTCAAGATCTTGCGAGCCCGCGGGTGAATTCCCGAACACGCAGCCGACGACCGGGATTTGCGGATGCTCCCGCACGAAACGATCAAGGATATCGATGAAGAGGAGCGGCCGCTTTCGTTCGATCAGCCCGCCGATGAAGCTCAGGACGCGTGTTCCTGGTGCAAGGCCTAGCTCGTCCAGAAGTGCGGCCTTGGCCGCGATCCTGTCAGGCACAGTCGACGGATGGTCGAAGGGACTATGGATGACGCTGAGCCGTCCCTTGAGGGATCTGATCGGATGCCGCGGTCGCGAAAATCGAGACACCGTCACCATGCGATGCGCGATGAGCGGCGCAAGCACGTTAGCGCCCTTGGCGTCGGGGTCGCCGCGATGATGCCAAACCAGCCGAGCACCTGCCAGTCTCGCCGCAATGCCCCAATTCACATGCGTCCTGCCGTCATTGGTGTGAACGATATCGAACTTCTGCTCCTTGATGAAACGCCGCATGCGCGGAAGCGTACTGGTCAGATAGGTCATGACATCGCCGGGGATTGTTCCCTTTCCAGGCGAAGTCGTCGGCAGCGGAAAACCCGTGAAGGGCTGGCCCTCCATTTGCAGAAAGGCCGCCAGAGGCCCGGCCGTTTCCTGAAGCACCAGAATCGGAACGACCTTCGATGTATCGAGGTTCTGGATGAGCTTGAGCGCCGAGATGTGGCTTCCACCGACATCATCACCGATAAATGGAAAGCAAACCCGTATCGGCCCTTGGCTAGCTCCTCCAACCATCGCCTGTTACCCGGTCGCGGTTCCGAGGTAGCTGCCTCGTTCAAGGTAGCTGACGATCACTTCCGCGGCCTCCTCGGCGCTCAGATCCGGCGTAACGGTGATCTGTGGCGCTTCCGGGCGCTCATAGGGACTGCCGATGCCCGTGAAATTCTGGATCAACCCATTTCGGGCGCGTCGATAAAGGCCCTTCGGGTCGCGGCTTTCAGCGACCTCCAGTGGTGTGTCGATGAAGATCTCGATAAACTGCCCTGGGCCGAAGAGGTCGCGCGCCATCCGCCGCTCCGCCTGGAATGGCGAAATGAATGAAGTGAGCGCTATCAGCCCCGCGTCGACCATCAGCTTGGCGGCCTCGGCGACGCGACGAATGTTCTCCACGCGATCCGCGTCGGTAAAGCCGAGATCTCGATTCAAGCCATGGCGAACATTGTCGCCGTCCAGAAGGTAGGTGTGCCTGCCGATCGCATGGAGGCGCTTCTCCACGAGATTCGCGATCGTCGACTTTCCGGAGCCCGACAGGCCTGTGAACCACAGCACCACGGGCTTTTGACCTTTGGCGATCGCCCGCGCATTCATGTCGACATCCAGTGCTTGCCAATGGACGTTGTTCGCCCTGCGCAGACTGAAGTCGATCATTCCGGCACCGACCGTGTGGTTGTTGATCCGGTCGATGACGATGAACGCGCCGGTTTCGTGCACGTTAGAGAACGGGTCGAAGGCGAGCGGTGCCTGTGTCGTCAAGTTGACGAAGCCGACGTCGTTCTTCTCGAGGGTTTTTGCTGCCAGTTTTGCAAAATTATTGATGTCAACCCGGTGTTTTATCTGCGTAACGCTCGCACCCACCACGCTGGTGGCGAGCTTGATCAGATACGGGCGGCCGGGGATCAATGGATCCTCGTGCATCCAGAGCAGATGGGCCGCAAACTGGTCTGACACTTCCGGGCGCTCCGCCGCCCCCGCCAGGACGTCGCCGCGAGAAACGTCGATCTCGTCTTCGAGCGTCAGCGTGACAGCCTCGCCGGCCGCTGCCTCCGACAGGTCTCCGTCCTGGGTGACGATGCGCTTGACCAGGCTCGTCACGCCGGATCGTGCCACGACCACACGGTCTCCCGGCCGGATCACGCCGGCGGCGATGGTGCCGGCAAACCCGCGAAAGTCGAGGTTCGGGCGATTGACCCATTGCACCGGCATCCGGAAAGGCGCGCTACGGCGGTCTCGTTCCACCTCGACGGTTTCCAGATGCTCGATGAGCGTCGGGCCCCGATACCAGGGCAGGTTCTCGCCTTTCGAAAGAACATTGTCGCCATAACGCGCCGACAGCGGGATGGCATCCAGAGACGCGAAGCCAAGCGGTTCCGAGAAGCTTCGATAGGTCGCCTCGATCTCGTCGAATACCGTTTGCGAATAATCGACCAGGTCGATCTTGTTGACCGCAAGGACGACATGCCGGATTCCGAGCAGCGAAACGATGAAGGAATGTCGGCGTGTCTGGGTCAGAATGCCCTGCCGCGCATCGACAAGAATGATCGCCAGGTCGGCATTGGATGCGCCAGTAGCCATGTTGCGGGTGTATTGCTCATGGCCGGGCGTGTCGGCGACTATGAATTTGCGCCGTTCCGTGGCGAAGAAACGATAGGCCACGTCGATCGTAATGCCCTGTTCGCGCTCGCTGGCCAGACCGTCGACCAGAAGGGCGAAGTCGAGATCGCCGCCGGTTGTGCCGTGGCGTTGGGAATCGCGGGTAAGTGTGGCAAGCTGGTCTTCCATCAGCAGCTTCGTGTCGTAGAGCAGCCTGCCGATCAGCGTCGACTTGCCGTCGTCCACGCTGCCGCATGTCAAAAATCGCAGCAGGCTCTTCTTCTCGTGGACAGCAAGATATTGCGAATTGATCTCGTCTATCGAAGAAGATTCGAGTTCCGCGGTTTGAGCAAAACCCAGCATCAGAAGTACCCCTCGCGCTTTTTCTTTTCCATCGAGGTTGCCTCGTCATGGTCGATCAGCCGACCTGATCGCTCGGAGGTCCTCACGACAAGCATTTCCTGGAGCACTTCGGGAACAGACGCGGCAGTGCTTTCAGTGGCCGCGGTGAGGGGATAGCAGCCAAGCGTGCGGAAGCGTACCGAGCGCATTTCGGGGGATTCGCCTGGGCGGAGCGGCAGACGATCGTCGTCCACCATGATCAACTGTCCGTCGCGCTCCACCACGGGGCGTTTGGCCGCGAAATACAGCGAGACGATGGGGATGTTCTCCCTCATGATGTACTGCCATATGTCGGTTTCGGTCCAGTTCGAGAGAGGAAAGACCCGGACGGACTCCCCTGGTTTCAGCCGGCCGTTGTAGAGGTTCCATAGTTCCGGGCGCTGGTTCTTTGGATCCCAGCCATGGCTATCGCTGCGCAGCGAAAACACCCGTTCTTTCGCGCGGCTCTTTTCCTCGTCGCGCCGCGCGCCGCCGAAAGCGGCGTCGAAGCCGAGCGAGGTCAGTGCCGATTTCAGCGCCTCCGTCTTCATGATCTGCGTGTAGGTCGACGAGCCATGTGTAAATGGCGTGATCCCTTCGGCCAGGCCGGCCTCGTTGCGACGCACCAGCAGCTTCAGGCCAAGCCGCGCGACAGTCTCGTCGCGGAAACGGATCATTTCTTTGAATTTCCACGTCGTGTCGATGTGGAGAAGGGGGAACGGCAGTTGCGACGGATAGAAGGCCTTCATCGCGAGATGGAGCATTACGGCCGAGTCCTTGCCCACCGAATACAACATCACCGGGTTGCGCAGTTCGGCGACGACCTCGCGAATGATATGGATTGATTCAGCCTCGAGTCGTTGCAGATGTGTGAGCCACGAAGGAGAGGAAGGCGAGCGCCGCTGCGCTGCAGGCAAAGTGACCAGGGCTTGAGGTGCCTGGGCTTGAGGCGCAAGAGCTTGAGGTGCAAGAGACATCTAGATCGCCTTTGAAGGGGCAAGACTTGCTTGGTTGAGAGCGTCCGCCGGCGGGGTTTGCCGGTCGGGATGATGGGCGGTCTTGAGCGCCTGTCGCAACGAAAGCGCCAGGCCGAAGGCCCACAGAATGCCCAGGACGATATGGGCAATATTGCCCCCCATCGCGCCGATCCGCGGGATGAGCAGGAGGGCCGTCACGTGGAAGGCGGCTGTGGCAACGACAACAATGCGCAACACCTCACGTTGCCGGCCCATGGCAAGCAGCGCCGAGCGGGCGGCTGAGCCCGAAAGCACGAACGTGACCGCCACCATCTGCACGATGACGAGGCTGGCTGCGCCTATGAACTCCGGTCCCGCGGTCCAGGCGAGCAGCGGCCGGATGAGCACCGCCACGACCAGGACGCAAATGACGCCAAAGCAGAGCAGCATGGCTTCGGTCTGAAAGATCACCCGCTTGAATTCCTCGATGCTGCCTTTTGCCCAAAGGCGGGCGACATCGGGATAGAGAACGTTTTGCACCTGCGGGCCTACTTGCTGGCCGACGCGGCCTATACGCTTGGCGATCTGGTACAAGCCAGCCGAGGCCGGGTCGGCTAGCCATCCCACCAGCAGCGTATCGAGTTCTTGCGCGCTCGCGCGCAAAGTGAGTGAGATGTTCGACGACCACGCGAAATTCCAGATGCCAGGGAAGCGGCGTGTGATGCCGGCCAAAGGCGCGCCCAGGACATTGTGGACACCCTGCCTGTGTAGCGCGCGCATGGTCAGCGTCAGGAGCGCCAGGGAGCCGAGGATCTGCGTTCCGGCCCAAACCGCCGTGAAGTAAGCGAGATCGCCGTTGAGCAGCACGCCGAGCAGACACAGCAATACGCGCAGAACAGCGTTGAGCAGCTGCCCATAGGCGAGGAGGCGAAAGTTGCCGGCCATGCGTTGGACAGCCACGGGGACGCCGGAAATCTGAAATAGCAGAACGCTGGAGTAGAGAACAAGAAGATGCACAATTTGCGTCGACCAACCGAAAACCGGCGCAATGAGAAGGGCCGCGCCAATGGCGACGACCCAGGCGCTGACAGCGGCGCCGACATCGATAAGCAGGCCGAACTTCATGAGGACGCGCAAATTCTCGTGGCCCTCGGATGCGTTCATGCCGGCTGCGTATTTGATAATTGGCTGCCACGACTGGAAGCTGACAACGCGCTCGACGACCCTTGTGAACGCGATAATCAATGCAAGCTCACCATAGTTCGTCACGCCAAGCGCTCGTGCTGAAAGCGTAAAGGCTACAAGCGCCAGCAATGAGCCAAGAAAATTGCCGGTCAGAAGGTGTGCGATATTGGCCAGGCGCGTGCGGCCCGCACTCTTGCGCCTGGCAGCTTGCAGCACCCGTCGAGCCAGTCTTCCGATCATCGCAACCGTAGCCAAAGTCGCCCCGCTCATTCTTGATCGGCAGTACGCGTCCCTTGGTCGTTCTCCGGGATTGTTTCTGCCGATGCATCCATCATCGGCAGAAACCAGAAAGCCGCCACGACCAAGTTTGGTCCTGTCGCAACCCCAATAAGCTAGGACCTGATCGCCGCTACGACCGATGGCCTACCCCATTAGCGGTAGCAGCTTCATGGCCGTTTTATCGCTAAATATATGCGGAACAAAAAAGTAGAACTATAAGACATACCGAACTAATAAAGAGAAAATTGCCTAGATATTTGGCTTTGTAAATTTAAATAAAAGCAAACGGCTCCATATCCTATTAATCTCCTCGGGATGAAGCACGACATATATAGTGCGCCTCTTTCGCTGTTGGTCGAGGATTGATCTAAGGTTGGATCCGGTAAGAGATATGCCGAAATCCGACGGGCCCGAATAGGCTTGGCCGAGCATGCGATCCAGCATCAACTCTCCCAAGGCCGGAGTGTAACGCGCAGAGCTCCAGTACCACCGCATCGTCTGATGACGATCGCCCGGATCCGGAATGTCTTCCATTGTAACGGAGTTATAGCCGCTAAAATCCCACAGTTTCACTTCAGACGTGGCTGTCTTGGATGCGTTGACCTGACTTACGGTATACGTCAGATCCACACGCCAGCGGTCGTAAACCGGGAGTAGCCCCATGGCCCTGAGTGCTTCCATCTGACGAGCATGTATCGGCGAAATGAAGAGCGTGACGTCTACTCCAGCGGCGGTGAGACGATCCAGCAGGTCATGCAACAGGCCGATTCTGGTGATGTCATAATCGAAGCTGCCGGGAGACGAAAACTCCGCCATCAACCGATTCAGCCTCTGGTCGGACACCTGTCTGTAGCTGTAATTATGTGCCAACATGATCTGGTGAAAACCGTCTTCCTTGTCGGTCTCCCGAAATCCAATGCTGTTGGCGTGCACCGTCCGCAAAGCGTCGATAAAGCTTTCGGGGGAGAACAGGGACCGCGCATAAACGATAGGCATTGGAACTCCGGCAAAGCCGGACTCCGGAAAATCTTGGGTTTCCGTTCGGTCCGCCTCAAACATGGAGAAATCGAGATTGACGATCATCCGGCGGGGTGCGCCGTGAGCCAGGGCGAACATGCCAATGTCATAGAGTTCGACCATGCTCGCATGCGGAACCGCGGCATTGTAGGCCTTCAGCCTAGCTAGGCTCGGTCCGGCGGGATCAAGCCCGACGCGCGCCCGCGAGCCGCCGAGGATCAAAGTGTCGTAGTCGGTGAGCCATAGACGTAGTGAGCGCTCGGCTGTCGTACCGATCGAAAGGCGATGTGTCTTTTCGGCATTGAAATCAGGAATCTCCAGATGATGGTTGATCCCATATGGATCGACAACAAAAACGAAAGCGGCAGTCCCAAGTTCTAGCAGAATACCGATGGCTGCAACCCTTGCGGCCAACCGTGGCAGGCGCGATCCAGACGTCCTCAACGGCCCGCCCGACTGCAAAACCTGCGAGCCCATGAACTCGGGCATGGTGGCGTGTCCCGCGGCGCTGATCCCCTCTCGGGTGAAGATCTTGTAAAAGGTCAGGCAGAGAATTTTCAGGTCAAGTGCGAAGGTCCGGTGATCGACATACCAGACGTCCAGGACGAAGCGGTTCTCCCAATCAAGTGCGTTGCGGCCGTTCACCTGCGCCAAACCTGTGATGCCGGGAATGACTTGGTGACGACGCGCCTGCTCATGGCTATAGCGGGGGAGATACTCCATCAAGAGGGGACGAGGCCCGACGAGGCTCATCTCACCCCGCAATACATTGATCAATTCGGGCAGCTCATCAAGGCTGCTTGCGCGCAGAAAGCTGCCAAAGCCAGTCAGCCTGTCAGCATCGGGAAGCAGCCGGCCATGACGATCCCGACGATCGGTCATCGTTCTGAACTTGATTATCTTGAATGGTTTCCCGTGCAGGCCGGGACGTTCCTGGCGGAAAAAAACAGGCCGCCCAAGAAGCAGCGCGACTGCTATTGAAAGCACCGCGATGAAGGGCGACATCAGCAGCAGAAGGCAGGCGGCACCGAGCAGGTCGAACGTGCGTTTCATGAGCGATGCTCCTTTCATCAGCATGCCTGCCGCGGCTCGCTGATACGTCCTCTGGCCAACCGCAAGGCTTCGTAGTGGTCAAAAGCCAAGCCACGCCACGGGACACAATCTCGAAAGTCTACATGTAGCCTTGTGTCTTGAGACCGATCCCAATCAGGGACGATGTGCGGGCATTGCCTTAGCGCGACAGGTCGCCGCTTTTAGCTACATTGGCTGTAAAGTGCGCCTATCAAAGATCATTCTCCGGATGAACATCAGGATATGTGCGCCAGATTTGAAAACGCTCGAGGTGTTCTTGTCCGGCATTGGATATTTTTCATTCGTAGATCGCGAACCTGAATAACTGAGTTCGTGATCGATTGCCTTCATTTTCAGAATTTCGTCAAAGCGGAGTCCCATTTTTCCGCAATCTGCTGCATTGAGAACCGATCGATCGTTTTCCGGGCCGATCTACCCATTTTGTGGCGAAGAGCATTATTTCGCATCAGGCATGCCATCGCGGATGCCAACTCGGCAACATCGTCGACTGGTACCAGCAGACCCGAAACGCCTGGTTCGATGATTTCGGATGGACCGAAATCGCAGTCCGTTGCGACGACGGGCAGGCCTGCCGCCATCGCCTCGATCAGCACGTTGGGAAAGCCTTCGTAGCGTGACGGCAGGACAAAGAGGGAGGCGTCGCGCGCCCATTCGCCCGGACGCTCGGTAATGCCGGCAAGCTTTACCCTGTCCTCCAAATCCAACGCATCGATCTGACGTTGAAGAAGAACCCGATCAGGTCCCTCGCCGAAGATTGTCAACGCCCATGCCGGAAATTCGCTGGCGACTTTAGCAAACGCCTTTATCAGCGTGTCGAAGCCTTTCTGTTCCACCAGGCGTCCGACTGCGACCAGGCGAAACATCTCATTGCCATGGTCTTTGTAGGCATCGGTCGCCTCGCACGGATTTCCGATGACCTCGCAAGGATTTCCGATAACGTGGGCTTTTTTTCTGAGCGTATCCGGAAGCGTCTTGACAATCGCATCAGTCTGCATGACGAGCCGATCCGCCTGCCGAAGTATGATGCCAGAAACGAGCCGCCAAGCGGCGTGTTTTTTCTGCGCTTTGGGATTGTTTCTTTCCGAGATAATAACCCGGATGCCAAGATTTTTCGCCGCCAGCAGGCAAAGAATATTAATCTTTGTTAGAAATGAAACGATCAGAGTGGGCTGAAGCTGCTTGAATTCCGCGCGCAACACGACCACGCGCCGCAAGCTGCGGACAAATCCGAGTTTCGAAAGCCGCGAAGCTCCATCCTCTACAAGTCTGTGGACGGTGACCTTCGGGTGCAGGGCAAAATAGCTCTTGTCTTGCTCTCCCACGAAAGCAAATAGATGGACTTCATCTCCGCGCCTGCATCGATCTGCGGCAAGCAGACTGACGACGCGCTCCGTCCCTCCTGCACCCAGGCCCGCCTGCACAATCGCAAGTCGCATTTACTCCCCTCTTAACGTCAGGACGTCGATGGATTATTTCCATACTTCTCGGCGATCTCCGCCAAGTTGCTGCATGGATTGGTGGAAAGGGATTCGACGACAGGAAGATCTCTCTTGATCGTCTCGCCTTGGCCGTGTTCATCCATGAATTGGCGGCGAAGTTCATACCAGCCGCATGCGAGCCGCGTTCCGCCACGGGCAAGCAGTTCGATCGCGGCTGGAGTTAGCCAGTCGATGCAGGTCTGCTCAATGAGTTCGGCTTGCGCATCACTAAGATGATCGGAAAAGCCGCCGACCTTGCCGGGACGCGCATGCTGGCTTTCGCCATCGTGGGCCGCTAGGCCGCCCGCCATCTCATGCTCACGCATTACATCGAAACGCGAGGCGTCGATAGAATCCTGAAGCGCGCGCACGGACGGTGTGTGGCCGAGAAATCTCAGGATACGCGTGCAGGCACCCATAGGGTCTTCCGTCAGTTCCCCATAGCCCAATACTGCACTTACGTGATGCTTTAGACCTCTACCCCAATCATTCAGATATACTATCAGAGCCGGCAGGCCTTGTTCGCGATCGGCAATGAACGCGTCCATGGTGCCTTCGAAACAGCGTTTGTGACGTGTGGCATCGAAATAAGCTGACACGATTACGTCGCGCGGATCTCGAGTCATGAAGATGATGGGTCGGTTGAGAAAAAGCGAGCGTCTATAGGTGAGGTGCGAAACCAGGACGAGCGGCACACGATGGCGCTCATCTGTGTAACGAAAAGCCGGGATGCCCCTCGTCGGATCGAGATCGAAATCCGGAAGAACCTCGAACATTGGCGAAAGATGGACATTTTCGCCGTTGGCGTGGCGACGAAAGTATTCCGAAAGGATATGTCTAAGCTGGGTTGCTCCAGATTCGGGATAGGAGACAAGAAACGCGTCTGCGCCCGACGCAGCCCAGGTCATCCTGATCCGGGCGTCGATCTTATGCAATGTCAGACGGGTGGTCGTCAGCATGGTGACAGGTCTTCAGTCCTTGGGGATCGTAGCGCAGCATGTATGACGTCGCAGTCGAAGGACGCGATGGGCGGGCTGCCGGCCATGGCCTTGAGTGGTACCGCGCAACCTTCGTAGCGGGACGAAAGCACAAATGCGTCGGCGTCCAGAAAGCAGGATCGCCATGCGTAGCAGATCAGATCCGCCCTTCCCGACTGTAGTGGCGCTGCGATCCAGAAATGCCAAGCCGGCGAAGCTGTCCATCGCGTATTCCAATCCCGCTGTCGCAACCCCTAAATACCCAGCTTTCTTTGAAGGGACGAGTTGCACATAGGGATGCATCGCCGGCTGCCGTTTACCTCTAAAGGAGGACTTGGGCGCAGAAACGAAGCAGACAATAGAAGAGATCTGTGTCCATCTATCGCTCACGCCGGTGAGTTGGAGCCTTGAATTCATGCGCATAGCCTTTGTCGGTGCGGTGGAGGGATCTCGGGTCGCATTCGATGCCCTTGTCGAAGCTGGCATGACGCCTTCGCTGCTTGTCACCCTTGCGGGCGAAGCTTCCAAACGCCATTCCGATTTCGTCGATCTGGCGGGGCCGGCACGTCTGGCCGGGGCCGCGGTCCACCTGACCAAGGACATCAATGCGCCCGACACGATCGACAGGCTCGAAGCCGAGCGGCCCGATTTGACGATGGTGGTCGGCTGGTCGCAAATCTGCCGCGGCGAATTTCGCTCGGTCGCCCGATATGGCTCGATCGGCTTTCACCCGGCGCCGTTACCGCGTTTTCGGGGCAGGGCGGTGATCCCCTGGACGATCATTGCGAATGAAAAGGAGACGGGTTCGACTTTCTTCCGGCTCGACGAGGGTGTCGACAGTGGCCCTATCGTCCTCCAGAAGCTTTTTGCCGTGGCACCGGACGAGACCGCGCGCTCGCTCTACGACAAGCACAAGCAGGCCCTGCTCGAGATGACGCCGCTTGTCGTTTCGGCGATAAGTCGTGACAAGGCCGTGGGCGTCGCGCAGGACGAATCCCTTGCCAGCTATTGCGCAAAGCGCACGGCCGACGACGGAATGATCGACTGGAGCGATGCTGCCGAGAATGTCCTTCGCTTCGTCCGCGCCGTCGGCGATCCCTATCCGGGCGCCTTCACTTTCACTGCCGGTGCCAAGATCGTGATCGACAAGGCGCGCATGTTTGCCCCGCCTGGGCGCCATATCGGGCTGACCGGCCAGGTCCAAACTCATACCGACAGCGGCTTTACAGTGCTTTGTGGAGACGGAGCCGCCATTGAGGTGACATCCTGGCATGGCGAAAGGCCCAGGATACATGCCAAGCTGGCCTCGGCAGGACCAACCTGTGTCGCGCCAAGGACCTAGGCGCGTGCACGGAGCACAGGTCTGCGCGCTTCAGGCGGCGATTGTCGGCCGCGACGGCCGTTCTTCCAGATACCAGCGTACGAAGGCGGTCACCCCGTCCTCGACGCTGGTGCAAGGGCGAAAGCCCGTAAGGGCCTCCAGCAGGCGGGGGTCGGCATAGGTTGCCCGCATGTCGCCAGCCTGCATCGGCAACATCTTGCGGATGGCGCGTTTGCCCAGGCAGTTCTCGATCGTCTTGATGAAAGGCAGCAGCCCGACAGGCTCGCCGCCGCCTATGTTGACGACACGCCACGGCGCGACGGGTGACAGCGTGTCGACGACGCCGGGAGCGGACGCCGCGCGACCTGTCGCCGGCGTGCATTCGACGAGTCGGACGATGGCTTCGACGAGATCATCGATATAGGTGAAATCGCGCTTCATCAGGCCTTCGCCATACACTTCGATCGGACGGCCGTTCTCGATCGCGTCGACAAATTTGAAGAGCGCCATGTCGGGCCGGCCCCAGGGGCCGTATACGGTGAAGAAGCGGAAGCATGTGGTCGGCGTTCCGAAGATATGTGAATAGGAGTGCGCCATCGCCTCCATCGCCTTCTTCGTGGCCGCATAGAAGGTTAACGGCCAATCAGCCTTGTCGGTTTCGACGAATGGCATCTTGTCGTTCGCTCCATAGGCCGAGCTCGTGGACGCAAGGAGCAAATGCCGGGGCTTGAGATCACGCGCAAGCTCAAGGACGTTGAACGAGCCGACGAGATTGCTGTCCGTGTAACTTCGCGGATTGTCGATTGAGTAGCGGACACCGGCCTGCGCGGCCAGATGCACGATCACATCGGGCCGGGCGGAGTCCGCGGCGCGGCGAAGGGCATCCAGGTCTTCCAGTTGGCCGATATGGGCGCGAAAGGCGTCGTATCTTTCAAGCAGGGCGTGTCGGGACTGCTTCAGGACGATGTCATAGTATGGCGTCATGCCGTCGAAGCCGGTGACGCGATGACCGTCGTCGAGCAGCCGGCGCGCCAGGTGAAAACCGATGAATCCTGCGGTGCCGGTGACCAGATACCTCATTCCGCGGCTGCGGCGAAAACTGCCTTGTCTCCGACCGCTCCCTCACCGATATTCACGTACTCGAAGCCGTGCTTGGAGATGTCTTCCCGCCGGTAAATGTTGCGCAGGTCGACCACCACCCGTTTCGACATCGTGCGGGACAGTCGTTCAAAATCCAGGGCGCGGAACTGATTCCACTCGGTCACGATGACCAGCGCGTCGGCGCCCTCGGCGCATTCATAGGCGCCTTCGGCATAGCTTACGCTTGTGCCGAGCACGATTTTCGCCTGTTCCATGCCTTCGGGGTCATACACTCGGACATGTGCTCCAAAATCGATCAAGGCCTGGATGATCGAGAGGGAAGGCGCTTCACGGATGTCATCGGTGTTGGGTTTGAAGGTAAGACCCAGCAAGGCCACTGTCTTTGCGCGGACATCTCCGCCGCAGGCAAATACGATCTTGCGCGCCATGGTGCGTTTTCGCTGGTCGTTCACGGCAACTGTCGTTTCGATCAGGCGCAATGGCGCGCCGCTGTCCTGCGCCGTCTTGACCAAAGCCAGCGTGTCTTTTGGAAAACAGGATCCTCCATAGCCCGGGCCGGCGTGCAGGAACTTTGAGCCGATGCGATTGTCGAGCCCGATGCCCCGCGCTACCTCGCGCACATTCGCGCCCACGCTCTCGCAGAGATCCGCGATCTCGTTGATGAACGTGATCTTGAGCGCCAGGAAGGCGTTGGCCGCATATTTGATCAGCTCGGACGTGCGGCGGCCGGTAAACAGGATGGGTGCCTGGTTGAGATAGAGCGGCCGATACACCTCCGCCATCACCTCCCGGCCACGCTCGTCCGACGGGAGGCCGATAACGATCCGGTCTGGTCGTTTGAAGTCGTCGATCGCGGCTCCTTCGCGCAGGAATTCCGGGTTGGAGACGACGGCCACATCGGCCAGGGGATTGCATTGGCGAATGATCCGTTCGACCTCATCCCCCGTGCCCACCGGCACCGTGGATTTGATTGCCACCACGGTGAACCCGTGAACAGCGGCCGCGATTTCCCGGGCCGCTTCGTAGACATAGGACAGATCGGCATGGCCGTCGCCTCGCCTCGAAGGCGTCCCGACGGCAATGAACACCACGTCCGCATCGGCGACTGCCGCTGTAAGCGTGCTGGTGAAGGTGAGCTGGCCGCTCGCGGAATTCTTGTCGACGAGGTCGTCGAGACCTGGCTCATAGATCGGCATTCTTCCGGCCTGGAGATCGGCAATCTTGGCTTCCGCCTTATCGACGCAGACGACTTGATGGCCGAAATCAGCCAGGCAAGCGCCCGATACAAGACCCACGTAACCCGAACCAACAATCGCGATGCGCATGTAACCGCCACTCTGATGATGACAACTGACGCGATTAAGCCAGCAGCAGCCAAGAAAATGGAGTGCGCAATCGGATAAGACATTACCACTTCCGAGACCTGGTATGGGCCCGGACGGTCGTCTGGCGCGGTTTGACAACGCTAAGTGCTGATGGCCATTGCAAATGGACGAGACGAGATGATCTGGCGCGCAGCCACGCTCGGCTGCAAGCCGGCTGACGGCGCTTCATTGGCGCGTCGATTGCTTGAGTTCATTTTCCGTCAAAATTCCGGTCGGCGGCCGTTTGGTCTTTTTGCCATGCTCTTAGAGGTAGTTCGGTTCTCGCTTCAACTTGCCGTCCGGGAGCCGAGTCAGGAAATTGCCCTCGAACAGCCTCGCCTGAGCATGATAGATCTTCGTCCGGGTGAGACTGCGCGCTGGAGTGTTCTGCCGTGACGAACAACGCTAGGCAGAGCACGCCGAGGCCGGCAGGGCGTTTTTCCGGTCCATGCAATGGAATTGTTGCGGGTTGCGCGCGGTCGCATTTGCCGGCGAACATTCAAAGAATGTAGCTGTGCGCCTCGCTTTCCGTCGCACTGTCAGCCGCGGAGACAGGCTTGGCGAAGAGGAAGGCACCATCTCGCGAGAACAGATCCGCCGGCATCATCTGGAACTCGCGCTGCGAATGCGGGACATCCAATTCACGATCGACAATATGCCAGAGGCTGTTGAAGAACGATCCGTCGGCTTGCCTCATGCTTTCCCCCCGAAGCGGCTTTCTCGATGAGAAAACCGTTGCTGGATTGGCCCACATGTCGGCAATGGCGATATCGTAATAGCCGGGATGCGCGGCATTGGGTTTGATAATCGCGAAGGGCGTGTTCTTTTCCGGCCAGCCTACGCGGCCCACGGTTAGGCACTCTTCCGGCTCGGGCAATCTTGCCTCCACAAGATAGGCCAGTGCCGCATCGATGCCGCCGATTTCCGAAACGACGCACGATGTCAGTCCCGCGCGGGCAAGCTGCATCAGCTTTCGAGCCTCTTGTTCATCCATATCGGCCCATCTCAGGAAAGCCATCCATTGCTGGTGCAGGCAGTCGTCCTTGGCCTGGCAAAGAAGTCGTCCTGCCTCCAAAGCGGATTCGACCCTCCTCCTGTCCGCCTCCGCGAAGGCTTCCCGCGCAGGGCGAATTCGGCCGGCAATTTCCATCAGGTCATTTGAGATGTTTTTCATATCCTCCTCCCCAGGCGGATTTCTAATCTGATTTATGCGCTCCATGATGCGTTGGTTTTGTATTGCGTAGAAGGCCATCACGGGAACGCGTGAGATATCTTAGTGGCGTGGCCAACCTATTCTTTTGAGCAAGGGTCCCACTTCCGACTGTCGGCTGATCCGCGCGGGATTGTGTTCGCTACTACTTGCTGCCATAGCTTCGCTTTCGTCATTGTCGGCGTCGCCTGGTCCACACGACGACGTCTGCAAATTCTGCCGTCCGATCCGCCGAACGCCGTCTGCCGGGCGGTATGCGCGCGGTGGATGCTCGGGACCCAACGCTGGTCGCGACATGCAAACTTCTGGCTTAATTTTTCGACGATTGAAGAATGCGCGTACCCTATCATTTCGGTGATGGTGCTCATCCAACCAGACCTGGAGACCTGCGCAGTAAGGAGTAGTCAGAAGAGCTGGAGAAAGCCCGAATGACGGCGAAGGAAGAAAATCCACACGCCTTTGGGCGAATGGAAGTAGGCGCCGTATCTTTCAACGAACTTGCACGCCCAAGGCTCTTGAAGTCATAGCGAAGGGCAATCTGGCTTGAAGAGTGGGGCGATCCGGAACTCCATGACAGCAGTGGCCATCACAGCACCCGCTCGGGCGGGTTGGCGGTTTCGACAGCCGAGCGTCATTCCGGGTTTCGGATTGACGCTCGGCTT
>NZ_VFWB01000012.1:0-159572 GCF_006442375.1 Mesorhizobium sp. B2-2-4 | reverse complement strand
GTGAACCGCTTCGACGCCAAAACAGAAGCGGACAGATCATGTGCTACCAAACCGGACAACTTGATTAGCTACCGACAGCCATAACGGCGGTCAATTCGCTTTGCCGGCCACACGGCGTTCATGGGGGCCGCCGGCACATCCGTTTGGAGTCCCGCCACTTCAATCGCTGCTTGATGATGTGCACGGGCAAGGCTGCGAGGCCAGCCGCGCTTGACTTCGTCCCGAGCGGCCTGTCGAGTGTCCGAAAGGCTTTGCGGGGGGCATCGTCGCAACATGACGTCAAGCAGCGGAATTCCGGGCGGTACGCCGGACAACGGACAGCCACCGGCCGAGGGAAAGATCCCGGCCCGACATCTGGACAGCGGACTTTCCTATGTCCCGGTGGGCTGGCTGGTTATCGTTATGGCCCTGTCGGTCTATTGGCTGGCGTCGGCCTTGTGGCTGGTGGGGAGTTCAGGCCTGCCGGACCCCGTTTTCTATTTCCTCTTCAGCGGGCTCGTCGCCGACATCATCACCATCCTATGGGGGCTTTACCTGCTCGGCCTCGCCTTCGGCCGTTCGGCGCGCTTCCCCAGCCATTTCACCATCTGGCAGGCCGCCACGATCATATGGCTGCTGGCAAGTCACGCTTACGCACTCGCCGTGCCGGGCTTCGTCTTCTCCGCCAGAAGCCTGGCCATCACCGCCGCCGAGATCGCCATCGGCCTGCTTTGCATCTACCTGTTGCGCCGCGGCTCCGGCGCCGAGACCGTTTATGCCAGGCCGCGAGCCGAAGCGCCGTCGGTCTTCGTTTCCATTGTCGCCGCGCTGCTCGGCATCATCCTCGGCGCGGTCGTCGGCGCGGTGGGTGGCTTCCTGGCCGGTTCGCTCATCGCCGATATCACCGACGTGAGTTGCTTTGAGGGTGCGTGCGGCTACTTCGCCGCCTTCATCGGCCTGGCCGGGCTGGTGGTCGGCGCCATTGCCGGCGGCATTCTCGCCGTCTGGCTCGCCAACCGGCGCAAGCGCAGGCCGGCCGGCTAGGCTGCGTCGGCCGCGATTCAATTCGCGTGCCGTGATTGCGAATAGGGCCTGCGCGCTCTATTTCTCGTTCGGAACACCGCCGGAGATCCTCGGGAGGATGTTGAGGATCGGCCAGGGGAAAGGTCTTTGATGTTTCGCTTTGTCTTTCGTCTCGCGGCCATGGTCGCGCTGTCGATTTCGGTCATCATGGCGGTGCTTGACACGACACGCACTGTGGCCGCCTCGGCACTGGTGCTGACCCCGCTCAATGCGAGCTGGCTGGCCGTGTCGCCCGACACGCGCGCCGCCTTTGAAAGCTTCGTTCGCGCCAAGGCCGGCCCGCTGCTATGGGACGGCGCCATCGCCTGGGTGCTCAACCAGCCGGGCTTTGCCGTGTTCGCGGTGCTTGCCTTGCTGCTCTACGCCATCGGCTACAGGCGGCAGCGGCGCACGGGGCAATTCGCCTGAAGGGCACGGGCATCGCACCCCGCCATGCTTTTCCAAAAGGTCAAAATTCCACGTGAATTTTGTTTCGGGCCGTGCCAGATTGCCGCTGAGCGGGAGGGGAATATACACTCCTGGCTGACGTCGCGCGCATGCCGGAGAACCGGGCAGGCGGGCGGGCGTAACGGAAAAAAATAACCGACAGGGTGTGGATCACATGAAACGTATCGTTCTCGGCCTTCTGGCCGCAACTGCAATGGTTCTTCCGGCTTTCGCCGCGGATGTGCAGCCGGCCATCCTTTATGATCTCGGCGGCAAGTTCGACAAATCCTTCAACGAGGCGGCCTACCATGGCGCCGAAAAGTTCAAGACAGAGACCGGCGTCCCCTATGTCGAGTTCGAGGTCTCCAACGCTTCGCAACGCGAGCAGGCGTTGCGCCGCTTCGCCGAGGACGGCCACAACCCGATCGTCATGGCCGGCTTCGCCTGGGAGGATGCACTGAAGAAGGTCGCGACCGAATATCCCGATCTCAACTTCGCCATCATCGACGATGCCGTCGACCTGCCCAATGTCCGCTCGCTCGTATTCAAGGAGAATGAAGGCTCCTATCTCGTCGGCATCATGGCGGCGATGGCCTCCAAGACGAAGAAGGTGAGCTTTGTCGGCGGCATGGACATTCCGCTGATCCGCAAGTTCGAATGCGGCTATGTCGGCGGCGCCAAATCGGCAGGCGCGACCGACGTCATCCAGAACATGACCGGCGACACGCCGGCCGCCTGGAACGACCCGGCCAAGGGCGGCGAGATCGCCAAGACGCAGATCGACCAGGGTTCCGACGTGGTCTATGCGGCCGCGGGCGGCACCGGCGTCGGTGTGCTGCAGGCGGCGGCTGATGCCGGCAAGCTCGGCATCGGTGTCGATTCCAACCAGAACGGCCTCCAGCCCGGCAAGGTCCTGACCTCGATGCTGAAGCGCGTCGACGTTGCCGTCTACACCGCCTTCATGGACGGCAAGAACGGCACCTTCAAGGGTGGCGTCGAAAATCTCGGCCTCAAGGAAGGCGGTGTCGACTACGCCATGGACGATAACAACAAGGCGCTGGTTACCGACGAGATGAAGGCGGCGGTCGAGAAGGCCAAGGCCGACATCATCGCCGGCAAGGTCGAGGTGCACGACTACACCGCCGACAACGCCTGCCCGTATTGATCTGCCAAACCGACAGCAAACCGCCGGGCATGGTCCCGGCGGTTTTGTTTTGGAAGTCGCTGCCGGGTAGACGCAGACGTCTCGCAAGAAACACGACCCCAGGCCAATGGTGCAGTTGACAGTCGAACCCATGAACGAACGTGACATTGCAGCGGTGGCGCGATTGCGCGTTGCCGCCTTTTTCACGGGCACCGGACGAACGCTGGACGACGACGTGGCCGGACTTCGTAAACTGCTGCACGGCGACGGCTTCGAAACGGCGTTCGTGGCCCGGATCGGCGACGTGCCGGTCGGGACCTGCCTGCTGGTCCGCGACGAACTCGAACCGGCGCATGATCTGACACCATGGCTGGCCGGCCTGGCCATCGCTCCCGAGCACCAGCACCGAGGGATCGGCACTGCGCTGGTCAGGGCAATCGAAGCTCATGCCACATCGCTCGGCGTGGAGGCGCTTTATCTCTACACGTGGGAGGCGCGCGATTACTACATGAGGCTTGGTTGGATGGTCGTCGAGCCGTTCAGGCAGAACGGGGAGCCGATGGCGCTGATGTCGCGCCAATGTGGGCTATAGCTTTCCCGCCAGATAACCCAATGCGAAAGCCACGATCAGTCCAATGGCGACCGCAAGTCCGCGCCGGTCGCCGAGAGAATAGAAGCCGACATCATGCGGCTTGGCGGGGCCCCGGATCACCGGTTTAGCGTCCTCAAGACCGACAGCGCGCATCTGCGGCAAGTCGCCGATGCGCTGCGTGATCTGCCGCCAGCGCTCCGCGCCACCGGCGGCTTCGGTGCGGTCGAAAATATGCAGGTGCTCAGCAAGCTGGACCACGGCATCGCGAAAGGCTGGATCGATCTCCAGATCGCGCTCGGCCCGTTCGCGCTCTGCATCGTTCATCAGGCCAAGCACGTAGTCGCCGGCTCTTGCGATGCGATCGCTGGCCATCGCTCGACTTCCCTCCCCTACCAGTGCGGCGGCTTAGTCACCGGCACGTCGGGTGCCGCCTGTTCCTCCAGCGCCAGGAAGCGGTCGGTCAGCGCGTCGAGCTTGCGCTGCATGCGCTCGATCACCTTCCACTGCTCGGCGATCTGGCCGGACAGTTCCTCGATGGTCTTCTCCTGCTCGGCGGAGCGGATCTCCAGCGTCGTCAGCCGGTCGGCGGGCATGGTCATGCAAAGTCCTCAGGTGTCGCGCGCAGTGTCAAATCGGCTTGCCATATTAGCGAATATGAGAGCTTCGGCCACGTTCGAAATTGACAAGCGCGCCGGGATTTGTCGAGAGTGGACGCTGCTCCGGCCAATTGGCACGGGCGGAGCGTCATGCTAGGCATTTTGACCAAGCGATAAAAAAATAAGAGTGGGACAGGCTGCATGGCGCATGCCGCGATTGAACTGGCCGCAATCGAACTGATTGGCATCAACAAGAGCTTTGGCGCCGTGCGCGCCAACCGCGACATCAACCTGGAAATCGCGCGCGGCACCATCCACGGCATCGTCGGCGAGAACGGCGCCGGCAAGTCGACGCTGATGTCGATTCTGTATGGCTTCTACCAGGCCGACAGCGGCGAGATCCGCGTCGGCGGCAAGCCGGCATCGATAAGCACGCCCAACGATGCGATCGCGCTCGGCATCGGCATGGTGCACCAGCATTTCATGCTGGTCGACAATTTCTCGGTCCTGGAGAACGTCATCCTGGGCGCCGAAAGCGACGCCTTGCTGAAGAAAAGCATCGCCAAGGCGCGTTCCGAACTGGAGCGGCTGGAGCGTGAATACGGCCTCGAGGTCGATCCCGACGCCATCGTCGAGGAATTGCCGGTCGGCCTGCAGCAGCGCGTCGAGATCCTCAAGGCGCTCTATCGCGGCGCCGAGATCCTGATCCTCGACGAGCCGACGGGTGTGCTGACGCCGGCCGAGGCCGACCACCTCTTCCGCATCCTCAAGCAATTGAAGGAGCAGGGAAAGACGGTGGTGCTGATCACCCACAAATTGCGCGAGATCATGGCCATCACCGACACGGTTTCGGTGATGCGCCAGGGCACGATGGTGGCAACCAGGGAAACGAAGAAGACCACCGTCGCGGAACTGGCCGAGCTGATGGTCGGGCGCCGCGTGCTCTTGCGGGTGGAGAAGGGCGAAGCGGAAGCCGGCGCGGTAAAACTCGCGGTCAAGAACCTGACGGTCAAGGATTCCCGCGGCGTCACCATGGTCGACGACATCTCCTTCGACCTGCGCGCCGGCGAGATCGTCGGCATCGCCGGTGTCGCCGGCAACGGCCAGTCCGAACTGCTCGAGGCGATCTCCGGCATCAGGCACGCCGTTTCCGGTTCGGTGATGCTCGAGGGCAAGCCGATCGATCTCACCGGCAAGGCCGATCCCGGCGAACTGCGCGACCGCGGCCTCGCCCATGTGCCTGAGGATCGCCATCATGTCGGGCTGGTGCTGGCCTTCGAGGAGAACGAGAATTCCATCCTCGGCTACCATGACGATCCCCGCTACCTCAGAGGCCCCTTCCTCAACATCGATGCCATCGTTGCCGATGCCAAGGACAAGATCGAGAAATACGACATCCGCCCCGGCAATCCACGGCTGAAGACCGCCAACTTCTCCGGCGGCAACCAGCAGAAGATCGTGCTCGCGCGCGAAATCGAACAGGACCCCGGCGTTCTCATCGTCGGCCAGCCGACGCGCGGCGTCGACGTCGGCGCCATCGAGTTCATCCACAAGCGCCTGATCGCCATGCGCGACCAGGGCAAGGCCGTGCTGGTCGTGTCGGTCGAGCTCGATGAGATCCGCTCGCTCTCCGACCGCATCCTGGTCATGTTTGCCGGCCGCATCGTCGGCGAACGCGGGCCGGAGGCGAGCGAGGGCGAGCTCGGCCTGCTGATGGCGGGTGTTGAGCGCCAGGAGGCGGCGCAATGAGCACGCCCTATGCCAAATTGCCGGCCTGGGCCGACTATGGGCTGATCCCGCTGATCAATCTGTCTGTGGCCTTCATCGTCGCGGGCTTCGTCGTGCTTCTGGTCGGCGAGAACCCGTTCCGTGCCGCCGTCATCCTGGTCGAGGGCGCCTTCGGCAAGGGAACAGGTATCGCCTTTACCCTCTTCTATGCCACCACCTTCATCTTCACCGGACTTTCGGTGGCGGTAGCAGCGCATTGCGGCCTGTTCAACATCGGCACCGAGGGGCAGGCCTACATCGCCGGCCTTGGCATCGCCATCGTCTGTCTCTCCTTCGACAGCGTGCTGCCATGGTGGCTGACATTTCCGCTGGCCATCGTGGCTTCGGCGGCCGTGGGCGCCTTGTGGGCGCTGATCCCCGCCTATCTGCAGGCCAAGCGCGGCTCGCACATCGTCATCACCACCATCATGTTCAACTTCATCGCTGCTTCGATCATGGTCTACCTGCTGGTCGGCCCGTTGAAACCGGCAGCCTCGCAGGCGCCGCAGACGCGCAACTTCCTGGCGGGCGCGGAATTGCCGAAACTCAACTGGGTCATCGAGCTGTTCGGCGCCAAGATCCGCTCGGCACCACTCAACATCTCCTTCCTGCTCGCGCTGCTCATGGCCTTCCTGGTCTGGCTGCTGATCTGGCGCACCAAGCTCGGCTATGAGATGCGCACCTACGGCCACAGCCCAAAGGCGGCGCGCTATGCCGGCATTTCCGAAACCCGCATCATCATCACCGCCATGATGATCTCGGGTGCGCTCGCCGGCATGATGGCGCTCAACCCGGTGATGGGCGACCAGCACAATGTCGCGATCGACTTCGTCAGCGGCGCCGGTTTCGTCGGCATCGCCGTGGCGCTGATGGGTCGCCTGCACCCTGTCGGCATCGTGCTGGCGGCCATCCTGTTCGGCATGCTCTACCAGGGCGGCGCCGAACTCGCCTTCGAGATGCCTGCCATCAGCCGTGACATGATCGTGATCATCCAAGGGTTGGTCATCCTGTTCGCCGGTGCTCTCGAACACATGTTCAGGCCTTACATCCAGGCGCTGTTCGCCTCGCTCAGCCCGAGGTCGGTCGGCATGGAAGCGGTCAAGGGAAAAGGCGCCTGAGATGGACACCTTCAACGCCATCGTCCAGACGCTGGACTCCACCATCCGCCTCTCGGTGCCGCTGCTGCTCGCCTGCCTGGCCGGCCTCTATTCGGAACGCGCCGGCATCTTCGACATCGGCCTCGAAGGCAAGATGCTGGTCGGCGCCTTCGCCGGTGCGGCGGCCGCGTCGGTCTTCCATTCGGCCTTTCTCGGACTGGGCATGGCGATCCTGATCTCGGTCGCGTTCGCGATGATCCACGGCTTTGCCTCGATTACCCATCGCGGCAACCAGATCGTTTCCGGCGTGGCGATCAACTTCATCGCCGCCGGCTCGACCATCATCCTCGGCCAGGCCTGGTTCCAGCAAGGCGGGCGCACGCCGGCGCTGGAACCAGCCGAGCGGTTCGAGGCGATCACATGGCCCGGCGCCGAGACGATCCGCGACGTGCCGTTTCTCGGGCCGATCTATTCGGAACTGCTGTCGGGCCACTCGATACTGGTCTATCTCGCCTTCGCGATGGTGCCGTTCACCTGGTGGGTGCTGTTTCGCACGCGCTTCGGGCTGCGGCTGCGCGCGGTCGGCGAAAACCCAGCCGCCGTGGACACCGCCGGCATCTCGGTCGCCTGGCTGCGCTACAGGGCGCTGATCTGCACCGGCATCCTGACCGGCGTCGCCGGCGCCTATCTGTCGATGGTGCAGAATGGCGGCTTCGTGAAGGACATGACCGCCGGCAAGGGCTACATCGCGCTGGCCGCATTGATCTTTGCCAAGTGGAAGCCGGTCAACGCCATGTTCGCCTGCCTGCTGTTCGGCTTCCTCGACGCCCTGTCGATCCGCCTGCAAGGCTCGCCGCTGCCGCTCATCGGCAAGGTGCCGGTGCAGTTCATGCAGGCCCTGCCCTATATTCTCACCGTCATCCTGCTCGCCGGTTTCATCGGCAAGGCGATCCCGCCGCGCGCCGGCGGCGTGCCTTATGTCAAGGAACGCTGAGGATCGAGGGCGCGACGCAAAAGGCGCGCCGGCTTATGGACAAGATCATCGGAGAGAACACCGAAATGTCGCATGAATTATTCGAAGCGGCGAAGGCTGCCATGGCCAAGGCCTATGCCCCCTATTCGAAATTTCCGGTCGGTGCCGCACTTCGCACCGAGGACGGGCGCGTCTTCACGGGCGCCAATATCGAGGTCGCCTCCTATCCGGAAGGCTGGTGCGCCGAGACGACGGCGCTCGGCCATTACATCATGGGCGGCGGCGGCAAGATCATGGAAATCGCCGTCCTTGCCGAGCGCATGGCCAAATGCTCGCCTTGCGGCGGCTGCCGGCAGCGGCTGGCCGAATTCTGCCGTCCGGAAACGAAACTCTATCTCTGCGACAATGCGGGCGTCGCCGAAACCGTGACCATGGGCGACATGCTGCCTTACGGCTTTCGCGGCGACATGCTGAAATGAAGGAAGCGCTCGACCATCTGATCGAACGGCTGGACGGCCTGGCGCCGACCACGGCGCTGGTGCTGGGCTCTGGCCTGGGAGGGCTGGTCAGCCAGGTCGAGAACCCGATCCGTGTTTCCTATGCCGATCTGCCCGGCTTTCCCAGAAGCGGCGTTTCCGGCCATGCCGGAGAGGTGGTGGTCGGGCTGCTTGCCGGCACGCCGGTGCTGATGCTGTCGGGCCGCGCCCACTATTACGAGCACGGCAACGCGGCGGCGATGCGGCCGGTGCTGGAGGTGCTCGCCGGCACCGGCATCACCAAGCTGATCCTCACCAATGCCGCCGGCTCGGTCGATCCGGAGATGGGGTCGGGTTCGGTGATGCTGATATCGGACCACATCAATTTCTCCGGCACCAACCCACTGATCGGCGAGCCGAGCGACCGCCGCTTCGTCGGCCTGACCGAAGCCTACGATGCCGGCATCCGCAAGGCGATCGAACAGGCGGCGAAGGCGACCGGCACGGCGCTGCACGAGGGCGTCTACATGTGGTTCTCCGGCCCGTGCTTCGAAACGCCGGCCGAGATCCGCATGGCGCGCATCATGGGCGCCAACGCGGTCGGCATGTCGACCGTGCCGGAAGTCATCCTTGCCCGCTTCCTTGGCCTGCGTGTCGCCGCCTGCTCGATCATCACCAATCTTGCCGCCGGCATGACCGGAGCCGAGCTTTCGCACCAGGAGACCAAGGATATGGCCCCGGTCGGCGGCGCGCGGCTGGCGACGATCCTGAAGCGTGTGTTCCGCGACGGGCTGTTGGAGAACTGATGCTTCCGCAGGAAATCATCCGCCACAAGCGTGACGGCCACAGGCTGCCGGCGCGCGAAATCGCCGACTTCATCGCCGGCGTAACCGATGGCGCCGTCACCGACGGCCAGGTCGCGGCTTTCGCCATGGCGGTGTTCTTCAACGGCATGAGCCGCGACGAGGCCGTGGCGTTAACATTGGCCATGCGCGATTCCGGCGACGTGCTCGACTGGTCGGACCTGCCCGGCCCGGTCACGGACAAACATTCGACAGGCGGCGTCGGCGACAACGTCTCGCTGATGCTGGCGCCGATCGTCGCTGCCTGCGGCGCTTATGTGCCGATGATATCCGGCCGCGGCCTCGGCCACACCGGCGGCACGCTGGACAAGATGGATTCCATCCCCGGCTACGCCAGCCAGCCCGACATCGCGCTGTTTCGCAGGGCCGTGCTGGAAGCGGGTTGCGCCATCATCGGCCAGACCGCGGACCTCGCGCCGGCCGACCGCCGGCTCTATGCCATCCGTGACGTGACCGGAACCGTGGAGTCGGTGCCGCTGATCACCGCCTCGATCCTGTCGAAGAAACTGGCGGCGGGCCTGGGCTCGCTGGTGCTCGACGTCAAGGTCGGCAATGGCGCCTTCATGGAGAAGTCGCGCGACGCGACGGCGCTCGCCAACAGCCTGGTCGAAGTCGCAAGCGGCGCCGGATTAAAAGTTTCGGCGTTGATCACCGGCATGAACGAACCGCTGGCCTCGGCCGCCGGCAATGCGGTCGAGGTGCGCAACGCCGTCGATTTCCTGACCGGCCGCCTTCGCGACCGGCGCCTGGAGGATGTGACGCTGGCGCTCGCCGCCGAAATGCTGCAGGCGGCGGGTCTGGTGCCGTCCAACCAGGACGGCATGCGGCGGGCCACCGAAACGCTTGCCAGCGGCCGCGCCGCCGCCACCTTCGCGCGCATGGTGACGGTGCTCGGCGGCCCCGCCGATTTCATCGACAAGCCGGAACGATATTTGCCCGTTGCGCCAACGGAACACGCGGTGAGAGCGATCGCGGACGGCTTCGTCACCGGCATTGCCACGCGTGATATCGGCCTTGCCGTGGTCGGGCTGGGCGGCGGCCGCACCCGGCCAGACGACAAGGTCGACCCGGCGGTCGGCATCACCAGGCTGTTGCCGGTCGGCGCCGAGGTTCGAGCTGGCGAGCCGCTGGCGCTGGTCCATGCCCGCTCGGTGTCCGACGCCGAAGCCGCGGCGGCAACGGTGCTTTCGGCCTATGCGATCGGCGCTTCCAAGCCGCCTGCCGACAAGTCGGTCATCCGGCGCATCCTGCCGCGTGGCTGATATGACCCAGCCCCGAACGGCCGTGCCCGCTCACTGGACAAGAAGCAGCGTGCCGTTTTCGGCCTGATATTTGCCCAGCCGATTGAGAAAGCTCATGCCGATCAAATTGGTGTGCAGCGCCTTGTCGTCGAGCACGATAGCCTGCACGTCGTTGACGGTGATGCTGCCGATCTGCAAGCGGTCGATCATCACCACCGCCGCCTTGATCGTGCCGTTGGCCGTGTTGACCTCATGACTGAAATCCGATGGGTTCAGCGACAATCCGATCCTGCGCGCCGTCGAGGTGTTGACGGCGACCAGTGTCGCTCCGGTATCGATCATGCCATCGATCTGGCGTCCGTTCAGTTTGAAGGCCGACGAGAAATGCCCTCGCGCGTCGGCCGTGACGACAACCTTGCGGCCCATCGGCAACGGCGCCACCGGCTTGTCGGGAGCCGCTGCCAAGGCGACCTCCGGACGGGCGTCGGCCGCTGGCTTGGCCGTCACCGCCGTTTTCAGCAGGCTTTCGAACATCTGCGGATTCGACTGATAGACAATCGGGATGGATGCCGATGTACCGGCAAAGACGCTGAGGACAAGTAGCTTGCGCAGCATGGATCGGCCCTGGCGCATGACCCCGAAAATCGGGATCGATTTTCGGAAAGGATCACGCGCGAATTAAAGTGTCGCAGCGTCCGACAGGACGCGCGGCGCTGTCGTGAAGGCCGATCCTTAACGCCGGGATGGTGTTTGCCGTTTTAACGCCGCTCGAAACCGCGCCGTTGCGTAAACTTTCGGTAAATCACTTTGTCCCGTACATGCGGTCGCCGGCGTCGCCGAGGCCGGGCATGATGTAGCCCTTCTCGTTGAGCTGGCGATCGATGGAAGCCGTGAAGACGGGAACGTCGGGATGTGCCTTGGTGAAGCGCTCGATGCCTTCGGGCGCCGCCAGCAGGCACAGAAAGCGGATGTTGGTGGCGCCGCGCCCCTTCAGCTTGTCGATCGCCGCGATGGCGGAATTGGCGGTGGCCAGCATCGGATCGACGACGATGACCAGCCGGTCGGCAAGGTCGCTCGGCGCCTTGAAGAAATATTCGACCGCCTCCAGCGTCTCATGGTCGCGATAGAGGCCGATATGGGCGACGCGGGCCGCCGGAACCAGGTCGAGCAGGCCTTCGAGCAAGCCATTGCCGGCGCGCAGCACCGAGGCGAAGACCAGCTTCTTGCCTTCCAGCGTCGGCGCCTCCATCGTTTCGATCGGCGTTTCGATGGTCGTCGTCGTGAGTTCGAGATTGCGCGTCACCTCATAGCCGAGCAGCAGCGAGATCTCGCGCAGCAGCCGCCGGAAACCGGCCGTCGAGGTCTCCTTCTTGCGCATGATGCTCAGCTTGTGCTGGACAAGCGGGTGGTCGACGACGGTGACGCCCTTCATGATGTGCTCCGACGTGGTTCGTGGTGAGTAGCCAATAGTGAGTAGTGAATAGTGAGCCGATTTGCGAGTCCCGATGCGCGCTCCGCCAAACTGCTCACTGCTGGCCACTCCCTGTCCACCCAGCCTTCATTCACCTGGCCTTCGCATCCAGCCGGCTGAGCAGCGTTGCCTTGGTCTTCCTGTCGACGAAAGCGGCCTCGATGGCCGTTCGGGTAACGGCCGCCAGCGCCTTCTCGTTCATCGAGAAATACTCGGCCGCAATGTCGTATTCGCGTTTCAGCGAGGTCCAGAAATAGGGCGGATCATCCGAGTTGAGCGTCACCTTGCAGCCGGCCGCGAGCAGGGCGGGGAACGGGTGGGCGGCGAAACTGTCGAACACTTTCAACGCAATATTGGAGCCGGGACAGCATTCCAGCACCACGCCCTCATCGGCGATGCGCCGGACAAGATCGGGGTTTTCGATGGCGCGCACGCCATGGCCGATGCGTGACGGGCGGATATGATCGAGCGCCGCCTGGACCGTCTCCCATCCCGTCAGCTCGCCTGCATGGATGGTAATGCCGAGCCCGGCCTCGCGGGCAATCTCGAAAGCCCTGACATAGTCCTCCATATCGCCAACCCTCTCGTCGCCGGCGACGCCGAAACCGGTGACCAGCGGGTGCCCGCAGCGCGCGGCGAAACGCGCTGCCTGCTCGATGGACTCGACGCCGGCATGGCGCACTCCCGTGACGATCATACGGCCCTCGATGCCGGTCTTGGCCTTGGCGCGGGCCATGCCTTCGCCGAGCGCATCCGTATAAGCCTTCGGCGACAGCCCCGCCTTCGTGGCATGGTCCGGCGAGGTGAAGACCTCCGAGTAGATAGCGCCGTCACGCGCCAGGCTGGTCAGATAGTGGTCAGCCAGCCGTGCATAGTCTTCCTCGGTCCGGAACAGGTCGGAGGCGAAGTCATAGGCGGCGAGAAAAGAGGTGAAATCGTGCCAGACGAAAGAGCCGTTCTGGATATAGGGCGAGATGTCCTTGCCGTATTTCTGCGCCTGTCGGATGACGAGTTCCGGTGCCGCTGCCCCTTCGATATGGCAGTGCAGTTCCGCTTTCAAAGGCATTCAAACATCCCGTCGGTCAGTCCAGGTCTCGAAACCCGCCACCTGGAAGCGCGGCCGAACACCGCGCCTTAAACAATAGCGCCCGCACCATCGATCGGCTATGGTCCCGCCGGTTTTATGACGGATCAAAAAAATGTCAGTTGAGAGAACCACGGCCGCCGGCGGCATGGAAACCTCCTATGGTTTCAAGCGTGTAGGGGCAGGCGACAAGCAGCCCCTGGTCAACGATGTTTTCCACAAGGTCGCCAACCGCTACGACCTGATGAACGACCTGATGTCGGGCGGCCTGCACCGGCTGTGGAAGGATGCCATGGTAACCTGGCTCAATCCGCCGAAGCGGCCGGGCTGGCGCGTGCTCGATGTCGCCGGCGGCACCGGCGACATCGCCTTTCGCATCGTCGATGCCAGCCATGGGCATGCTCATGCCACCGTGCTCGACATCAACGGCTCGATGCTCGCCGTCGGTCGCGACAGGGCGCAAAAGAAAGGCATGTCCGGCAACACCGACTTCGTCGAAGCCAATGCCGAGGAACTGCCGTTCGCGGACGCCACCTTCGACGCCTACACCATCGCTTTCGGCATCCGCAACGTCCCCAGGATCGACGTCGCTCTCAGCGAAGCGTTGCGCGTGCTGAAGCCGGGCGGGCGGTTCCTGTGCTTGGAATTTTCCGAGGTCGAGATGCCGTTGCTCGACAGGGTCTATGAGGCCTGGTCGTTCAAGGCCATTCCGAAGATCGGCAAGGCCGTCACCGGCGACGGCGAGCCTTATTCCTATCTGGTCGAGTCGATCGCGAAATTCCCCAACCAGGCGAATTTTGCTTCCATGATAACCCGCGCGGGCTTCGATCGGGTCTCGTTCCGCAACTATTCCGGCGGCATCGCCGCGCTTCATTCGGGCTGGAAACTTTGAGGCAGGCCCGGGCATGAGCACCGTCAGCGCTGGATTTCGGCTCATGCGGGCCGGCTGGGTGCTTGTGCGCGAGGGCGTCGTCGCCGCTTTGCCCGGCGAGGAACTGTCCGGCCTGCCGAAATTGGGCTGGCGGCTGGCGCGGCTGTTTACCCGCCGCCGCGCGCTCGCCTATGAGCGCAGCGATCGGCTGGCCAAGGCGGTGGTCCGGCTCGGGCCGTCCTATGTCAAGCTGGGCCAGTTTCTGGCGACACGACCCGATGTCGTCGGCAACGACATGGCGCTCGATCTCGCCATGCTGCAGGACAAGATGCACACCTTCCCGACGGCCGAGGCGGTGGCGGCCATCGAGGGCTCGCTCGGGCGCAAGCTCGGCGACCTCTACACGCAGTTCGGCGACCCGGTCGCCGCGGCCTCCATCGCCCAGGTCCATGCCGCTGAAACCGTCGATGGCGGCGTCGCCAGGAAGGTAGCGGTCAAGGTGATCCGGCCGGGCGTGCGCCGCCGCTTCTTCCAGGATCTCGAAAGCTATTTCCTCGCGGCCCGCCTGCAGGAGAAATACATCCCCTCCTCACGCCGGCTGCGGCCTGTGGAGGTGACCGAGACGCTGGCGCAGACCACCAAGATCGAGATGGACCTGCGCCTCGAGGCGGCCGCGCTTTCGGAACTTGGTCAAAGCACCAGGGAGGATCCGGGCTTTCGCGTCCCTTCCGTCGACTGGGAGCGCACCGGCCGCGACGTGCTGACCATGGAATGGGTCGACGGCATCAAGATGAACGACATCGCCGGACTCGCCGCCGCTGGACACGATCTGAGGGCAATCGCGGCCAACCTCATCCAGTCGTTCTTGCGCCATACGCTGCGCGACGGCTTCTTTCACGCCGACATGCATCCGGGCAACCTGTTCGTCGAGGCTGATGGCACGATCGTCGCGGTCGATCTCGGCATTGCCGGCAGGCTCGGCAAGAAGGAGCGCCGGTTCCTCGCCGAAATCCTCTACGGCTTCATCACGCGCGACTATCTGCGCGTCGCCGAGGTTCATTTCGAGGCCGGCTACGTGCCGCGCCAGCACAATGTCGCGGCCTTCGCCCAGGCGATCCGCGCCATCGGCGAGCCGATCCATGGCCAGCCGGCCGAGACCATTTCCATGGCCAAGCTTCTGACGCTGCTGTTCGAGGTGACCGAACTCTTCGACATGGCGACGCGGCCCGAACTGATCCTCCTGCAGAAAACCATGGTGGTGGTCGAGGGCGTGGCGCGCACGCTCGATCCGGCCTTCAACATGTGGAAGACCGCCGAACCCGTGGTCAGCGGCTGGATATCAGGAAATCTCGGGCCAAGCGGCCTGCTGGCCGACGCCCGCGACGGCGGCAAGGCGATGCTGACGCTGATCCGCCAAGCCCCCGAGTTGGCAGCGCGCACCGAGCGGCTGTCGCGCGAGATCGACCTGATGGCCGAGCATGGCCTGCGCTTCGACGAGGCGACGGCCCGTGCCATCGGCAAGGCCGAAGCGCGCTACAACCGCTCCGGCCGCGTGGCGCTTTGGGTGATAGCCCTGACGCTGGTCTATATAGCCTGGAAGCTGCTCTGAGTGACTGCAATGACAGCGATGCTGTCATTGCAGTCGAAAGGCGGGATAGCTATGTTGTGCGCAGGAGTGCGACTATGGCCAGGATTACTGTCCGGAATCTGGAAGATCATGTCATGCAGCGATTGCGTGAACGCGGTGCCGCGCGCGGCGTTTCCATGGAGCAGGAGGCGCGGGATGTGCTCGCGGCATCAGTTGGGCTTCCGACCACGAAAGGCTTCGATGGCGGACGCCTGACATTCAAGGACGAGGCCAAGGCTCAACCAATGGCAGGCAGGCAAAGTTAGCCATGGGTACCCTGACCATTCGCAATCTCGACGAGGATTTGAAACAAAGACTGCGCGAGCGGGCTGCCCGTCATGGTGTGTCGATGGAGCAGGAGGCAAGAAGTCTGCTGCTCAAGGAAGTGGCGCCCACCTTCAAAGGTGCCAAGGATTTTGTTACGGCGGAGGAGATCCTCGAATTCGGCCGGGAGCTGCAAAAAGCAGATTTTGATCAGAGAAAGTCGCTGATGATCTCTGGTCCTTCATGAGCCTCTCCGGCAAGCGCATCCTGCTCATCATCGGCGGCGGCATCGCCGCCTACAAGGCACTCGACCTGATCCGCCGTCTGCGTGAAAGGGGTGCGGCGGTGCGCGTGGTCATGACGTCGGCTGCGCGGGAATTCGTCACCACGCTGTCCGCCGGTGCGCTCTCGGCAGACCATGTCTTTACCGATCTCTTCGATCGCAATGACGAGCACGATGTCGGCCATATCAGGCTATCGCGCGAGGCCGATCTGCTAGTGGTGGCGCCCGCCACCGCCGACCTGATGGCCAAGCTCGCCAACGGCCACGCCAATGATCTTGCCTCCACCGTGCTCCTGGCCACCGACAAGCCGGTGCTGATGGCGCCGGCCATGAACCCCAGAATGTGGGCGCATCCGGCGACGCGGCGCAATCGTGCGGCGCTGCACAAGGATGGCATCACCTTCGTTGGCCCCGCCAAAGGCGAGATGGCCGAGAGCAACGAGGCTGGCGAAGGTCGCATGGCCGAGCCGCTGGAGATCGTCGCCGCCATCGAGGCGCTGCTCGATACCGGATCCAAGCCGCTGGCCGGCAAGAAGATCATCGTCACGTCAGGCCCGACGCACGAGCCGATCGACCCCGTTCGCTACATCGCCAACCGATCGTCGGGAAAGCAGGGCCATGCCATTGCGGCGGCATTGGCCAGGCTCGGCGCCGACGTGAGGCTGGTCTCCGGTCCCGTCAGCATCGCCGATCCGGCTGGTGTGAAAACCATCCACGTCGAGCGGGCGCAGGAAATGCGCGATGCCGTGGAACAGCTTCTACCGGCCGATGCGGCGGTATTCGTCGCCGCCGTCGCCGATTGGCGCACCGACAGCCCAGCTGGCGAGAAGATCAAGAAAGCGCCGGGCGAAGGCCCGCCGGTGCTGCGCATGATCGAGAACCCCGACATCCTTGCGGGCGTCGGGCATCACAAGCAGCGGCCGGCGCTGGTGGTCGGCTTCGCCGCCGAGACGCAGGACCTTTTGCGCAACGCCGAAGCCAAGCTGAGGAAGAAGGGCGCCGACTTCATTGTCGCCAACGACGTGTCGCAGACCAGCGGCGTCGGCCCATCCGGTGTGATGGGCGGCGACCGCAACCGTGTTCGCATCGTCTCGAAGACCGGCGTCGAGGAATGGCCCGAGATGAGCAAGGACGAAGTGGCGACCCGGCTCGCCACCCTGATCGCGGAACGGCTGAAAACGACCGCAGCGTGACGAGCTGGACCGTCGGAATTCCTAAAACAAAGGCTTAGCGCAAGCTAGCGATTCTGTGGAACGCTGAACCGCTAGTCGGCAAGAAGCTCGGCCGTCCGGGCAAGCGCACTTCCGAAGCCATTGAGCGGGATGGAGAAGCTAACCGCTTGCCCCGTATCCGCCGCGAAGGCATCGACCTTCAAGGTGGTGCCCGCCTTGAGCACGGGGACGACGTTGGCATCGAACGCCACCGGCACCAGGCAGCCGACGGCTTGGCAAGTGTTGAACTGCAGACTGCCGTCCAGCTTCTGGTCGTCGATCGTCAGGGTGACGCCCTTGGCGAGCGCCAGGCCGAACGGCAAAGCGAGCGTACCGGTCGCGTCTTCGCCCGTCCTGCTCGACAGCTCTATCGCCAGCAGACGCTGGTTGCCTTGCTTGTTGAACTGCTGGTGTGACAGGCTGCATGCCTTGGCCGCGCCCGATATCTGGCAGTTGACCGCCCAGTCGCCATGGGTTTCGGACAGGGCCGATGCGCCGCCGGGCAACTGGGGCTGGTTGGCGGCGGGCGCGGCCGCCGCTTTGTCGCCTTTTGTCTGCGCCGCCGCGGCCGGCAGACCGGCGATGCAGGCAGCCCCCAGCATCGCCAGCAGATACGCGTGCTTCCTCATAAGGACCCCTTTTGCCCGGCTCCATCCCTGAGCCAGCTGGAAGCTGACCCTGAAGGACGCACTGTCGGCGTTCTGTTTGACCGTTTCCTCGAAGGCGCCGTTGCATCCGACGGACATGCCGACGCCGTTGACGCCATGGAATTCGAGGCCAGCGTCAACCCGATAGAGCGGTGAATCGACCGCTTCCGTCAAGTGCGATGCGGGCGGCGGGGCAGATTCTCCTCCGCCGCGAAGGGGGCGCGATCACGCGATTTCCTGTTAATCGGCACTCTGGCGTGGCACGAGGGGACAAACGCACTACATGTAGAGTGAATTTTGTTTGTGCGGGAATGAGCAGATGTTGGCGCTTCGGCCATCAACGGTTTTCATGACGGCGGCATTGGCAGCCTCGACGCTGGCGGGCATCTGCCTGCCTGCTTCCGCGCAGGTGCTCATTCCCTCCGTCGACAACAACGCGTTGATCCAGCAGAACGATCTGCAGGCCTTGCAAAACCGTGTCCAGCGGCAGCAGTTTCAGCAACAGCAGCAACAGAATCGGGCTCAGGACCGGGTGATCGTGCAACAGCCGCCGCCCATCGTGCCGCGGGTCAGGCCGAACTGCCAGACCCAGATAATCGGCAACACCGCCGTAAGCACCTGCCGCTGAGGCGGGCTTCCCTTTTATTTAGCCGACTTACATGGTAGGGGCGTTCCGGTGCCCTTGCGGCAGTTTGGGTTTTGCAACGACACCGCGTCACGGTATGGGCACTGCACCGACTGGATTTTACGAATGGCAGCCACCAAGAAAAAGGCCGTGCGCAAGGCCAAGAAGGGCGAGACGATCCGCCAGGTCGCGGCTATCCCTTTTCGGCTGGACCAGCGCGGCGACATCGAGGTGATGCTGGTCACCTCGCGCACCACCAGGCGCTTCATCGTACCCAAGGGCTGGCCGATGAAAGGCAAGAGCGGACGCAAGGCGGCCACCATCGAGGCGCAGGAAGAAGCGGGCGTGCTCGGCAAGACCCTGAAGCAGCCAGCGGGCACCTATTCCTATTGGAAGCGGCTGGCCAACCGGTTCGTGCGCGTCGATGTCATCGTCTATCTGTTGGAAGTAACGCAAGAGCTCGCCGACTGGCAGGAAGCCAAACGGCGGCAACGGGCCTGGCTGGCGCCGGCCGATGCGGCCATGCTCATCGACGAACCCGAACTTTCGACGCTGGTAAGGACCTTGAAGCTTCCCCAGCCGGCACAAATCGGCCCTACGTAAAGGCCTCACGCCCCGGCGCCGTCCTCTTCGGGGAGCGGTCGCACTGGCGTCCCGGCATAGGCCCACAGCCATTCGCGTGGCAGCGGACCTTTGTTCCGCTCGGCTTGCTGGGATTGTTCCCAGGCATGCGCCAGGATGCCGACCGAGCGCGACAGCACGAAAAGCCCCCGCGTTAGCGGTGGCGGAAAGCCGAGCTCGCCGTAAATGACGGCGGTCGCGCCATCGATGTTGAGCGGTATCTTTTTGCCCTTGCGCCGCGCGACCTCCGCCTCGATCGCCTCGGCGATATCGGCGAAGCGGCCATGGATCACGCCGCGCGCGGCAAACTCCCGAGTCAGTTCCATCAGGCGCGGCGCGCGCGGGTCGACCGGATGGAAGCGATGGCCCAGCCCCGGCACGTAGCCCTTTTCCCCGGCAAAGAACCGGTCAAGCCGCCCCGAGACAGCCTCTTTCAGCGTCGTGCCGCCATCGAGCGCCGCGGCAATGTCGCCATAGAAGGCAAGCGCCTGCTCGCCGGCGCCGCCATGGACGTCGCCAAGCACGTTGATGGCCGAAGCCATGGCGCTGTTGATGCCGACACCGCAGGTCGCCGCCATGCGGGCGATGGCGATCGACGGCGCCTGCGGCCCGTGGTCGACTGCGGCGCCCAGCGCAATGCCGAGCAGCGCGGCCTGTTCCTCGCTGGGCAATTCGCCGCGCAGCATCAGCCAGATGACAGCCGGGAAGCTGACGCGGCCGATCAGGTCCTGGATTTCATAGCCGCGCAGCCGGATGACGCCCGGCCGCATTTCGATAATGCCGGTCTGCCACCACTCCTCTGCACGCTCGCGGCCCGTCTTTTGCTCACTCATATCGTCTTTTGCTCGTTCATGTGAGTGCCTTTGTCTTCGCTCGCGGCGACAGGCCGGCGAAAACCTCGTCCATGTGCTCGCCCAGGGCCGGTGGCGGGGAGGCCGGCAATGGAGCCGTGCCATCGACCATGAAGCCGCCGCGCAGAACCGTCAGCGGTCTCTCCATGTCAGCCACGCCGTCGAAAGCCCTGGTCATCTGGCGCTCCAGCACCTGCGGTTCGGCCAGCACTTGCGGGATCGTCAGCACCCTGCCCGCCGGCACCCCGGCGCGGTTCAGTTTTTCTTCCCACGCAGCCGCCGGGCCATTCGCCAGGGCCCCCTCGATCTCGATCTTCAGCGCCGCACGGTTCCGCTTGCGCGTCTCGCGCTCGGCAAAGCGTGGATCCGACGCCAGCTCCGGCCGTTCGATAAGCCGGCAAAGCGTTACGAACTGCTCCTGCTTGTTGGCGGCGATGTTGAGCAGACCGTCGCCGGTGCGAAAGGCGCCCGACGGTGCCGCCGTCATGTTCTCATTGCCCATCGGCTTGGGATCGACCCCGGCCGTCAGATAGTTGGAAACCGGCCAGCCAAGCGCCGACAATGTGCATTCAAGCATCGACACGTCGAGAAAAGCACCCTCGCCGCTCGTCTTCTGCCTTACCAGCGCCGAGACGATGGCGAAGGCCCCGACCAGTCCGCCCAGCGTGTCGGCGACGGGATAGCCGACCCGCAAGGGTGCCGTCTCCGGCGTGCCGGTGATGCTCATAATGCCCGAAAGGCCTTGGATGATCTGGTCATAGGCCGGATTGTCGCGCATCGGCCCGGTCTGGCCGAAGCCCGATATCGCGCAGTAGACAAGGTTGGGGCGGACCGCCTTCAGCGCCTCGTAGCCGAGGCCAAGCCGGCCCATGACGCCGGGGCGGAAGTTTTCCACCAGCGCATCGGCGCTGGCGACCAGGTCGAGGAAGCGTTCGCGCTCGGCTTCCTTCTTGAGGTCGAGCACGACGGAGCGTTTGCCGGCATTCTGAGCCAGGAACGAAGCTCCCATGCCGGCCTGGTTGAGTTCCGGCGAACCGCCGAGCTGTCGCGCCAGGTCGCCGCCTTGCGGCGCCTCGACCTTGATGACGTCGGCGCCGAGCAGCGCCAACTGGTAGGCGCAGTAGGGCCCGGCCAGGACGTTGGTCAGGTCGAGCACGCGAATGCCGGAAAGCAGGTCTGTCATGTCACTTCAAATCGATCAGGCATCGCCCGGCACATGCTCCGGCCCCCGCAATCGGCGGCGTTCGATGTAGGCCCAGATATGCGGCCCGACCAGGCCGATGAAGGCCAGCGTCAGCAGGGTCAGCGACAGCGGGTGCTTGTAGAACACCGACCAGTCGCCGTTCGAGATCGTCATGGCGCGGCGGAATTGAGTTTCGGCGAGCGGTCCCAGGATCATGCCGATGATGACGGGCGCGGTCGGGAAATCGAAGCGCCGCATCAGGAAGCCGGCAGCACCCAGGAGATAGAGGATGGCGAGGTCGATCGGCGACTGCGAAATGCCGTAGGTGCCGACGGTGGCGAAAACCAGGATGCCGGCATAGAGCTGCGGCGCCGGGATCTTCAGCAGCCGCACCCAAAGCCCGATCAGCGGCAGATTGAGGATGACGAGAATGACGTTGGCGATGAACAGGCTGGCGATCAGTCCCCAGACCAGGTTGCCTTGTGTCGTCAGAAGCAGCGGGCCTGGATTGATGCCGTAGCTCTGGAAGGCCGAAAGCATGATTGCCGCCGTCGCCGAGGTCGGCAGCCCGAGCGTCAGCATCGGCACCAGCACGCCGGCGGCCGAGGCATTGTTGGCGGCCTCCGGACCGGCTACGCCCTCGATGGCGCCAACCGTGCCGAATTCCTGCTTGTGCTTCGAAAGCTTCTTTTCGATGGCATAGGACAGGAAGGTCGGGATCTCGGCGCCGCCGGCCGGCATGGCGCCGATCGGGAAGCCGATCGCGGCGCCGCGCAACCAGGGCTTCCACGAGCGCCCCCATTCGGCCGCCGTCATGTAGAGCGAGCCCTTCAGCGGCACGATCTCGTCCTTGCCGGCATAACGGCGCGAGGCCATGTAGAGCGTCTCACCGACGGCGAACAGGCCGACGGCGGCGATGATGACGTCGACGCCGTCGAGCAGTTCGGTCATGCCGAAGGTGAAGCGCGGCTGGCCGGTCTGCAGGTCGACCCCGATCATGCCGATAACAAAGCCGGCGAACAGGCTGGTCAAGCCGCGCACCGAGGACGAGCCGAGCACCGCCGAAACCGTGATGAAGGCCAGCACCATCAGCGAGAAATACTCAGCCGGGCCGAAGGCCAGCGCGAACCTGACCACGATAGGCGCCAGGAAGGCAACGCCCAGCGTGCCGAGCGTGCCGGCGACGAAGGAGCCGATCGCCGACGTGGCAAGTGCTGCGCCGCCGCGCCCGGACCGGGCCATCTTGTTGCCTTCCAGCGCGGTGACGATGGTGGCGCTTTCGCCTGGCGTGTTGAGCAGGATCGACGTCGTGGAGCCGCCATACATGGCGCCGTAATAAATGCCGGCAAACAGGATGAACGAAGCCTCCGGCGCAACCTGGTAGGTGATCGGCAGCAGCAGCGCGATGGTCAGTGCCGGTCCGAGGCCGGGCAGCACGCCGATGGCGGTGCCAAGCGTGGTGCCGAGCAGGCACCACAGAAGGTTGACCGGGGTGAAGGCGACGGCGAAACCGTGTGCGAGATGGCCTAGCGTTTCCATGGCGTCAGCCTCCCAGCGTGCTGGTGAACGCATCGATCACCGTATTCAGCTGGTTCTCGATGAAACCGGCGCCGATATTAACGCCGAGCGCCTTGGCGAAGCCGAAATAGGCGGCCAGCGCCAGCACGAGGCCAGTGAGCGCATCGCGCAGCGTATGCCGGCTGCCGAAGCCGTAGCAGACCAGAACGAACATGATGACGGATGCCGCGGTGAAGCCGAGCGGCTGGATCAGGAGCAGGTTGGCGACAAGGCCGATGACGACGAAGCCCATCGCCTTCCAGTCGGTCGGCGTCTCCTTTTCCTCTTCCGGCTGCCAGCCGCCGCGCAGTGCGGCGACGATGAGCAGGAGCGAAAGAACCACCAGCCCGAACATGGTGAGATAGGGAAAGACGGTCGGGCCGACCTTGGAGTAGAGCGGCGACACCGGGATCGCCAAGGTCTGCCAGGCAACCGCCCCGGCACAGGCCAGAAGCCCGATGCCGATCAACAGTTCGGGTACGGCAAGGCGCGAGGACGCAGCCTGCTGGTCGCTGGTGCTCATGAATGTCCTCCCAAGGCAGCCGGCGTCTCACAGTCGGCTTTTATTCTATCTTCACCCCCGGTGGATCGCATGTCCATGCGAACGGCGGGAGGAAAAAGGGCGGACCATGGACCCGCCCTCTTCAGGGAAATCAGGCGAGCCCGAGATCCTTGAGGATGGCTTCGATGCGGGCCGTATCCTCGGCAAGGAACTTCGCATAATCGTCGCCGGTGAGCAGGATGGGCGTCCAGTTGCGGTTCTTGCATTCCGTGGCCCAGGCATAGCTCTTGGCCATGGTCTCGACCAGCGTGATCATCGCCGCCTTATCGGTATCGGAGACACCGGGGGGTGCGAAGACGCCGCGCCAGTTGAACAGTTCGACGTCGATGCCGGCTTCCTTCAGCGTTGGCGCATCGATGCCCTCCTGCCGCTTGTCAGCGGAAATGGCGAGCAGCCTCAGCGCCCCTGCCTTGACCTGTTCGGAGAATTCGCCGAAGCCGGAAATGCCCGCCGCCACCTGGTTGCCGAGCAGCGCTGACAGCGCCTCGCCGCCGCCGGCGAACGGCACATAGGACAGATTTGTCGCCGGCACGCCCGCCGTCTTGGCGATCAGGCCGAACAGGATGTGGTCGGAGCCGCCGGCCGAACCGCCGGCGACGGGAACCTTCGTCGGATCCTCTTTAAGCGCGGCGACGAACTCGGCGGCCGTCTTGAACGGCGAGGCCGCCGGCACCACCAGCGCTTCGAACTCGCCGGTGAGCCGGGCGATCGGCGTGACCTGCGTCAAATTATTGGCGGCCTTGTTGGCGATGATGGCGCCGACCATGACCATGCCGCCAACCATCAGCGAATTGCCCTTGCCGTTCCATTGACTGATGAATTGCGGCAGCCCGACCGTGCCGCCGGCGCCGCCGACATTGGTGATCTGCGAGCCGGAGATCAGCTTCTCGCTGCGCAGCACCTGGTCCATCGTGCGCGCGGTCTGGTCCCAGCCGCCACCGGGCGCGGCTGGCACGAAAATCTGTATCTGCGGCGTGCCTTGGGCAAAGGCGGGAGAAAGACGCGACGCCACCAGCCCGGCGGCCCCCGCGGCAGCGGTGCTCATCAAAAATCTGCGTCTGTTCAGCATGGGATTCCTCCAAATCACGACACCTCCTCCGGTGCCCGCCAAAAACGCGCCTGAAACCAGACCCGTGCTTGAGTTCAAGCAGACTTTACCGCGTTCCGTCAACAGGAACGATATTCTGCTGGACAGAATGCTCGAGCTGCGCGACACAATCGCGCCGCTCGACCTTTGTTCGACTGGGGACCAATGAATTCGGCAGGCAAACCAGCTGGCATCGAAATCCGGAGCACGTCAGCCGACGGTGTTGCCGCGCTTGACCGGGCCATTGCCATCCTCGATGCATTCACCACGGCGGACCGCTCGCTCAGCCTTTCCGAGATCGCGGCTCGAACCGGGCTCTATAAGAGCACCATTCTGCGGCTGGCCAATTCGCTTTTGCGCGGACAATTGCTGGAGCGCCTGGACGACGGACGCTACCGCATCGGACCGGCCAGCTTCCGGCTCGGCGCGCTCTATCAGCGGTCGGTCGTGGCGGTCGACATCCTGCTGCCGATCATGCGCGATCTCTGCGAGCTAAGCTGGGAAAGCGTTGCGTTCTATGTCCGGTCGGTAGACGTGCGCACCTGTCTCTATCGCGTCGAGTCCAAGCATCCTATCCGCTATACGATTCGCGAGGGTGACGTCCTGCCGTTGCTGGTGGGCTCCGGCGGGCGTGTGCTGGCGGCGTTTTCCGGACAGCCGGGCGAACCGTACGAAACCATCCGCAAGACCTGCAACTGCCTCGCCATCGGCGACCGCGACCCGCAGACTGCGGGCGTCTCGGCGCCGGTGTTCGGGCCTGGGCGGGTTCTGCTCGGTGCCTTGACCCTGGCCGGCCCGAGCACACGCGTCGACGCGGCCTTCCTGCGGCGCATGCGGCGGCCGCTGCTCGAGGCGGCGGCCCGCGCCACCCGCGCCTTCGGCGAGGATGCCTCGATGCTCGATGAAGCGGCTCGCGAAGCCGCGGTGCAAACGGATAATGCCAGTCCCGGCGCGGTTATCAGGAGCAGACGGCGTTCTCGGATCATTTCGACGCCCTTGCGGAACGACCGCTAATGCATGCCGCCCAAAGGGACCTCGGCTTTGGGAGAACGACGTAAAACAAGAAAGCTAAGCGCAGCGCATGAATCCGTTTCGACGCCGCGCGCTTTAGGCACTTGGCGAGTGCTCAGGCCAACCGCTCCAGCAGGATGGTCGGGGTTTCGTGATAGATGGTCCGCGCCACCTCCCGGTAGCCGCACTTCGTCGCCACGTTCAAGGAAGCGGTGTTTTCGGGGTCGATGATGCAGACGGTTTTGCCACGTCCGAAGGTCTCGTCGCCCCAGCCAAGCACGCGGCTGACGATCTCGGTGGCGAGGCCGGCGCCGTGGGCGGCCGGAGCGAGCGCCCACCCGGCCTCCGGAATGCCCTCTATCGGCGGCTCCATATCGCGCTTGAGGTCGTGAAACCCGGCCTCACCGACGAAACGGCCCGTCGCCTTGTCCTCGATCGCCCAAAAACCGTAGCCGAGCAGCGACCAGAGCCCGGCGTGACGCAGGAAGCGCATCCAGCTCTCTTCTCGCGTGCGCGGCCTGCCGCCGATGAAGCGGGTGACGACCGGATCGGCCCACATGGCGACATAGGCGTCGAAATCCTCCAGCCGGTGCGCTCGCAGGATGGCGCGCGCCGTTTCGATCACCGGAACGCCGCTTGTGTTGTGATGGTTCATGGGTCGCCCTCGCTCAAACCTGCAAAACACCTAGCAAATCACCGGCCGCGAGCAAGGGCCAGGCCGGCGCGGATCATCTTCCAGACAGACGGCGCGCGCTTGGCGTGTCTCGATCCAGCCGGGGCAGTCGTTCCTCCGATGGTCCGGCCGCGCCTCATGGGCCGCCAGCCAGAACGGTTGCGGATATCAGCACTTTGCCATTTGAGTACGATTGCAATCTGTTAGCCTGCCCTAGTTGTATCCGTGCAGCCGGTGTCGAGGAGAACTCCGCGCGGCGGTTGAAGATTTAAGCTCTGGGAGGAAATCACGATGAGAAGATTTGTCGCCGCTCTGGCTGCCGCCGTGGCCGTCACGCTTTATCCTGTCGCCGCAGGCGCGCAAACCTATCCCGAACGCACCATCACCGTCGTGGTGCCGTTTGCGGCCGGCGGCCCGACCGACACGGTCACGCGTCTTGTCGCGGAAGCCATGTCCAAGGATCTCGGCCAGCAGGTCATCGTCGAGAATGTCGGCGGCGCCGGTGGCACGCTGGGCGCTGGCCGCGTCGCGAAGGCCGAGCCGGACGGTTACACCCTGCTCCTCCATCACATCGGCATGGCCACCAGTGCCACACTCTACCGAAAGCTCGCCTACGACACGCTGAACGCCTTCGAATATGTCGGCCTCGTCACCGAGGTGCCAATGACCATCGTTGGCCGAAAGGACCTCGAGCCGGCCGATTTGAAGGGATTGGTCGAGTACGCCAAGGCCAACAAGGATAGCGTCACCGTAGCCAATGCCGGCATAGGTGCTGCCTCGCATCTCTGCGGCATGCTGTTCATGAGCGCTATCAAGACGCCGCTGGTCACCGTCCCCTACAAGGGCACCGGCCCGGCCATGACCGATCTCCTCGGCGGCCAGGTCGACATCATGTGCGACCAGACGACCAACACCACCAAGCAGATCCAGGGCGGCACGATCAAGGCTTACGCCGTCACCTCGCCGGAGCGCCTCGATGTGCTGCCCGATGTCCCGACGACGACGGAAGCCGGCCTTCCCGACGTGCAGGTCAGCATCTGGCACGGTCTTTATGCCCCCAAGGGCACTCCGGCGGAGATCACCGAACGGCTGTCGAAATCCCTGCAGGTCGCGCTGAAGGACGAGAACGTCGCCGCCCGCTTCGCCGAGCTCGGCACCAGGCCGTCGCCGCAGGCCGACGCGACGCCGGCCGCGCTGAAGGCCAAGCTGGAAAACGAGATCGCGCGCTGGAAGCCGATCATCGAAGCCGCCGGCCAATACGCCGACTGAGTTTTGAACGGGGCGCCGCCGGCGCCCCGTTTTCGCTTCGGTATCGTCGCGCGCCCGCAGCTTGGGAGGAATGTCATGAAGGCTTTCGCAATCGACAGGACGAACGGCATATGCGCTGCGCTGTTCATCGTTTTCGGCGCATTTTTCGCGTTGCAGTCGCTCGGCCTGGAAATCGGCACCGCCTTCCGCATGGGGCCGGGCTATTTCCCGCTGGTGCTGGCGATCGTGCTGATCCTGCTTGGCCTCGTCATCCTCTTCCAGGCGGTGCGATTCGAGGGCGATCCGATCGGCTACATTGCGTGGCGCGGCTCGCTGTTCATCCTTCCCGCTCCGATCTTCTTCGGCCTGACGGTGCGCGGCCTTGGCTTCATTCCGTCAATCTTCCTGACGGCGCTGATCGCATCGTTCGCCAGTGGCCGCATGAAACCGCTGACCGCGTTCGTGCTGTCGGCTGGCCTGACCCTGTTTGCATTTTTCGTCTTCAGCTACGCACTCGGCCTTCCGTTCCGACGCTTTGGCCCATGGCTGCCATTGTGAGGAGATGAGCATGGAGCTCCTCGACAATCTGGCGCTCGGCTTTTCGACCGCTTCATCGCTGACGAACCTTGGATTCTGCCTGATCGGCGTCCTTCTTGGCACGCTGATCGGGGTCCTGCCCGGGATTGGCGCCACCGCGACCATCGCCATGCTCTTGCCGATCACCTTTCAGATCGGCGACCCGGTTTCCTCCCTCATCATGCTCGCCGGCATCTATTACGGTGCGCAATATGGCGGCTCGACCACGGCCATTCTCATCAACATGCCCGGCGAATCGTCCTCGGCCGTCACGGCGATCGACGGCTATCAGATGGCCAGGAACGGCCGCGCCGGCGCGGCACTCGCGATTGCGGCGATCGGTTCGTTCTTCGCCGGCACGGTGTCGACCTTCCTCGTCGCCATCTTCGCCCCGCCGCTGACCTCGATCGCGCTGGAATTCGGCGCGGCCGAATATTTTTCGCTGATGGTCGTCGGCCTCGTCTCGTCGGTCGCGCTTGCGCACGGTTCGATCGTCAAGGCGCTGGCGATGGTCGTGCTCGGTCTGTTGCTCGGCATTGTCGGCACCGATATCTACACCGGCACGCCGCGCTTCACGCTCGGTATCCCCGAATATGCCGACGGGCTGAATTTCGTCGCCGTGGCGGTCGGCGTCTTCGGCATCGCCGAGATCCTTCGCAACCTCGAAAACGAGCATGAGCGCTCGGTGATGATCCGAAAGGTTTCCGGCCTCATGCCCACCCGCGACGACTTCAGGCGCATGGCGGCGCCCATCGTGCGCGGAACGATCATCGGTTCAGCGCTCGGCATCCTGCCGGGAGGCGGCGCGATCCTCGCGGCCTTTGCCTCCTACACGGTCGAAAAGCGCGTATCGAAAAACCCCGAAGAATTCGGCAAGGGCGCGATCGCAGGTGTCGCCGGGCCGGAATCGGCCAACAATGCCGGCGCGCAGACCTCCTTCATCCCCATGCTGACGCTCGGCATTCCAGCCAATCCGGTCATGGCGCTGATGATCGGCGCGATGATCATCCAGGGCATCGTGCCCGGCCCGAATGTCGCGACCGAACAGCCGGCGCTTTTCTGGGGCATCATCGCCTCCATGTGGATCGGCAACCTGATGCTGATCGTCCTGAACCTGCCGCTGATCGGGCTCTGGGTGAAGCTGCTTACGATCCCCTATTACGTGCTTTTCCCGATCATCATGGCGTTCTGCTCGATCGGCGTTTACAGCGTCAACACCAATGTCTACGACCTCTACGCCGTCGCCTTTTTCGGCTTCCTCGGCTATCTCCTGACCAAACTGCGCTGCGAACCCGCGCCCCTGCTGCTCGGCTTCGTGCTTGGCCCCCTGCTTGAGGAAAATCTCCGCCGGGCCATGATTCTGTCGCGTGGCGATCCCAGCGCCTTCGTGACGAGACCGATCAGCGCCGGCCTGCTCCTCATCGCGCTCGCCGTGCTCGTCATCGTCTTCCTGCCCGCGGTCAAGAAGAAGCGCGAAGAGGTGTTTGTGGAGGAGAGTTAACTTATTGAATTCCGCTCGCTTCCTCGAGCGGAGCGATCTCGACCAGCGGCGCCGGCACGCTGGTCGTCTTTTCCTGCGCCTTGCAGAGGTCGGCGATGACGCAGGCCGGGCAATCCGGCTTGCGCGCCTTGCAGACGTAGCGGCCATGCAGGATCAGCCAGTGATGCGCGTGGCGCATATATTCGTCGGGAATGATCTTCAACAGCCCCTGCTCGACCTGGTCGGGCGTCTTGCCGGGCGCCAGTCCTATGCGGTTGCCGATGCGGAAGATGTGCGTGTCGACGGCCATCGTGTGCTGGCCGAAGGCCATGTTGAGCACGACATTGGCGGTCTTGCGCCCGACCCCCGGCAATTTGACCAGTTCGTCCCGGCTGTCCGGCACCTCGCCACCATGATCGCGAATCAATGCCTGCGACAGCGCGATGACGTTCTTGGCCTTGTTGCGCCACAGACCGATGGTCCTGATATAGTCGCCGACCCTGGCCTCACCCAGATCCAGCATTTTGCGCGGCGTAGCGGCGATCTTGAACAGCGCCCGCGTCGCCTTGTTGACGCCGGCGTCGGTCGCCTGCGCCGACAGCATGACGGCCACCAGCAGGGTGAAGGGGTTTACATGTTCGAGCTCGCCCTTCGGCTCCGGCCGCTGGACGGCAAAGCGCCGGAAAATCTCATGCACCTCCGCCGGACTGTAGAGCGTTCTGGATCGGGCCGGCCTGGGGCTCGGCTTGGCGTTCGAGCCGTCGCGCCGTCCAGGCAGTGGCTTCTTTTCGGATTGTGCGGGTACTTTGGACTTGGGGCTTGCCATTTCCTTCCTATAATATCCAGATATGAACGACACAAATGCCTCGTTCCAGGCGGACGAACCCTTCTTCAGCGCCTTGCTGACCCCGCACCGGTCGCTGGGCAAGACCGGCTTCGCCGTGCTGATGGTCGCGCTGCTGTTCGGCTGGCTGGTGACCGGGGCTTTTTTCCTGTCGCGCGGCGCCTGGCCGGTTTTCGGCTTCTTCGGTCTGGACGTTGTCGCCGTCTACATTGCCTTCCGCATGAACTACCGTGCCGCCCGCGCCCGCGAGGAGGTGTCGATCTCGCGCACCAGCCTCGATATCCGCAAGACCGCGCCGTCGGGAAAATCGGAAGCGCACCGCTTCAACCCGTTCTGGGCGCGCTTTTCGGTCGCCCGTCACGCCGAAATCGGCATCACCCGGATGGCGGTCGAGGCGCAGGGACAAAACGTGGCGATCGGCGGCTTTCTCGACCCCGATTCCCGCGAAAGCTTCGCCACCGCCTTTTCACGTGCGCTCGCCACCGCCAAGGCGCGCTAGCCGAACAGCTGCGTCCGGACCGCGTCGAACAAGGGTACGACGTTTCAGAAGCGATAGCGCAAAAGCCTGCCGATCTTGCGCAGTGCGGGAATGTATTTCCAAAGCCGAACGAACAGCTGCGCGGACCAGCCCATGCGGGCGGCGTGTTCAGGTCCATAGGCCGGAATGTCTTCGATGAATCGCAGCTTCGGGACAGCCAGTTCCAGTTCGCGCGGATCCTCGATCGCCCAGTGGACCTCGGCGCCTGTCGCCCTGATCGCCGGATTGAGGCGCAGCAGCTTCAGGCCGAAACCGCTGTAAGCGTCGAAGATCAGGTCGCCGCCGGCAAGATGTATGACCAGGCGCGAGAACAGGCGGAACCCTTCCTCGGCCGGAAGATAGGGCGTCAGCCCCTCCGCCACCACGATGGCCGGTCGGTTGCGGGGCACTTCAGCCAGCCAGTCCGGCTCTGTTACCGACGAAGCGATGAGGCGATAGCGGTCGCGCGGCGGGTAAAGCTTGCGCCTGAGTTCAATGACTTCCGGATAGTCGACATCGAACCAGTCGACGCCTGGTAGCGGATTGACCCGGAAGATGCGCGTGTCGAGCCCGCACCCCAGATGCAGCACGATGGCATCAGGATTTCTGGCCAGAAACTCCTCGACGCGGACGTCCAGCGTCTTTGCCCTGATCGCCAGGCCGATGCCGAGATTGCTGTCGACCTTGAGTCTTGAGAAATCATAGTCGATCTTACGCACCGCCTCGTCGGCGAAACGATCCCCAAGCAGCGAATGGGGCATCCGGCTTTCCAGCGCCTTGCCGTAGAGCGTCATCAGCAAGGTTTCTTTCGCGCCGGCGAGATTTACCTTTTCACCCGCCATGGCGACTCCTGGGCTCGAAAACCAGAGTTTATCTGGGTATGCGCCGCAAGAAGGCAAGTTTCGGGTGGCGATCGGCGCCCCAAGGGCTGATATTCCGGCTCAAGGAGAATTCCCATGAGCACCCAGACAGCAGTCCTCAAGAAGGACATCACGCCCGAAGGCAACGACTACGAAATCGTGCGCCGCGCCATCGAGAAGATCAGCCTCGACTATCGCGATCAGCCTTCCCTCGAGGAGCTTGCAGAGGAGGTCGGCGAGACGCCGACCGGCCTGCAGAAGCTGTTCACACGCTGGGCCGGCCTTTCGCCCAAGGCTTTCCTGCAGGCGGTGACGCTGGACCATGCCCGCAGGCTGCTCGATTCCGGCATGCCGCTGCTTGAAACATCGTTCGAGCTCGGCATGTCCGGCCCCGGCCGGCTGCACGACCTGTTCGTCACCCATGAGGCGATGTCGCCGGGCGACTACAAGACGCGCGGCGCCGGGCTCACAATCCGCTATGGCTATCATACCTCGCCATTCGGCACCGCCCTGATCATGGCCACCGACCGAGGGCTTGCAGGCCTCGCCTTCAGCGATCCGGGCGAGGAGCGCGCTGCTTTCGCGGATATGTCCAGCCGCTGGCCGAATGCCGTCTATGTCGAGGACATGGCCGCGACCGGTCCCTACGCCGCGCGCATCTTCGACCCGACGCTGTGGCGCCCGGACCAGCCGCTGCATGTCGTGATGATCGGCACCGACTTCCAGGTTCGCGTCTGGGAGGCCTTGCTCCAGATTCCGATGGGCAAGGCTCGCACCTATTCCTCGATCGCCGCCAGCATCGGCGCGCCGAGCGCCAGCCGCGCCGTCGGCGCCGCCAACGGCGCCAACCCGCTCTCCTTCGTGGTGCCTTGCCACCGCGCCATCGGTAAATCCGGCGACCTCACCGGCTACCACTGGGGCCTGACCCGCAAGCGCGCCATTCTGGGCTGGGAGGCGGGACAGGTCACCTCTTGAAATCGGGAACGCCGGCGACCTGCCGCCGGCATTGTCACGTGGAAAACGACGACGCCCCGATGACTCGCATGACGCGGCACCGCGGCGCTTGCCATATCGGCATGCACTGGAAAGCAACGATCTTACAGGATAGCTTCCCGCTCATTCATGAGGAGGCATTCCTTGATCATCGTCGTCGGCTCGATCAATCTCGACCTTATCGCCAATGTCGACCGCTTGCCGAGCCCTGGCGAGACGGTGAGCGGCTCCGGTTTCGCCACCGCGCCCGGCGGCAAGGGCGCCAACCAGGCGTTGGCCGCCGCGCGCGCCGGCGAAAAGGTGCGCATGGTGGGAGCCGTCGGCAAGGATAGTTTCGCCGGCGAGGCCCTGGCGCTGCTGCGCCAGGCCAAGGTGGATCTGTCTGGCGTGGGCGAAACTTTTGCCTCGACGGGCACCGCGCTGATCATGGTCGGCGACGATGGCGAGAACATTATCGCCGTGGTACCGGGTGCCAACGCCTCGGTGCTGCCCGGCGACCTGTCCAAGGCCTTCCCCGGAAAAGGCGATGTCATGCTCCTGCAACACGAGATCCCGCTTGCGACCGTCGAAGCCGCGCTCGATCAGGCAAGCGCGGCCGGTGCCGTCACCGTGCTCAACACCGCACCCTTCCATCGCGACGCGGCCGGCTTGCTCGGCAAGGCCGACTATGTCGTCGCCAACGAGACTGAGTTCGACCTCTATGGCGAGGTGCTGTCGCTGAGCGGGCGCGACCGCGCGGCACGGATGCGCGACTTTGCCGGGAAAACCGGCCGCGCCATCGTCGTCACGCTCGGCGGCGACGGCGTGATGGCGGCGACGCCGACCGATTCCCTGACGGTGCCCGCATTGAAGATCACCCCGGTCGACACGGTTGGTGCAGGCGACACCTTTTGCGGCTATTTCGCCGCCGGCCTGTCGTCGGGCCTGCCCCTCGAACAGGCGCTCGCCCGGGCCGGCGCGGCCGGCTCGCTGGCATGCCTGAAGCCGGGCGCCCAGCCGGCCATCCCGTTGGCCGCCGATGTCGACCAGGCACTCCTGAAATCCCGCTGAGACGACAGAATGCGCCCCCAGACAAAGCATGCCGCGCCACCGGCCGGCGACATCTGCCGCCTGTCTGCCGTCGAACTGGCCGACGCGATCCGGCAAAGGAAACTTTCGGTACGTGAGGTCGTGACGGCATTCTTCGACCGCGTCGAAGCCGTCAACCCGCTCGTCAACGCCATCGTTTCCTTGCGCGATCGCAGCGATATCCTGCGCGAGGCCGACGCAGCCGATGCCCGTCCGGACCGGGCCGGTGCGCTCTTCGGCCTGCCGATCGCGGTCAAGGATCTCGCAATGACCCGCGGCCTGCGCACCTCCTTCGGCTCGCCGATCTTCGCCGATTTCGTGCCGCAGGAGGACGATTTCTTCGTCGAGCGCATGCGCAAGGCCGGCGCCATCATCATCGGCAAGACCAACGTTCCCGAATTCGGCCTCGGCTCCAACACCTACAATCCCGTGTTCGGCCCGACGCTGAACGCCTTTGATCCAGATTTGAGCGCCGGCGGCTCGAGCGGCGGCGCCGCGGTGGCGCTGGCGCTGGACATGGTGCCCGTCGCCGACGGCAGCGACTTCGGCGGCTCGTTGCGCAATCCAGCCGCCTGGAACAATGTCTATGGTTTCCGGCCATCGCAGGGGCTCGTCCCCGGCGGCCCGGACGTCGAGGTCTTTCATGCCCAGATGGGCGTCGATGGGCCGATGGGTCGCAATGTCGGCGACATGGCGCTGCTGCTCGACGTGCAGGCGGGCCATCATCCGCGCGCACCCTTGTCCTATGAGAAACAAGGCTCCTTCCTCGAAGGCCTGCATATGCCCGCCAAAGGCGGCCGTGTCGCCTGGCTCGGCGATCTGGGCGGGCATTTGCCCATGGAGCCCGGCATCCTCGAGCTCTGCCAGGCCGCGCTCGACCGCTTCGGGGAGGCCTCGTTCAAGGCCGAGGCACTGGTGCCGGATTTTGATTTCGAGGCCTTGTGGCAGGCCTTCGTGACGTTGCGCCAGGCAAGCAGCGGCTGCGCGCTGAAAGTGCATTATGACGATCCTGCCAGGCGCGCCCTGTTGAAGCCCGAAGCCGTCTGGGAGGTGGAGAACGCGCAACTCCTGACGGCGCCTCGGATTCGCGCCGCCTCGGTCGTCCGGACGTCCTGGTACCGGATGCTGCTGTCGCTGTTCGACCGCTTCGACCTGATTGCATTGCCGACCGCGCAAGTCTTTCCGTTCGACGTCGGCACCCATTGGCCGCGCGAGATCGCCGGCCGGCCGATGGACAGCTATCACCGCTGGATGCAGGTTTCGGCGCCCGCCACCATGGGCGGCTGCCCGGCCGTCAGCGTGCCGGTCGGCTTCGACGCCAGAGGCCGGCCGATGGGCATGCAGCTGATCGGCCGGCCGCGTGGCGACATGGCTGTGCTGAAGGCGGCGGCGGCCTATGAGACGACACTGCCGTGGCCGTCCGGCGCCTGAATCCGGTGCATCTGCGTATCGCGCGGCTCCATGTGCCGGCTTGCACCGGCATCGCCGCCATGCATTGATTGTGGCGCCGCACAGGCGGCATTCTGCCCGAGGGAAAAAATCATGTCGCTGGAACTCTATGCCGCCTATGTCCTTGCGTGCGTCGTCATCATCCTGGTGCCAGGGCCGACGGTCACGCTGATCATCGCCAACAGCATCCGTCATGGCGCCCGCGCCGGCCTGGCCAATGTCGCCGGCACGCAGGCCGGCCTGGCGGTCATGATCGCCATCGTCGGCATCGGCCTCAACACGCTGATATCGGGCATGGGGCACTGGTTCGAATGGGTGCGGCTGATCGGTGCCGCCTATCTGATCTGGATGGGCGTGCAGATGTTCCGGTCCAAGGGCAAGCTGAACGCCGACGGAACGGCGCGGAAGCCGCGCGGCGGCTTTTTCCTGCAGGGCCTGCTGGTGGCGCTCAGCAACCCGAAGACGCTGATTTTCTTCGGCGCCTTCTTTCCGCAATTCATCGCGCCGCAAGGCAATTATTCGCTGCAGATCGTCGTCATGGGCCTCACCGCCATGATCTTCGCCGCCATGTCGGATTCGACTTATGCGCTGGCCGCCGGCCGCGCCGGTCGCATCCTGTCAGCCCGCCGCGTCAAGCTCCTGTCCAGGATCAGCGGCAGCTTCATGATCGGCGGCGGCCTGTGGCTGGCGTTTTCGCGGTCGAAGTAAGCACCGCCGCCTTTCCTTCCCCCTTGTGGGGGAAGGTGGATCGGCGCGCAGCGCCGAGACGGTTGGGGGGGCGTGACGGAGTGAGGCGTTGGCGTTCCCTGGAACAGCCTCATCCGGCCTCGCCTCGCGAGGCCACCTTCTCCCGCAAGGGGAGAAGGTAAGGAGGCGGATTTAAAGCCGCCCCAGCCGTTCCAGCAACAGCGCGAAGAAGCCGTCATGGTCGATGTCGCCCATCACCTTGGCGTTCTTTTCCCGCTTGGTGACGCCCCACCAGTCGATCACGGTCATGCCCATGGTCAGTTCCGAGCTGGTTTCCACGCTGACATTGCAGTTACGGCCTTTGAACAGCTCCGGTTTCAACAGGTAGGCGATGACGCAGGGGTCATGCAGCGGCCCGCCATCGGTGCCGTATTTCTCCTCGTCGAAACGCTCGAAAAACTCCAGCATCTCGGCCGTTGCGGTACCGACCTTGGTGCCGAGCTTGCGAAAGGCCTGGGTGCGCTTGGCGGTGGTCAGCGCCTTGTGGGTGACGTCGAGCGGCATCAGCACGATCGGAATGCCGGATTTCAACACCACCTCGGCCGCGTGCGGATCGACATAAATGTTGAATTCGGCCGCCGGCGTGACATTGCCGCCTTCGAAGAAGCCACCGCCCATCAGGATGATTTCCTTGATGCGCGGCGCGATCCTCGGCTCGCGGATCAGCGCCAGCGCGATATTGGTGAGCGGCCCGAGAGCGCACAGCGTGATGCTGCCGCTCTCTTCCTTCATCAGCGTCTCGACGATGAAATCGACGGCGTACTTATCCTGCAGCTTCATCGTCGGTTCGGGCAATTGTGGCCCGTTGAGGCCAGTTTGGCCATGCACCGCCTCGGCCGTAACCAGTTCACGCGCCAGCGGACGGACGGCGCCGGCATAGACCTTGATGTCGGGTCGGCCGGCCAGTTCGCAGATCTTGCGGGCGTTCTTTTCGGTAAGGTTCAGCGGCACGTTGCCGGCTACGGCTGATATGCCGACGATCTCCAGCTCGGGGCTGCCAAGCGCCAGCAATATGGCGACGGCATCGTCCTGGCCAGGATCCGTGTCGATGATGATCTTGCGTGTTTGGGGCATTTCGATTCCTTGTTTGGCCATGAGCTCATGCGTCCGAGCGAGCATGCGAAACGCACCGAACCGGCCTTGAGCTGCCGAACCGCTCCGCCCGGGGGACGAATCCCGGCGCAGCGCTTCTCCTTGCATCTCACTGCCGTTTCAAGCGCCATGTCGATCATTCTTGTGAGTCCACGACGTGGTCTTTTTGGGCGGGTGTTTTGATGGCTTGAACTTGGTCGTGGGGCGGACCATATCAACACCATCGGGAAAAATGCCATCTGGGTTTTTCCAGTTTATGTCGCTCTTGAGAGGACAATGTAACATGAGCCGAATGACGCCTTTCTCCAGCCCGCTTCTCCTGGGTTTCGACGCCATGGAAAAGACGCTGGAGCGCTTGGCGAAATCCGGTGACAGCTATCCTCCTTACAACATCGAGCGGCTCAGCGGCGCCGACGGCAAGGCCGAAAGGCTGCGCATCACGCTCGCTGTTGCCGGTTTCGCCGAAAGCGATCTCGATGTCACCACGGAGGAAAACCAGTTGGTCGTGCGCGGTCGTCAGACCGACGATACCGAGCGCGAATTTCTTCACCGCGGCATCGCCGCACGCCAATTCCAGCGCTGCTTCGTGCTGGCCGACGGCATGCGGGTGATTGCGGCGGAGCTGAAGAACGGCCTTTTGTCGATCGATCTCGATCGGCCCGAGTCCGAGCGGCTGGTACGGAAAATAAACATATCGGTGAAAGACTGATCTTTGCCGATGGCTCTCATGCGGGATGGCCTACTGCCCAGAACCAGGGCGGCGTCTCGCGCCAAGGAGGCTTGAAATGACCAGAACTGACCAAAATCCTACACAAAATCCCACCATGACCAGCGGTGAATTCGCCCATCTCGGCGAGGGCTCGGTCGCTTATCTGCGCAAGGTTACGAGCGAGGAACTGCTCGGCCGTTTCCCGGGCATTGGCGAAATCGCGCCCGGCATGGAATTGTGGGCGCTGTTTGCCGCCAACGGCCAGCCGATCCTGCTTTCAGATGCGCGCGATCGCGCGCTGGCCGGCGCCATGGAAAACGACCTGACCACGGTCGCCATTCATTAAGGCGATTTTCCGCTGAAAACGAACGGGGCCGCCCGTGGCGGCCCTACCATTGTTCATCCAGAAAACGTCAGGCCGCGTGCGAGGCCTGGGTGTCCGATAAAAGCGCGTGGATCGCCACGGCGTCGCGCGTTCCCCTGATCTTGGCCACTGTATCGGCGTCGCGCAGCACCCGCGCGATGCGCGACAGCGCCTTCAGATGATCGGCGCCGGCCCCTTCAGGGGCCAGCAGCAGGAACACCAGGTCGACCGGCTGGTCGTCGAGCGCCTCGAAATCGACCGGCGTCTCCAGGCGGGCGAACACGCCGGCGATGCGCTTCACGCCGGCCAGCTTGCCGTGCGGAATGGCGATGCCGTTGCCGACCCCGGTCGAGCCGAGCCGCTCGCGCTGCAGGATGGTGTCGAACACTTCCCGCTCCGGAATGCCGGAAATCGCGGCCGCCCTCTCCGACAGCAATTGCAGAAGCTGCTTCTTGGAGTTCGCCTTCAACGCCGGCAATATCGCCGGAACGTTGATGAGATCGCTCAGATCCATACTTGAAAATCCCTTGTTCGCCTGCCGTCACCAGTCCCCACCCCTCGTGCGGCCGGTTTTATCCCTGTGCGACCTTGGTCGTGGACGGATCGATCCAGCCGATGTTCCCATCCGGCCGGCGATAGACGATGTTGACGTGATTGTTTCCGGCGTTGCGGAAGACGAAGACCGGACTGTCCTTTGTGTCGAGTTCTATGACCGCCGACGCCACCGACATGGTCTTCAGCGTCATGGTCGATTCGGCGACGATGGCCGGCGCAAAATCCTCCGGAATGTCCTCGTCGTCATCGGCGAGTGGCGCCATCACCGTGTAGGCGATATCGGTGAGCTCGCCATTGCCCGAATTGTGCGATTTCAGCCGGCGCTTGTAGCGCCGAAGCCGGGTTTCCAGACGATCCGCCGCGGCCTCGAAAGCCAGCGTCGGGTCCTGGGCATCGCCGGTCGCCTGCAGCGAAGCGCCGGAATCCAGCCGGATCATGCAATCCGCCGAATAGCGCGAGCCCGATTTGATGACGGTGACATGTCCGGCAAAGCCGCGGTCGAAATATTTGCCGATCGCCTCGCCGACACGATCGTTGATGCGCGTACGGAACGCATCGCCGATATCCATGTGTTTTCCCGATATGCGCAGATTCATCTGAAAACTGACCTTCCTTGCTCAGGCTTCAAACTGGCCGGAGTTTATACTCGTGGTCCGTGCGCACAAGCTTTGCGGCGTCACTCGCGCCGATTTAAATCCAAACTTTCCGGTTGATCACAAGCCGCCTTCTTGACCACCCCTAGGCCATTGTCGTGACGGACCATCCGCTAGCGGGCGTCGAGCCCGTCTCATGCGGGCGGGCTTCTAGCCACTTCACCGCAGCTTGTCAATGAAGCGCGAAACCCTGTGGAAAATCGCCGAACCTAGCGCCCGGCGCTGGCAAGGGCCCGCTTCTCGCGCCGGCGCTGCACCGAGGACGGGATATTCATGCCTTCCCTGTATTTGGCGACCGTACGCCTGGCGATGTCGACGCCGCTTTCGCGCAACATGTCGACGATCGCGTCGTCGGACAGGACGTCGATGGTTTTTTCCTCGTCGATCAATTGCTTGATGCGGTCGCGCACCGCTTCCGACGAATGCGCCTCGCCACCGCCCGACGCGGCTATCGAGGCGGTGAAGAAATAGCGCAGTTCGAACACGCCGCGCGGCGTCAGCATGTACTTGTTCGCGGTAACCCGGCTGACGGTCGATTCGTGCATGCCTATGGCGTCGGCCACCGTGCGCAGGTTGAGCGGCTTCAGCTGGCGCACGCCATGGACGAGGAAGGCATCCTGCTGGCGCACGATCTCCGATGCGACCTTGAGAATGGTCTTTGCCCGCTGATCGAGGCTGCGCGTCAGCCAATTGGCGTTCTGCAGGCACTCGGCCAGGAAATCCTTTTCGGCCTGGTTCTTGGCGTGCGGCGAAACCTGGGCGAAATAGATGTGGTCGACCAGCACGCGCGGCAGCGTTTCGGCGTTGAGCTCGACCGTCCAGCTGCCGTCATTGGCCGCGCGCACCTCGACATCGGCAATGACGGCGTCGCTGGCGCCGCCCGAAAATGCCATGCCCGGCCGCGGATCGAGCGCCCGGATCTCGGCCAGCATGTCGAGCAGGTCCTCTTCGTCGACGCCGCAGATCCGCTTCAGCGTGTGAAAATCGCGGCGCGCCAGGAGTTCGAGGTTGGCAATCAGCGCCTTCATCGCCGGATCGAGCCTGTCGCGCACGGCAAGTTGCAGCGACAGGCATTCGGCAAGGTCGCGGGCGAACAGGCCGGCCGGCTCGAAGGTCTGGCACACCGACAGCACCTTGGCCACGGCGTCGGCGCCGCTACCAAGGCGCGAGGCTATCTCAGCCATATCGGCGCGCATATAGCCGGTCTCGTCGAGGCCGTCCGCGAGTTCGCCGGCGATCAGGCGCGCCGCCGGATCGGCGAAAGCGAGCGCAATATGCTCGCTGACATGATCGCGCAGCGTGATGGCGGTCGCCGCCATATCGCCGGCGTCGAAGCCATCGGACGAGGACGTGCCGCCATTGCCGGTCGCCGATTTCCACTGCGCCGTGAGGTCTGGTCCGAGCCGCTCGCTGGTGCCCGGGTCGTCCGGGAACAGGTTCTCCAGCGATGTGTCGAGCTTTTCCGAGATCGCCTCGGCGCTCCATCCCGCTTCGGTCTCGAACCAGTCGCCGTCGGCCGCCGTTTCCGGTGCCGCCTCGGTCCTCGGCGCCTGGTCGCTGGCGGCGTCGTCCTGCGGCTCGGCGCGCTCCAGCAACGGGTTGCGCTCGATCTCCTCGTCGATGAAGTGCTCGAGTTCGGCATGGGTGAACTGCAGCAGCCGGATCGACTGCATCAGCTGCGGCGTCATCACCAGCGACTGCGACTGTCGTAGCTGTAGTTTCGCCGCCAACGCCATGGTTCGGTTTCAAACGCCTCGTCTGCATCCGGACTGCCGGAAGGAATTTTCGCGAACCGATAGAAACTGGCCCGGCTTTTGCTTGTCAAGGCAAACGCTAGCAAAACCCGCTTACCGGAGCGTTATCCCGGAGCAAAATCGCGAGAAAATGGCCCCTGACAGGAAAAAAATCGCGTCAGGAAACAAATTTCACGCTCAAAGCGTGAATCCCTCGCCCAGATAGAGCCGCCGCACGTCGGGATTTGCGACCACTTCATCAGCCCGGCCATGAGTGAGCACCTGGCCGGCATGGATGATGTAGGCGCGGTCGATCAGGCCGAGCGTCTCGCGCACATTGTGATCGGTGATGAGCACGCCGATGCCGCGCGCCGTCAAATGACGCACCAGTTGCTGGATGTCGGCGACGGCGATCGGGTCGATGCCGGCGAAAGGCTCGTCGAGCAGCATGTAGGCCGGGCGCGTGGCCAGCGCACGCGCGATCTCCAGGCGCCGACGTTCGCCGCCGGAAAGCGACATCGACGGCGCCTTGCGCAAATGGCTGATATGGAACTCCTCGAGCAGTTCGTCGAGGCTGCGCTCGCGCTCCTTGCGGCTCTTTTCGACCACTTCCAGCACGGCGCGAATGTTCTGCTCGACGCTGAGGCCGCGGAAGATCGAGGCCTCCTGCGGCAGATAGCCGATGCCCAGACGCGCACGCCGGTACATCGGCATGGAGGTGACATCGAAGCCGTCGATCTCGATCGTGCCCTCGTCCACAGGCACCAGGCCGGTGACCATGTAGAAACAGGTGGTCTTGCCGGCGCCGTTGGGACCGAGCAGCCCGACGGCCTCGCCGGCACGCACCCCGAGCGTGACGCCGCTGACCACCTTGCGACCCTTGTAGCTCTTGGTCAGGCCCTTGGCGATCAAGGTTCCCTTGAACTTCGCCTTATCGGCGGTGACCGTGGCCGGAGCCGAAACCTTGCCGGCGGCCCGCCCCGGAAGACGCGCCGTCAGCGACGACAGGCTGGCCATCAGGGGTTCGTCGCTCCCGATTTCGGCGGTGGCGTCATCGACATGATGACACGTCCACCGCAGCCGTCGACATTGGCGAGGCCAGTCTTCATCTGCACGGTGAGCTTGCAGCCCTTGAGGACATTGGGGCCTTGCGACAGCACCACTTCCTTGCCGGACAGGACCAGCACCTGCGTCTTCATGTCGAAGGTGCCATTATCACCGGTCGCGATCTGGTCATTCGACTTGATGTAAACTTTTCCGCTGACTTCAAGGTGGTCGATGTTGGCGGAGCCGGTCATCGCCGCTCCCGCTGCTTCCGTCCCCTTTGCGGCCGCGTTCGGGTCCTTGACGTAGTAGACCATCATCTTGCCGGACTTGAGCAGGGTCGGTCCCTGCACGACCGTGACGTTGCCGGTGAACACGGCGACGTTGTCCGCCTGCCGGACCTCCAGCTTGTCGCTCTCGATCTGGATGGGCTTGTCGCCCGACAGTTTGAGCCCGGACGCGCTCTCGGCGGTGGATTGCGCCAGCGCCGGCGCAAGCCCCAGCAAAAGCAGCGCCGAAGCTGCGGCGGCAAGCCGTGTCGAACTAATGAGCCACATTCGCTTCTTCGCCCTTTGCCTCTGCCGCCTTCAGATTGGCGGGATCGATATTGACGCGCACCTTGTTCTCGAACACCAGAACCTTGCCATTGTCCTGCACCGACAAGGAATTCGCGGTGATCTGCGACCCGTCACGGCTGACGTCCACGGGATCATCCGTCTTCATAGTGCCTTTGCCCATGTCGAGGAAGACCGATTTGAACCTGGCCTGAAGGCCGTCGGTCGTGGCGATCGTGACGTCGCTGGTCAGGTGCATCGTATTGCCTTCGCGATCGTAGGTACCATGCGTGGCTTTGATCGCAGCGACATTGTCGGCCGCGATCGGCACCTTGGCGTCGATGCCGTCGAGTTCGATGATGCCTTGCGTGCTGACGTCCTGTATGGCGCGCAATGCCGTCATGGAATAGGGCAATTTCTGCTTGGTGAAGCCGTTGAGCTTGGGGTTGGCCATCACCAGCTTGCCGTTGGAAAAGGCGGTGCCTTCCGCCTGGACCGCGACGGACACCGGTGCGGCGAGGTAGGAATAGACCGGGAAGGCGATGGCGATCAACGCCGCCAGCACCGGCACGGCGAATTTGAGCACGCGCACGCGGCGCGAATGCCGCCGTGCGCGATCGAACGCGTCCCCCCTCGCCGGGCCGTCCGCCGGGGGAGCCAACTCCGTCTCGGTGCTGCTCGCTTCACTCGTTCGCGCTAACATAACTGCTTTCTTCTAAAAACCCCTGCCCGCCGGGCAACACCGCCTATAGGTGGGACGTCGGCGCTTTCAAGCAAGCACAAGCCGACGAAAACCGCGAAAATGTGACAGTTGCGGTCGTGCAGATCAGAACGGATCGACACCGACAGCCCTGCTTCATAGCAGAAATAGACGTCTGGCGTACATTTTTCGTTACCGCCGGCTCTCTCCTTACCTGCCGTTCGTTTCACGGACCAATCACGAAACCGACGTCTTGGCGGACGCTGACGCGCACTTGCCTCGCGTGCGCCGCGCGCGGATTGCCGCGTCATGCGCAGACGGAATTGCTTCCAGACCGGGACGTCATGGTCTAAAAGCATCTCTTTCCATCGACCGTGAGGCTGACCATGGCATTGAGAGCCGACGACCTGATCGACCGCCGCCGCTTGCGGCGTAAGCTGACCTTCTGGCGCGCTGCGGCCATCGCCATCGTTGCGCTCGGCGTCATTGCGATCTCGGCCTGGTTCTATCGCGACGATTTCGGCGGGTCGGCCGTCGATCATATCGCCAAGGTCAGGATCGAAGGCACCATAACCGAGGACGACGAACTGATCGAGCGGCTGGAAGCCATCCGCAAGTCGCCGAGGGTGAAAGGCGTGATCCTCGCCATCGATTCCCCCGGCGGCACCACCGTCGGCGGTGAATCGATCTATGAGGAGGTGCGCAAGCTCGCCGCCGACAAGCCTGTCGCGGCCGAGGTCGGCACGCTCGCCGCGTCGGCCGGCTACATGATCGCGAGCGCCACCGATCACATCGTCGCCCGCAAGACCTCGATCGTCGGCTCGATCGGCGTGTTGATCCAGTATCCTGATGTCAGCGGCCTGATGGACAAGCTCGGCGTCAAGCTGGAGGAAGTGAAATCCTCGCCGCTCAAGGCCTCGCCCTCGCCTTTCAAGCCGACCAACGACGACGAGCGCGCCATGGTCCGCAAGCTCATCCTCGACAGCTACGACTGGTTCGTCGGCATCGTCGCCGAACGCCGCAAGATGACCCGCGAGCAAGCGCTGGCGCTCGCCGACGGATCGATCTTTACCGGTCGCCAAGGGGTCGCCAACGGCCTGATCGACGCCGTCGGCGGCGAGACCGAGGCGATCGACTGGCTGGCGACCAAGGGCGTCGACTCGAAACTCAAGGTGGTCGAATGGAAGGACACTGAGCGGCGCGGCGGCTTCCTGTTTTCCAAAGCGATGGTGCGCACGATCGCCGGCGCGCTCGGCCTGCCGGACTACAGCGGCGATATCATCCATGAACTTGGCGCCGACCGCTTGTTTCTTGACGGTCTCGTTTCCGTCTGGCACCCTTGAGATGCCGTTTGGGGTGGATGAAAAAGCAAACAAAATCATCCTCATAATTTCGACCGCACCGATTTCAGGGGACCCGTCCGATGATCAAGTCCGAACTTGTGCAGATTATTGCCACGCGCAATCCGCATCTTTTCCTGCGCGACGTTGAAAACATCGTCGGCGCGATTTTCGACGAGATCACCGACGCGCTCGCCGAAGGCAACCGGGTCGAATTGCGTGGCTTCGGTGCCTTTTCGGTGAAAAATCGCCCCGCCCGCACCGGCCGCAACCCGCGCACCGGTGAATCCGTCGAGGTCGAGGAGAAATGGGTGCCTTTCTTCAAGACCGGCAAGGAACTGCGCGAAAGGCTGAATGGCGGAAAATAGGCGCGACGCCAGACCGGCCCTTCCCGGGAGGCCGGTTTCCGACGGAAAACATCATGCTCAATCGCTTCATGCTCATCGTGGTCTTCGTGCCCCTGGCGGTCATCCTGATCGCGCTGGCCGTCGCCAATCGCGAACTCGTCGCCTTCACGCTGGATCCGTTCAATCCCGGCAATCCGGCGCTGACGCTCACTTTGCCGCTGTTCATCTTCCTGTTCCTGGCCCTCGCCGTCGGCATGGTCGTCGGCAGCCTGGCGACCTGGGTCAAGCAGGGACGCTACCGCAAGCTGGCGCGCCAGCGCGGCGTCGAGGCCGAGAACCTGCGCCAGGCGATCGGCCGCACCCCGTCGACACCGCAGGGACCGGTGCTGCCGAAGCCGACCAACTGACCGCCGCACGGCGCTGTGGGCCCTCTCGGGCCCGCGATTTTCTTCACGGAGTTTCCCATGCTGACCATTTCGGCCGCAGAGGTCGACCAGGCGTTGACCTTCCCAGGGCTGGTGGAGACGCTGCGCGTGGCTTTCCGTGACGGCGCGGTGCAACCTGTCCGGCACCATCACACGGTCGAACGGCCGGACGGTGCGGCCTCGACCTTGCTGCTGATGCCGGCCTGGACCGACTTCAACGCAGCCGGCATCTCGGCCGGGGGACACATCGGCGTCAAGATCGTTACCGTCTCGCCCGACAACAATGCCATCGGCAAACCGGCGGTGATGGGGGTCTATCTCCTGCTCAACGGCGCCACCGGCGAACCGGAGGCCCTGATCGACGGCCAGCGGCTGACGCAATGGCGCACGGCCTGCGCCTCGGCGCTCGCCGCATCCTATCTGGCGCGCGAAGACGCTTCCCGGCTGCTGGTGATCGGGGCCGGTGCGCTGTCGCCATTCCTCGCCAAGGCGCATTGCGCCGTGCGGCCGATCAGGACCATCCGCATCTGGAATCGCACCTTGGACAACGCCGAGAAGGTCGCCGCCGGACTGCGCGCCGAGGGCTTCGCGGCGAGCGCAGCGACCGATCTCGATGCCGAACTCGGCCAGGCCGATATCGTCTCGTCGGCGACGATCGCCACCGATCCGCTGATCAAGGGCGCCCGCCTGAAGCCGGGAAGCCATGTCGACATGGTCGGCGGCTTCACCCCGACAATGCGCGAAAGCGACGACGAGGCGATAGGGCGCGCCCGGGTCTATGTCGACACCCGCGCCGGCGCCACCAAGGAAGCGGGCGACATCGTCATACCGCTCGCTTCCGGCGTGCTGAAATCGGAAGCCATCATAGCCGATTTGCACGAGCTGGCGCGCGGTCAGAAGCAAGGGCGCCGGAGCGCCGACGAGATCACGCTGTTCAAGTCGGTCGGCGCCGCGCTCGAGGACCTTGCCGCCGGCATTGCCGTCTACAAGGCGCTCAGGACCTAGCTTACTGTCCCGGCTGGTTAGCGCCCATAGCTTCGGCGATTACGGCGAAATCGGCCGCGCTTATCGAGAACAGGCCGAAGCGCAGTTGATACCCCCAATTCGGCTTGCCGGCCGTGAAGTCCAGCCTGTCGAGCAATGGCTTGATCGGCGCTTCCCCGGCCGCCGCCCAGTCGACGTCGCGGCGAAAGGGCGTGAAGCCGCCGCCCATGTCGCCTTGATAGGGTTCTCCCTCCCGTACCGTGCCGATCGCCGTGAACACCCGCAGCCCGTCTTTCTCGCCCAAAATCGTTGTCGGCGAATAATAAACAATGCCGTCCCCGGGCTGCATCCGCCGCAGCGGCGCCGCCTTGCCGTGGTTGACCTGCATAAAGCCGCCCTCGCGGCCGCGCCGGACGTGCTGCGCCGACGCCACCGCGATCCAATACGCGCTCATTCCTGCTCCCCCTCGGCCTGCTGCCCGTCCGACAGCCAGTAGACCCGCAGGCGATGGTTGTCGGGATCGAGCGCAACGAAGGTGCGGCCGAAATCCATGTCGGTCGGCGCCTGCAGGATCTTCAGCCCACGTCCGGACCAGTCGGCATGGGCGGCATCGACTGCCTCGGGCGTATCCAGGGCAAAGACGATCTCGGCGCCGCCACCGGTCGCTGCCGCCGCCGGTTCCACCGTATGCCTCGACCAGAGACCGAGTTTGAAACCGTTGTCGAGCACGAACAGCACGAATGTCGGCGCGCTTTCGACCGGCTCGCGGCCGAGCAGCGCGCTGTAGAAGGCGCCGCTACGCTGCGGCTGGTCGACGTAGAGGATGACGAAATTGGGGGTGACCATGACTGTTCTCCAGGGGTTTCGACCGGGACAGACATAAAGCGCATCACTGTCAGATTCTGGCAGTATCCGTCACGAAAGGCGCCCTGGACAGCTTACACACCGCTAACGCCGTGGGGTGTCGAGCGTTGCCCGCCATTCCTTCAGCAGCGCCTGACGGCGGCGCGGATAGCGCAGATCCGTCGTCTTGAGCTCGGCTATGCGGTCGGTGCGAAAATGCCGGAAATCCTGCCGCATTTCGCACCACGCCACCACGACCCGCACCTTGTCGAAGAACCCAAGCGCGAACGGCCACACGATGCGCCGCGAGCCCGCGCCACCGGCATCGCGATAGAAGAAGTCCAGCTTGCGCTCGTTGCGGATCGCCTGCCGCACCAGGCCGAGATCGATGCCTTCGACAGTCCCGCTGGGCGGCCCGACCAGCAGTGCGGTGGCGTCGAGATCCTCGCGCAGATCATCCGGCAGCACCGACGCGATCTTGGCAAGCGCGTTGACGGCCGCTACCGAAAGCCGCGAATCCGGCTGCTTGGCGACCCAGCGCGAACCGAGCACAATTGCCTCGATCTCCTCGTCGCTGAACATCAACGGCGGCAGCATGAATCCGGGCTTCAGCACATAGCCGAGCCCCGCCTCGCCATCGATCGGCGCCCCCTGGCCCTGCAGCGTTGCGATGTCGCGGTAAAGCGTGCGAATTGAAATCCCGAGTTCGTCGGCGAGCGACTGCCCGCTCACCGGCATGCGATGCCGGCGTAATGTCTGGATCAGGTCGAGCAGGCGTTCGGAGCGGGACATATCGAAGATTTGCCTGTTTCTTTGACATTGGTCCATCGCAAGCCGACATGACCAGGCGACGCTTGCGCGGCGGACTTGGTTGCGAAGCCGGTTGCCCTATGTCAAAAGCGGCCACGCCTCGGAGATGCTCCTGCTTGAAATCTTTTCGCGACAAACGCCGCGACAGCCGTCCGCCCGCAAAAAGCGGTGCACAACAGGCGCGTCCGCATGAAGGTCGTGGAACGGCCCGGCCGGACGCCAGGCCGCAGGAGCGGCCCGACGCCAGGGCCGACGAGCGCCCCGAACCGAAGTCGGCGCCCCGCATCCTGGCCCGTCGCGACGGCGCTCTTCCGGCCGAACAGCTTCCGCTGATCCTCGAAGTGGCGCCCAATGCCGATTATGCGCTGCTTGACAGCGGCGCCGGCCAGAAGCTCGAACAATACGGTCCTTATCGGATCGTCCGCCCCGAGGGCCAGGCGATCTGGCAGAAGGCGCTACCGGCAAGGGAATGGGACCGCGCCGACGCTGTCTTCACCGGCGATACCGACGAGGAAGGCATTGGCCGCTGGCGCTTCCCCGGGACGCCGCTCGGCGAGACCTGGCCTATGAAGCACGACGGCATCGATTATCTCGGCCGCTTCACCTCGTTTCGCCACGTCGGCGTGTTTCCCGAGCAGGCCTCGCACTGGGATCACATGGCCGGACTGATCGCGGCGGCCAGGCGGCCGGTCAAGGTGCTCAACCTGTTCGGCTATACCGGTCTTGCCTCGCTGGTGGCGGCGCGCGCCGGCGCGGAGGTCACCCATGTCGATGCCTCGAAAAAGGCGATCGGCTGGGCTCGCGAAAACCAGGAGATGGCCGGGCTTGGCAACAAGCCGATCCGCTGGATCGTCGAAGACGCAGTGAAATTCGCCGAGCGCGAGGAGCGCCGCGGCAGCCGCTATGACATCGTTCTGTTCGACCCGCCCGCCTATGGCCGCGGCCCCAAGGGCGAGGTCTGGCAGTTGTTCGAGGACCTGCCGGCATTGACCGATCTCTGCCGATCGATCCTGACCCCGAAACCGCTTGCCGTGGTGCTGACCGCTTATTCGATCCGCGCCTCCTTCTTCGCCATCCATGCCCTCATGCGCGACACCTTTGCCGGCATGGGCGGCAGGGTTGAATCGGGCGAATTGATCATCCGCGAAAAATCGGCGGGCCGCGCGCTGTCGACCTCGCTGTTCTCGCGCTGGGTGGCCTGATGAGTGGATATGACGGCGCCCGTCCGGTCGGGCAGGTGAAAGAGGTCACCAGCCTCGCCAATCCGCTGGTCAAGGACATCAAGGCGCTGGCCTTGAAAAAATTCCGCGACCAGCAGAACGCCTTCATGGCCGAGGGACTGAAGCTGGTCATCGATGCGCTCGACCTCGGCTGGCAGATCAGGACCCTGGTCTTCGCCAAGGCCGGACGCGGCAACGCGGCGGTTGAGAAGGTCGCTGCGCGCACGGTGGCTTCCGGCGGCACGGTGCTTGAAGTCTCGGAAAAAGTGCTTGTCGCCATAACCCGCCGCGACAATCCGCAAATGGTGATCGGCGTTTTCTCGCAGAAATTCCTGGCCCTGAAGGATATCCGCGCCGACAATGGCGATGTCTGGGTGGCGCTCGACCGGGTGCGTGATCCCGGCAATCTCGGCACCGTCATCCGCACGGTGGACGCCGTAGGCGCGAAGGGCGTGATCCTGGTCGGAGACACCACCGATCCCTTTTCGGTGGAGACGGTGCGCGCCACCATGGGCTCTATCTTCGCCGTTCCGGTGGCCAAGACGACGACCGAGGCATTCCTCGCCTGGCGCGGCGGGTTTTCGGGCCTCGTCGCCGGCACACACCTCAAAGGCGCGGTCGACTACCGCTCGGTCGATTTTTCCCGGGGGCCGGTGCTGCTGATGATGGGCAATGAACAGCAAGGCCTGCCCGAAAGCCTGGCGGCGAGTTGCGACAGGCTGCTCAGGATTCCGCAGGCAGGGCGTGCCGATTCGCTCAATCTTGCCGTCGCCACCGGCGTCATGCTGTTCGAGATCCGCCGCGGCGCGCTGAAACTGGACCCTATGGTGGATTCGCAATGAGGGTTGCCCAATCGTGAAATCATGGTCTCCCTATGCGCTGCTGGTCGTCGCGGCCATCGCGCTCGACCAGTGGATAAAACATTTGGTCGAGATCGGCCTTCCCTTTCAGGAAAAGCTCGATCTCCTGCCCTTCCTGGCGCTGTTTCGCACCTATAATACCGGCATCGCCTTCTCGATGTTCTCATCCTTCGGCGATACCGGGCTGGTGATCATCGCCGTTCTCGTCGTCGCCTTCGTGCTCTATCTGGCCACGCACACGCCAGCGGGCCATGTTATTGCCCGCACCGGCTTTGCCCTGATCATCGGTGGCGCGCTCGGCAATCTGATCGACCGCGCCGTCTACGGCCACGTCATCGACTACATCCTGTTCCACACTCCGGTCTGGTCCTTCGCCGTGTTCAATCTCGCCGATGCCTTCATTTCGGTCGGCGCCGCGCTGGTCGTGCTTGACGAAGTTTTGGGCTGGCGGCGCCAGCCCAAGCCCCAGGGTCCCGACGCCTGAGCGATTGACCCGGCGCGGCCGCCGCAGCAGAGTCCAAACGTCGATAGATCGAGGAGAGAAAAATGCCCGAAACCTTCAAAGCCATCCTCGTTTCGCGCGACGCCGAAAAGAGACAGTCGGTGGCGGTGACCGACCTCACCGAAGCCGATCTCATGGACGGTGACGTCACCGTCGCAGTCGAAGCGACGACGGTGAACTACAAGGATGGGCTCGCAATATCAGGCAAGGCGCCGGTCATTCGCCGCTGGCCCTTGGTGCCAGGCATCGATTTCGCCGGAACGGTCTTATCCTCTTCCCATCCCGACTGGCGCAAGGGAGACAAGGTCATCCTGAACGGCTGGGGTGTCGGCGAGACGCATTTTGGCGCCTATGCCGAACGCGCCCGCGTCAACGGCAACTGGCTGGTGCCGCTCCCCGACGGCATCAGCGCGCATGACGCGATGGCGGTCGGCACCGCGGGCTATACCGCAATGCTGTGCGTCATGGCACTGGAGCGGCACGGCATCGTGCCCGATCGCGGGCCCGTGGTGGTGACGGGCGCGGCCGGCGGCGTCGGTTCGGTCGCGGTCTCCATCCTGTCCAGCCTGGGCTATCACGTCATTGCCTCGACCGGGCGCAATGCCGAAAGCCCGTATCTCATCGATCTTGGCGCCGCGGAGGTGATATCGCGTGACGAACTCAGCCAGCCGACCAAGCCGCTCGCCAAGGAGCGTTGGGCGGGCGGCATCGATTCCGTCGGCAGCCACACACTGGCCAATGTGCTCTCTATGACCGCCTATGGCGGTGCCGTCGCGGCCTGCGGCCTGGCCGGCGGCATGGACCTGCCGTCGAGCGTGGCACCTTTCATCCTGCGCGGCGTTTCGCTGCTCGGCATCGATTCGGTGATGGCGCCGAAACCGGTGCGGCTCGAGGCCTGGCGCCGCATCGGCGCCGACCTGGATCTGCGCAAGCTCGCCAGCCTGTCCACGACCATCGGCTTCGACAACATCATCGACGCCGCGCGCGACATCGTCGACGGCAAGATCCGCGGCCGCGTCGTTGTCGACATGCAGTGAGTTCGCCGGGGTAAAACAACCTATCCGCTAAAATTCGAACGATCCCCCGCAGGCTTCCATAATTTCTGTCCGGTAGGGTTTTCGCATGGTCGCGGAATCCGGCATCCAGGAAGCGGAGACTGGCGAAGACGTCGATGCGGTACCCCCGCCGGCGTCGGCGCGGCGGTTCGTCGCCGCACCGCCGCTGGCGCCTGAGCCGCAACAGGCCAGGAATCAGCCGCGATTGGCCGGCCGCGAAGGCTTGCCGCTGCTGACCTTCGTCGCCATCATCATGCTGGCGGGGCTGACGCACCTGACCGGCGCGCCGATCTTCATCAGCCTCGCTTTGCTGGCGACCGGCCTTGCCGGCTTCGGCCTGCACCTGCGCGCCAGAAGGAACGAATCCCGCACCGCCGCGCTGCTTGATGAAACCACGGCTCGCAGCCGTGCCGAGATCGAGACGCTGGCCGATCGCATGTGGGAGATGCAGGAGAGCGAAGAGCGCTTTCGCGGCCTGATCGACGCGCTTGGCGATCTCGTCATTCATCGCGACCGCGACGGCTATATCGTCTATGCCAACAAGGTGTTCGCCGATCTCGTCGAGGTCGACCAGCGCGACCTCGCCGGCAAGACCCTGGCGGAACTTGGCATCGAAGTCGGTATCGTTCCCGACGCCGCCTTTTCCGACCATGAATGCCTGAGTTCCACCGACGTCGCCATCCGCACCCCTGGCGGTTCGCGCTGGTTCTCGTGGATCGAACTGTCGGTGCGCGACAAGGACAGCGGTTCTGTCTCGCATCGCGCCATCGCCCGCGACATCACCGCCCGCAAGCGTGCCGAATCCTCGCTGATCACCGCGCGCGAGCGGGCCGAATACGCAAGCCAGGCCAAATCGCGCTTCCTCGCCACCGTCAGCCATGAAATCCGCACGCCGATGAACGGCATCATGGGCATGGCCAGGCTGTTGGCCGATACCAGCCTGTCGCCGGAGCAGCAGACCTATGTCGGCGCCATTTCGACCTCGGCCAGCGCGCTGCTGGCCCTCATCGAGGACCTGCTCGACTATTCCAAGATCGAGGCGGGACGCTTCGATCCCGAACCGCAGCCAATGTCGGTGCGCGAGATCGCCGACAACGTTGTCGAGCTCCTCGCCGCGCGCGCCTTCTCCAAGGATATCGGCCTCGGCTGCCATGTCGAGCCCGACGTGCCGCAATTGATCACCGCAGATCCGGGCCGGGTCAGGCAGGTGCTGCTCAACCTGATCGGCAACGCCATCAAGTTCACCGACAGCGGCGGGGTGCTGGTGAGTATAGCGCGCGCCCGCACTGAAACCACTGACCGCATATGCTTCACCATCGCGGATACCGGGCCAGGCCTGCATGAAGACGACATGGAGCGCATTTTCGAGGAGTTCGAGCAGGCCGACGGTACCTCGACGCGCGCGCATGGCGGAGCCGGTCTCGGTCTTGCCATCTCCAAGCGCCTGGTGACCGCCATGGGCGGCACGATTTCCGTCTCCAGCCGGTTGGGTCAGGGTTCGGAATTCGTCTTCGATATCCCGGCCATCTCCGCGAGCGAGCCACCACCGGGCCGGATGGACGCGCTTCAGGGCAGGCACGCGGTAATCCTGTCGAGAAATATCGTCGAGGCCGACGCCATCGCCCGCAGCATCCGCGCCAACGGCGGCGCGGTCGATATCGCCACCACCGTGGCGCAGGCGGCATCGTTCTCCGGCGATTGCGACGTGCTGCTGGTCGACGCGGCCATGGAAGAGGGCGACGGAAGACTGCTCAAGCGGCTGCGCCAAAGCGGTTTTTCCGATTGCGAAGCCATCACGCTGATCGCCCCGACCGATCGCGGCATGCTCGGCGAGTTCCGCGCCAGCGGCTACGCGACCTTCCTCGCCAGACCGGTGCGAGGCGGAACACTTTTGCGTGTGCTTCTGAGCAGTCATGCGCCGGCGCTTGCCCCGACACGGCCGGAAAAGCCCCACCCGCCGGCGCTTCGCGCCGCCAGTGATCGCCAGCGTGGCCTGTCGGTGCTGATCGCCGAGGACAATGACATCAACGCCATGCTCGCTCGCGCCACGCTGCTAAAGGCCGGTCATCGCGTCAAGGTTGTCGGCAACGGCAAGGCGGCGGTCGAGGCCGTTACCGGTGCCGGACACAAACACCGCTTCGACGTGGTGCTGATGGACCTGCACATGCCGGTGATGGATGGGATGGACGCCATCGCCGCCATCCGCCGCCATGAGGAGGAGACGGCCGTGCCGCCAGTGCCCATCATGGTGCTGTCGGCCGACAGCCAGGAAAAGACCCGCCATGCGGTGCTCGCCCACGGCGCCAGCGGCTTTGTCACCAAGCCGCTCGACCCCGATGCACTGGTCGACGCCATCGAGGGGCAGGTCGCCGCCTGAGACTTTTTCATCAATCTCCTGCCGAGCGGCGCCACCCTGCTTTTGCATAACGTAGCCGGTTGACCGTATTCGCCAGCCGACGAAGTATTGCCCGCGACGCCGTATCACGGTACTGTCACAATCCTGTTGCACCTACACCGTATCCCCGTGCCAAGAGGGATGGCTCGAAGGAGAATCACTCGTGCATACAGTTATGCCGGAATGTGACACTCGGCCGAACGCCGGCGGCGCCTTGCTTGCCGGGCGCAATGTCGATTCCGTCACAAAGGGCGCAGCGCTCGGCCGTATCGGCAACCTCGAAGTGCGGCTGGCCCGCAACGAGGCCGAGATCGCGGCCGCGCAGGAAGTGCGCTACCGGGTATTCTACGACGAGCTTGGCGCCAGGAAGAACCTGTTTCAGGTGCAGGACCGCCGTGATGCCGACCGCTTCGATCCGCACTGCGATCACCTGCTCGTCTTCGATACCTCGCTTTCCGGCCCCGAACATCGCCGCATCGTCGGGACCTACCGGCTGCTGCGGCAAGAAATCGCTGCGGCCGCCGGCGGCTTCTATTCCGAAGGCGAGTTCGAGCTGACCAAGCTCATCGCCCGTCACCCCGGCCAGCGCTTTCTCGAGCTCGGCCGCTCCTGCGTCCTGCCGGAATACCGTTCGAAGCGCACCATCGAGGCGTTGTGGCAAGGCATCTGGGCCTACATCAACCACTACGGCATTGGCGTGATGACCGGCTGTGCGTCTTTCCAGGGCACGGTGCCGGCGGCCCATGCCGAGGCGCTCACCTATCTGGCGCATCACTGCCGCACGAATTCGGCTTGGGACGTGCGCGCCGTCGCCGGGCGCTATTGTTCCATGGACCTGATGCCGATCGAGGCGGTCAATGCCAAGGCAGCGATCGCTGCGATGCCGCCCTTGGTCAAGGGCTATCTCAGGGTCGGCGCCCGCATCGGCGACGGCTGCGTCATCGATCGTGAATTCTCGACGGTCGATGTGTTCGTGGTGATGCCGGTCAAGGAGATCGGCGCCCGCTACGTCAATTATTACGGCGGGGAAGCGCAGCGTTTTGCGGCGTGATCGGTAGTCAGTAGTCAGTAGTCAGTAGTCAGTAGTGAAGACATCATAATTTACACCTACTGATTAACCCTAATCACTACTCACTACTCACTAATCACTAACCCCTAATCCCTTCTCTCACGAAATATCCTCCGGCCGCCTGCCGGGCCGGCTCTTGTAGGACGCAAACGACCAGCCGAATTTGAGCGCGCCGCCGCGCACGGCGAATGCCGCGGCGAAACCGGCCAAGCCTGACACGATCTGCGGCAGTCCGGCGACATCGCCCAATGTGAAGATCGACGCGCCAACCAGGGCGGCCGTAACATAGATTTCCGGCCTCAGCAGCACCGAAGGCTCCCCTGCCAGCACGTCGCGCAGGATGCCGCCGAATGTGGCGGTCAGCACGCCGGTGATGACGGAAACGACTGGCGAACCGGTGATGGCCAACCCTTTGGCCGCACCCATCACCGAAAAAGCGGCTAGCCCGACGGCGTCGAGCCAGAGCAGCCACTTCCAGCGGGATTCGACACGGTGCGCGCTGAAAAACACCAGCACCGAAACCGCCGCGCAGATCAGCACATAGCTGGAATTGGCGATCCAGAAAACCGGCAGGTTAAGGATGACGTCGCGAAGAGTGCCGCCGCCGATGCCGGTGACGCACGCCAGGAAAAGGAAGCCGATAACGTCGAGCTGCTTGCGCGACGCGGCAAGCGCACCTGTCGCCGCGAAGACCGCAACGCCGGCATAGTCGAGAAGCGCGATGGGGTTCAAGGGCGGGACCAGGGAGTAAGGCAGCAGGGGAGTAGGGAAGTATGTTTAGCACGAAGCCGTACTGTTGATACGCCCCTTACTGCCTTACTGCCTTACTGCGCTATTCCCCTAACTACGCATCCTTCTCCGCCTGCTCGTTGACGGGCCCCGGCTCGACCGGCGCTTCGCCGGCGGCGATTTTCGGGCCGCCCTTGGCAACGCCGACCATGGCCGGGCGCAGCACCCGCTCCCCGATCGAATAGCCCGGCTGCACGACCTGCACCACCGTGTTGGCCGGCACATCGGGATTGGGCACTTCGAACATGGCCTGGTGGAAATTGGGATCGAACTTCTCGCCTTCCGGCGCGAGCTTCTTGACGCCGTGCCGCTCCAGTGCGGACAGCATGGCACGCTCGGTGAGATCGACGCCGTCGATCAGCGCCTTGAAACCCGCATCGCCGGACGCCTTGGCCTCGGCGGGAATAGCGTCCAGCGCGCGGCGCAGATTGTCCGAAACCGACAGCATGTCGCGGGCGAAGTTCGCGACCGCATAGGTACGCGCGTCATGCACGTCGCGCGCGGTGCGGCGACGCAGGTTCTCCATCTCGGCCGCAACGCGAAGCGCCCTGTCCTTCAGCTCTTCATTCTCCTTCAGGAGCCGCACAACCGCTTCATAATCGCCATCGACGCCACCTTCCGTGCGCTCGGCATTGGCTTCGGTCGCCTCAATTTCGTCGGGCGCGCGTTCGTCTTTTGCCTGGTCGCTCATCGCCGTTTCCCATCATCTCGAATAGTGTGGATTTTGAGCCCGATATCGAGGTTTGGTGGGCAAAAATCAAGGGGTAAGCGAAGGCACGCGCCCAGCCGTTCAAACCGAATGGCGATCAGTGCGATGCTTCGATTTTAATTCAAACTTTACCATAGCTTCCACCTTTGCTTGCCCCGGCGGCGCGATCGGGGAACCATTTGCTGGCTGGAGGATTTTCGAACCGACACAGGATTTTTGAAATGACACCCCGCGACAAGGGCGAAAAGAAAGATCGGATCGCCGCCGAAATCCGGCGCCAGCTAGGCACGGCGGCGGTGAGACGCTTTCTGCATGCGCTGCCGGCCTTTCGCGCCGAGAAAGACATTCCCGACCGCTTCCGGGACCAGCTCGAACGTCTCGACGGCCTGGAAAACAGCATGGCTGGCGGCGCGCGCCATTGATGCATGTGACCGGATGCGATCCGGGTTGGCAGAGTTGCAGGGTTAGAACAGAACCTGAAGTCGCGGCCTGGATCGAGGATCCCGCGCCCCATCGCGACAATTACGCGCGGTAATTTCTCGTGATTAGCCTTGCGGGAGCCGGGCCCCTCCGCCTATGCTTCATGATGAACATGATTTCCCCTGAGACTGCCGCCAACAGTAAGCGCGCCTGGTTGAAGATCCTGGCGCGCTACAAGAAGCCGGACAGGCGGCGCAGCGCCGTCGAACTGGCGATCACCCTGATCCCTTTCGCAGCACTCTGGGCGCTGTCCTCGATCGCCTTTGCCTATGGCCATTGGTGGGGGCTGGTGCTGATCTTGCCGGCGGCGGGCTTCCTGGTGCGGATTTTCATGATCCAGCACGATTGCGGGCACGGATCTTTCTTCGCCAACCGCACCGCCGATGACTGGATAGGCCGCGTCCTGGGCGTGCTTACGCTGACGCCTTATGATTGCTGGCGGAGTGCTCATGCCACCCATCATGCCAGCGCGGGTAATCTCGACGAGCGCGGCGTTGGCGATATCAAGACGTTGACGGTCGCGGAGTACCGGCGGATGTCCTGGAGAGGTCGCCTCGCCTATCGTCTCTATCGCCATCCCTTGGTCATGTTCGGACTGGGGCCGATATGGCTCTTCATCTTCGAGCAAAGGCTGCCGGTCGGGATGATGCGCGGTGGCCTGAAGCCCTGGGTATCCTCGATGGCCACCAACCTCGCCATCGTTCTGGCAGCGTCGATCCTGATATGGTTCGTCGGTATTGGCGCTTTTCTGGTCGTCCACCTGCCGATCGTCATCCTTGCCGGATCCGCCGGCATCTGGCTGTTCTATGTCCAGCACCAGTTCGAGGAGACCGAATGGGCGAAGGACGATGAGTGGGAGTTCCAGCGTGCCGCCTTGCACGGATCCTCCTATTATGACCTGCCGCCGGTGCTGAACTGGTTCACCGGCAACATCGGTGTCCATCATGTCCATCACCTCTCCGCGAAGGTGCCAGGCTACCGCCTGCAGGAAGTGCTGCGCGATTATCCGGAACTGCGCGGCATAGGCCGCATCACCCTTCTTGAGAGCCTGCGCTGCGTCAAGCTGGCGCTGTGGGATGAAAACAGCGGCAAGCTGGTGTCGTTTCGCCAGGCACGGATGGCGGCGTAGCCATCTTCTGCCTGGCTCTGCTGTCCCCGATCCGCCGGCGGCACCTCCTGTCGTCGTGACGGGAGAGGACAGGCGGCCGCAAACCTGTCGCTGGAAGTGTCGTGACGTCAGCCGGCACGCAGCCGACGCCAGGAGTATTTTGGTCCCTTGGGCTTCGGCACGGCGGCAGGCTGGTAGTAGAGTCCCAATCCGCCGGTGCGGCCTTCGTCCAGCCGCTTCAAGAGCACGGGATTGGAGATTTCGAATTCATCGAAACCGAGCCGCAGCATATGCGGCAGTTGGTCGACCAGCACCTGGCCGGTGGCGCGCACGGCACCTTCGAAATGATGTCGGCTGCGCAGCAATTCGCCCTTTGAGAAGGAGCGGCCATCGCTGAACGACGGAAAAGCCAGCGCCACCAGCGACAGTTGGTCGAGCAGGCCAGCAATCCTTTCGAGCTGATCGCCGGGTTGCAGCACGACACCGATCCTTTCCTTGGCCGACCGGCGCACCTCCGGATCGAGATCGAGAAACGCCTGCAGCGGCAGGATGAAGCGGCCATTGCCGGACAGCGCTTCCGCGCCTTCGGCATGAGCCCACTCATCCTCCCGAAAACCCGTCGGGGTCCAGAGGCGGGTCTCCGGTATCGTCGGTTCAGTCATCGAAATTTCCTAAAATTCAAAGAGCTCAAGGGGGTGTGGAGATTCAAGCAGGCCCGAGTCGAAAACGGTAGCTTCCGAGAGCCGGAGCGGAGCGTACTTGTAGTACGTGAGCCCCCGAAGCCGCCGTTTGCAGGCCGGCCTCACCTGAATATCAGCATACCCTATAACGATGCGTCGGTCAGCGACTTCTCCAGTCCCGACAGGTGAATGCCGCACTCGGTCTTGGCATGGCCGGCCCAGCGGCCGCTGCGCGCGTCCTCGCCCGGCTGCACCGGCTGGGTGCACGGGAAGCAGCCGATCGACAGATAGCCATAGGCGACCAGCGGATTTTCCCGCAGTGCATGCGCGCGCATGTAGTCCGCCTGGTCCGACGTCGTCCAGTGCGCCAGCGGATTGATGCGGATACGTGGGCCGACCGCCTCGAACACCGGAAGTGCTGCGCGCGTCGAGGCCTGGAAGCGTTTGCGGCCGGTGAACCAGGCGCGGAAAGGCGCCACGCCCCGTGCCAGCGGCTCGACCTTGCGCACGTCGCAGCAGGCGTCGGTGTTGGTCTGGTGCAGATTGCCGGTCGGATCGATCCGCTCGAGTGCTGCCTCGTCGGGCTTGATCACCTGGATGTTGGTCAACCCGAAATCGGCGACCAGGGCGTCGCGATAGCCGAGCGTCTCCTCGAAATGCTTGCCAGTATCGAGAAAGATGACCGGCAGCGAGCGATCGACTTCGGAAATCATGTGCAGTAGCACGGCCGAATCGGCACCGAAGGAAGACACCGCGGCAATCTCATCGTGAAACAGGTCGCCTGCCGCGCGTTCGATGATGTCGAGCGGATTCAGGTGGCCGTAAAGCGCGTCAAACCCCGCCGCTTTGGCGGCGATGCCGTCATCGGCGTCGACGATAGGGTCAAGCGGCCTTGGCTTCGCCAGCATAGAGCGCCTCCTTGAACGGCGCGGGACCGACACGGCGGTAGGCGTCGATGAATTTCTCTTGTGAGTTGAGCCGAAGGCCGAGATAGGTCTCGACGATCTGCTCGATGGCGTCGGTGATCTCTTCCGACGAGAAGCCGCGGCCGATGATCTCGCCCACCGAAGTGTTCTCGTCGGCCGAACCGCCAAGCGTCACCTGGTACAGCTCGGTGCCTTTCTTTTCGACTCCGAGAATGCCGATGTGTCCGACATGGTGATGGCCGCAGGCATTGATGCAGCCGGAGATCTTCAGCTTCAACTCGCCGATCTCGCGCTGCCGCTCCAGCGAGGCGAAGCGACGCGAGATCTCCTGCGCGATCGGGATCGAACGCGCTGTGGCCAGCGCGCAATAGTCGAGGCCCGGGCACGAGATGATGTCCGATATCAGGTTCGAATTGGCGGTCGCCAGGCCGATATCGACCAGCGCGTCATAGACCGCCTTCAGGTCGGCGCGCGCCACATGCGGCAGGATCAGGTTCTGCTCGTGGCTGACGCGCAACTCGTTGTATCCATACTTCTCGGCGATATCGGCAATCGCTTCCATCTGGCTGTCGGTCGCATCGCCCGGCACTTCGCCGATACCCTTCAGCGAGATGGTCACCGCCGCATAGTCGGGGTGGCGATGCGTCACCACGTTCTGGTCGAGCCAATCCGAGAAGCCCTTGGAATCGAGGCGTGCCAGCTTTACAGCCTCGTCGCCGTCCGGCCGCGCGGTCAGCGCTGGTGGCGCGAAATAGGCGTCGATGGCGCGGATGTCTGCTTCCGGCAGCTTCAACTCGGCGTCCTTCAATTGCTGCCATTCCGCCTCGACCTGGCGCGTGATCTCCTCGACGCCGGTCTCGTGGACCAGGATTTTGATGCGCGCCTTGAACTTATTGTCGCGGCGGCCATGCAGGTTGTAAACGCGCAGGATCGCCGTGCAGTAGGACAAAAGGTCGGCTTCCGGCAGGAAATCGCGGATCTTCCTGGCGACCATCGGCGTGCGCCCCTGGCCGCCGCCGACATAGACGGCGAAGCCGAGCTCGCCGGCCGCGTTCTTCTTCAGGTGCAGGCCGATGTCGTGGGTCTGGATGGCGGCGCGGTCGCGCTCCGCGCCGGTTACCGCGATCTTGAACTTGCGCGGCAGGTAGGAAAACTCCGGATGAACAGATGACCACTGGCGCAGGATTTCCGCATAGGGACGCGGATCGGCGACCTCGTCGGCCGCCGCACCCGCGAAATGGTCCGCGGTGACGTTGCGGATACAATTGCCGCTGGTCTGGATGGCGTGCATCTCGACACTCGCCAGATCGGCCAGGATCGCAGGAATGTCGGACAGCGCCGGCCAGTGGAACTGGATGTTCTGGCGCGTGGTGAAATGGCCGTAGCCCTTGTCGTATTTGCGCGCGATGTGGCCGAGCATGCGCAACTGCTTGCCGTTCAGCGTGCCATAGGGCACCGCGATGCGCAGCATATAGGCGTGCAATTGCAGGTAGACGCCGTTCATCAGCCTGAGCGGCCGGAACTGGTCCTCGGTGATCTCGCCGGCGAGCCGGCGCTGGACCTGGTCGCTGAACTCGGCGACGCGGGCCTGGACAAAATCGTGATCGAACTCATCGTAGCGGTACATGCTTCGTCTTTCAGGGCGCGTCCGCCCGTGTTCACTTCCGGTCTGGGCTTACGCCGCCCGGGAGGCCTGCTTGCCAAGATCGTTGCGGATGGTCGGGCCCGCGGCGCGGATCTTCTCGCGCAACCGCACCGGCTCGACAACGCCGTTCACGATTTCGGCATCGATGAGGTTGACGTCGAGGACTTCGTTGTCGGCGTGGGCCTTGGCACCGATCGCTTCCAGGCGATCCTCGGCCGCCTTGTCATGGGCGAGGTCGGCATGGTCCGCCCTCTCGGCCCAGCCGCCGTCTGCGTACCAGACGGCGATGCCGTCGGCGAGCCGGTTGGCGGTCAGTATCTTCATTGCTGAACTCCCTCGGTGGCAGCTATGGGCGCACCTTCATGCCTGTGTGCCGCGAGCGGTTCGGACCGTTCGAAATTGGCGCCGGCGACCGCATCGCCGATGATGGTCATGACCGGACCTGAGAGATCGGCGCGCGCTTCCAACGACGGCAGGTCGGCAAGCGTGCCGTGGAAACGGCGGCGATTGCCGAGGCTGGCATTCTCGACCACGGCTACCGCCGTATCGGGCGAAAGCCCGGCCTCGATCAGCCGGCCGGCAACCTCTGCGGCCACCGAGCGGCCCATATAGACAGCAACGGTGGCACCCGAAATGGCAAGCTTGGCCCAGTCGGGCAGCGAATTGCCCTTGAGATCATGACCGGTGGTGAACACCATCGAGGAGGAAACCCCGCGCAGCGTCAGCGGCAATTCGAAATCGGCGGCGGCGGCGAAAGCAGCGGTGACGCCCGGAACCACCTCATAGGCCACGCCCGCATCACGCAGCGCCGCCATCTCCTCGCCGGCCCGGCCGAACACCAGGGGATCGCCCGACTTCAGCCGCACCACACGCTTGCCTTCGCGGCCAAGCTCGACCAGCAGCGCGTTGATCTCGGCCTGGCTCTTGGTGTGACAGCCCTTGCGTTTGCCGACCGCCAGCCGCTCGGCGTCGCGTCGGCCCATGGCGACGACAGCCTCCGGCACCAGCGCGTCGTGGACGATGACATCGGCCTCCATCAGCAGGCGATGCGCACGCAGCGTCAAAAGGTCCTCGGCACCGGGGCCCGCGCCAACCAGGGCGATATGGCCTGAAGCGGATGCAGCCGAACGCAGAAGATCGGCGGCTGCGTCATGCGCCTGCGAAAGCTTGCCAGCTTCGACGGCGCGCGCCGGCGCACCGCCGAAGAACTCGCTCCAGAACCGGCGGCGCGAATTGCCCCTGGGCAGGCTTTCAGCGGCGGCCCGGAACGACGCGGCGAGAGCCGCCAGCCTGCCCAACGAAGGCGACAGCATGCGGTCGATGCGGGCACGCAGCATCTGCGCCAGCACCGGCCCAGCGCCTTCCGTGCCGATGGCGATCGCGACCGGTGCGCGATTGACCAGCGCCGGGGTGAAAAAATCGCAAAGCTCCGGCCGGTCCACCGCATTGACGGGGATGCCGAGCCGGCGCGCATCCTGGACAACGCGCCGGTCGAGCGCCTCATCGCCGCTGGCAGCGAACACCATCACCGAGCCTTCCAGCCGGCTCGCCTCATAGGCCGCGATGTGGGTGGCGCCACTCTGCGCGATGAAGCCGAGCATGTCCGGTGAGGCGCTCTCCGCGACGATGCGCAGCGTAGCGCTGGACTGCCCAAGCAATCGTGCCTTGGCCAACGCTTCGTCGCCGCCGCCGACGATCGTTACGGCTTCGTCCTCGACCCGTACGAAGACGGGGAAGGCATTGAGCTTGGGGGCGGGCTGCGGCATGGATACGAACGGAATCCTGATCTGGTCTTCACTTCTACGCGTGGGCGCGAAAAAGCTGAAGAAACCCACTCGCGCATCACCTTCCGGGATGCAATCGCTTTTTCTAAAGGGCCGCGGCCAAGAGAAAAATATTCCACCTTGTTGCGGAGACCGGCATCAAGCCGCTGTCGCGGGCCTTGATTTCTCCTCTTTTTTGGGCCGAACGCGCTTATGACAAAACCGTTTTTTCTAAATTCTACTAATTTAGTAGATTAAAGCTGCCTGGCGGTCGTGCGCGCGCCTCCACCTCGACGGAGCGTCCGTATGACCTGGCTTTTTGGCTGGAACATTACCGGATCGAGGCGCGTTCCTTCCGCATGCGCAATTCAAAATCATACCTGGCCGCGGCGTGAAGCCAAGCGTGGCGGCAGCGAAGGAAGGAGCCCGGCGTCATGAGCGCGATCAAGTTGAAGCACGGCATCTGGATCATGGTGGCCGACGGAGAAAAAGCGCTCTTCCTCAGAAATGCAGGTGACACCAAATTTCCGAACCTCGAAGTGGTGCAGGAAATGAGGCAGGACAACCCGCCAACGCGCGAGCAAGGCAGCGACAGTCCCGGTCGCTACAATGACGGCCCCTCGGTTCATCGCAGCGCGGTTGAGGAGACGGATTGGCATCGGATCGGCAAGGAGCGCTTTGCCGACGAACTCGCCGAACGGCTCTACAAGCTGGCTCATCGAGGCTCTTTTGACGAAATCATCCTCATCGCGCCGCCGCTCGTGCTCGGCGCGATGCGCAAGATCCTGCACAAGGAAGTCAGCGACAAGGTCAGCGCGGAAATTCCCAAGACGCTGACCAACCACGCGGTATTCGAGATCGAGGCCCTGTTGCGGGCAGCTTGATCGTTGGCGATCGAGCGCCGCCGTTGCGGCGCATGATTTCGGCTGACCTCGAATTCCGGCTTGCTTGCCCACCGGCGAGGTATTTGTCGCTTCACCGGCAATTCCCGGTTTTGCGGGGTTGCGTGGCCGACACCCAATCCACCATATTGCAAGCAGGCGGCGGCTTCGGGCGGCGCATATCCTGCATCGCTGGCTTGAAAGGCGCTCCATAGACAATGCCGCATGACACTCCCCTTATCGCCACCATCGTAGCCGGTCTGGGGCTCGCTTTCGTCTTCGGCGCTCTCGCCAACCGCTTCCGCATTCCGCCGTTGGTCGGCTATCTCGTGGCCGGCGTGCTGGTTGGGCCGAACACGCCCGGTTTCGTCGCTGACGCAGGCCTTGCCAATGAGCTCGCCGAAATCGGCGTCATCCTGTTGATGTTCGGCGTCGGCCTGCATTTTTCGCTGAAGGATCTCCTGTCGGTCCGCGCCATTGCCGTGCCCGGCGCCATCGTCCAGATCGGCTTTGCCACGGCACTCGGCGCGGGGCTTTCCTGGATGCTCGGCTGGTCGGCGGGAGCAGGACTGGTCTTTGGCCTGGCGCTGTCGGTGGCCTCGACCGTGGTGCTGCTGCGCGCCCTGCAGGAGCGTCGACTGATCGAGACCGAGCGCGGCCGCATTGCCGTCGGCTGGCTGATCGTCGAGGACCTGGCCATGGTGCTGGCCCTGGTGCTTTTGCCAGCGCTTGCCGGCGTGCTTGGCGGCCAGGAGCAGGCGGATGCCCATGCGAGCGGCCTGCTGTCGCTGCCCGCGAGCTACGGCATCTGGGGCGTCGTCGGCATCACGCTGGCCAAGGTCGCCGCCTTCGTCATCGTCATGCTGGTGGTAGGCCGCCGCGTCATTCCCTGGATCCTGCACTATGTCGCCCATACCGGCTCGCGCGAGCTGTTTCGGCTTTCGGTGCTGGCGATAGCGCTTGGCGTCGCCTTCGGCGCGGCCAAGCTGTTCGGCGTCTCGCTGGCACTGGGCGCTTTCTTCGCCGGCATGATCATGAGCGAGTCCGAACTCAGCCACCGCGCCGCGGAGGAATCGCTGCCGTTGCGCGATGCCTTCTCGGTGCTGTTCTTCGTCTCGGTCGGTATGCTGTTCGACCCGTTCAGCCTGTTCAGCAACGGCTTGCCGATTCTGGCAACGCTCGCCATCATCGTCGTCGGCAAGTCGCTGGCGGCCTTCCTCATCGTCGTCGCCTTCGGTTATCCCCTGGCGACGGCGCTGATGATTTCGGCGAGCCTTGCCCAGATCGGCGAGTTCTCCTTCATCCTGGCCGAACTCGGCGTCGGGCTGAAACTGCTGCCCGAACAGGGGCGCGATCTCATCCTGGCGGGCGCCATCCTTTCGATCGTGCTCAACCCGGTGATGTTCCTGGTCATCGACTGGATGAAGCCATGGCTCGAGGCCCGCGCCGCCAGGACGGCGCCGCCTGTGGAGCCCAAACCGGTCGGCCCGGCGACGGAGCCCGGCCAGGTGGCTTCCGTAGCCTCGGCGGCGAAGCAGGAAGATGGGCCGCCGCCAAGAACAGCCCTCAGCGGCCACGCGATCCTGATCGGCTACGGCCGTGTCGGCAGTCTCGTCGGCGCTGCGTTGAAGGAAGCCGCCCTGCCCTTCCTGGTGGTCGAGGATGCCGACAAGACACTGGTGAAGCTCAGGGCCGAGGGCATCGAGACCGTGGCCGGCAACGCCGCCAATGCCGAAGTGTTTGCAGCCGCCAACCCCGAAGGCGCAAAACGGCTAATCCTGGCCATCCCCAATGCCTTCGAGGCCGGTCAGATCGTGCTGCGTGCGCGCGCCGCCAATCCCGCCATCAACGTCGTCGCCCGCGCCCATTCCGATGCCGAGGTCGAGCATCTCAAGGGGCTCGGCGCCGATACGGTGATCATGGGCGAACGCGAGATCGCGCGCGGCATCGTGGAAGAGGTGCTTGGTCACAAGCCGCGGGCGGCTGAACCGTCCGCCGCCTGAGCCGATCCTGCACGGACCTAATCCGTGCTTAGCGAGAACGCGGCCGACCGTGGAGGGCTGGACCTCGAACAGGTGGGGCGGCCTTGGACGCGCCCGCTGACATCGGCCACTCCTGCCATTTCTTCGTATTGCGCTTAACCGAGTTCTTGGGCGAGTCCGATGAGCAACCCCTCAGGCCCACGGATGTAGCAGAGCCGATACACGTCTTTATACTGGACTACTTCGCCTACGAGCTGCGCGCCGCGCGTGCGGAGCCTTTCAAGCGTCTCGTCGATGTCATCCACGGTGAACATGACGCGGAGGTAGCCTAGGGCGTTGACCGGGGCGTTCCGGTGATCTGCGACGACAGGCGGCCTGAGGAACCGGGAGAGCTCGAGCCGGCTATGGCCGTCCGGTGTGCGCATCATGGCAATCTCGACATGCTGATCGCCCAGTCCGGTGACACGTCCGGCCCATTCTCCTTCGATCGTGGCCCGTCCTTCGAGCTCGAGGCCGAGTTCGCGAAAGAAATCAACCGCCTCTCCGAGGTCTTCGACGACGATTCCTACGTTGTCCATCCGCTTGAGCGCCATGTTTCCATCTCCAAGGTGTCGTTCGAATCTACAAGGCGTCGCCTGGTCCAACAATGGATGCTCGAGGTGCTCCGCCTGCAGCCAGGTTGATCACGCCACGAAGGCAGAGCCGCCATTTTGCGCGACGCTGCCGAGGTATTTTGCCGGCGGCTTGCCAAGCGCCTTCTTGAACATGGTGATGAAGGCGGTGACGGAATCATAGCCGAGATCGCCGGAGACCTGCTGCACGCTCGCACCGGAGGCAAGTTCTCGAATTGCGACGATCAGATGCAACTGCTGGCGCCAGCGTCCGAAGCTTAAGCCAGTCTCCTTCACGACGAGACGGGCGAGATTGCTCTCGCTGAGCGCAACCCGGCTGGCCCATTGCGACAATGTGCTGCGGTCGGCGGGATCCTGCGCCAACGCTTCGGCGATCCGCCTCAATCGCGGCTCGGATGAGATCGGCAGATGCAGCCGCTGGACAGGCATGCGCGGCAGCTCAGCAAGCAGCATCCTGATCAAAAGCGCATCCCTCGCCTCATCATCCCCCACGCCATCGGACAGTTCGATGATCAGTTCGCGCAGCAGCGGCGAGACCGAAAGGGTGCAGCACCGGTCCGGCAATTCGGCGGCTCCCGGCTCGATGTAGACGAAGAAGATCCGGGCGTTGGCGGTCGCGATATTGCTGTGCTCCATGTCGCCGGGAATCCACACCCCGCAATGCGGCGGCACCATCCACAGGCCGCTCGGGACGCGGCATGTGACGCCACCGCCGAGCGCGAAGACGAGTTGGCCTTTGCGATGCCGATGGGAGGGGACTTCGGCCCTGGTTTCGGTAACGTCGACGCGCACGGCGATTGCCGGTGCGAGGACGTCATCCACATTGAAATCGAGCCATGGGTAACGAAGAGGTTGTCTCATGATTGACGGCTTTTAGCGATTAAACGCCACGATAGCTAAATTCTTCAAGCTGGGAAGTCGATAGGTTCCAGCTTGCCCATGCACCCGGTTGATCAGGATGCCACCGCGCTTTGCATCCACAAACCAGCAGGAAGGTACGTCTCATGCTCGCCCTAGCCATATCTTCCGACAGCCCCGCCGGACTGACGCTTGCCGAGGTCGAGGACCCACGGCCTCTCGCAAACGAGGCGCTTGTCTCGGTCCACACAACCTCGTTGAATCGCGGCGAATTGCGCCTGCTCACCATACGCCCGGACGGCTGGATACCCGGCCAGGACCTCGTCGGGATCGTCGAACGGCCAGCGGCCGACGGCTCCGGGCCAGCCGTGGGCGCCCGGGTCGCGGCTCTGGTCGACCAGGCGGGCTGGGCCGAACGCGTCGCGGTTTCGACTGACCGCCTCGCCGTCCTGCCGGATGACGTCAGCTTCGTTTCCGCGGCCACGCTTCCGGTCGCGGGCACCACCGCGCTCAGGACTTTGCGCCATGGCGGCGACCTTGCCGGCCAACGGGTCCTGATCACCGGCGCAAGTGGAGCGGTCGGCCGTTTCCAGATCCAGATCGCGCGCGAACAGGGCGCGAGCGTGACCGCGGTCGCGGCCTCCCGGCATGGCGAGGATCTCCGCCGCCTGGGTGCCGGGCAAGTCGTCGAGGCGATCGAACTGGCTGAGGGGCCGTTCTCGCTGATCACCGAATCGGTCGGCGGCCAAAGCCTTGCCCACGCGATCGAACGCGTCGCGCCCGGCGGGACGATCGTCATGTTCGGCTCAAGCAGTGGCGAACTCACGCCAATTGGGTTCCGCCAGTTCGTTCCGGGTCACGAGGGGGCGAGGCTTCAGACTTTCGCCTACTACACGTCTGGCGCGGGCATTGGCTCGGACATCGCCTCGCTGCTCGCTCTCGTTGCGGCCGGCCGGCTGGAAACCCGCGTCGCCCTGACCATGCCATGGACCGACATCGCCCAAGCCCTGGATGCGCTGCGACAGCGCAGCTTCAGCGGCAAGGCTGTTCTCACCATGACCGGATGAACGATCCCTAGCCTGAGGTCAGCCCATCACACGTGCTGGCCGCCATTGATGTGGATTTCCGAGCCGGTCACATAAGACGCCTGCCCGGAGCACAGGAAGAAGATGATGTCGGCGACCTCGGCCGTGGTACCCAGCCGCCTGAGCGGAATGGTCTCGACGATCTTGTCCGTGCCCGGCGACAGGATCGCCGTGTCGATTTCGCCCGGCGCAATGGCGTTGACGCGGATCCCGTGCGGCCCGAAATCATGCGCCATCTCGCGCGTCAGCGAGCCGAGCGCCGCCTTCGATGTCGCATAGGCGGTGCCGGCGAAGGGATGCACCCGGGTGCCGGCGATCGAGGTGACGTTGACGATCGACCCTTTCGCCGATGCCAGTTCCTTGAACAGCCCGCGCGCCAGCATGATCGGCGCGAAGAAATTGACCTGGAACACGTCGCGCCAGACATGCATCGGCGTGTCGATGGAGTTCATGCGGCTGTTGCCGTCCTTGAGCTTTGGCGAAATGCCGGCATTGTTGACCAGCGCGTGCAGCTGGCCGCCATGCGCCTCGAGCCGGTGGCGGATTTCGGAGACGGCGATGCCGACATCCTCCTGGTCGGCGAGATCGACCTTGATGTGGTCCTCGGGCCCGGCCGGCCACGGGCAATCCTCGGCAAATGCCTGGCGCGAGCAGGTGATGACGCGCCAGCCCTCGCGCGAGAAACGCTTGACCGTGGCATGGCCGATGCCACGGCTGGCGCCGGTCAGCACAATGGTCTTCCTGGTGTCGATCTCTGCCATGTCGGGAGGTGTAGCCGAACGGTGTGGCGCTGGCGAGAGGCGAGTTGCCGCTAGCCTCCGCCGAGAATGTCGAGGATCGACGTCTGCCGCTTCTTGAGCGGACCGCCGACACTGCCCGGCGGCACCGGATGTCCGACCGAGGCGGTGGTTCCGGAGTCGCCCGGCATATCGAAACCGTCGGCGTCGACCGTCTGGGCCGGGCGGGGCGCGCGAACCGGCGCTGGCTGCGCCGCGACGGCAGCGGGCGCCGACTGGCCGACAGGCGCTTGCGGCTTCGGAGCCGGCTGTGTCGCATCGGCCGACGGGATTTCGTCCGGCACGATCCTATCGGCCGGCGTCGATTTCCAGGTACCAGGCAGCGGCCGCACGGGCACGCCCTCATGCGCGGCGACCATGAACTCGTGCCAGGCCTGCGCCGGCAGCGCGCCGCCGGTGACCTTCTTCATCGGGCTGCCGTCGTCATTGCCGAACCATACGCCGGTGGTGAGATTGGCGGTGTAGCCGACGAACCAGGCGTCGCGCGAATTCTGGCTGGTGCCGGTCTTGCCGGCCGACGGCCAGGTGAAGGCCGCCTTCCTGGCCGTGCCGATCTCCACCGTCCCGGTCATCATCGAGTTCATCATGCCGACGATCTCGGGCTTCACCACGCGCGGCGCGCTGCCGCTGCCGGCGTCGTACAGCACCTTGCCCTCGGCTGATGTCACGCGGCGGATGAAATGGATGTCCGGCTTGTAGCCGCCATTGGCGAAAGGCACATAGGCCGAGGTCAGCTCCAGCGGCGTCACTTCCGACGTGCCTAGCGCGATCGAGGTGTTGGCCTGCAGATCGGACTGGATGCCCATGCGATGCGCCGCCTCGACCACTGCGTCCGGCCCCACTTCCATGGTCAGCTGGGCCGCCACCGAGTTCAGCGACTTCGCCAAGGCGGTTGCCAGCGTCACCTTCCCGAAATACTTGCCGCCGTAATTGTCGGGTGTCCATTTGCCGATCTTGATCGGCGCATCGTTGCGCACGCTGTCGGGCGTGCGGCCGGCCTCGAGGGCGGCCATGTAGACGAACGGCTTGAACGCCGAACCGGGCTGCCGGCGCGCTTCCGAGGCGCGGTCGAACTGGCTGGTCGAATAATCGTAGCCGCCGACCATGGCGCGCACCGCGCCCGAATCGTCGATCGACACCAGCGCGCCCTGGGTGACGTTGAGCTTCTTGCCGCTTTCGTCGATCAGCCGGCGGATCGATTGTTCCGCGAGCTTCTGCAGGTTCAGGTCGACGGTAGAATCGATGACGATGTCGCCGCGCACGTCGCCGATCAGATCGGGCAGTTCTTCCATGATGGTATCGGCAACGTAGTTTTCCGAGCCTGTCCAGTAGGACGGCGCGCGCGTTGCCGGCGCGCTCATCGCCGTGGTCAGCTCCTTGGCGCTGATCTTGCCCTCGTCGCGCATGGCGGCGAGCACCAGCTGCGCGCGGTCCTCGGCGGCCTTGGGGTCGCGTGCCGGCGACAGTCGCGACGGCGCCTTCAGGAGACCGGCAAGCAGCGCCGCCTCCGACAAGGTGACATCGCGCGCGCTCTTGCCGAAATAACGGCGCGAGGCCGCTTCGACGCCATAGGCGCCCGAGCCGAAATAGACCCGGTTGAGGTACATTTCGAGGATCTGGTCCTTGGTGTGCTTGTGCTCCAGCCACAGCGCCAGCAGCACCTCCTGCACCTTGCGCTCCAACGTCCGGTCTGGCGTCAGGAACAGGTTCTTGGCCAGTTGCTGCGTCAGCGTCGAACCGCCTTGCGAGAAATGCCCGCCGGCGAGATTGGCGACCATGGCGCGCGACAGGCCGATCGGGTCGACGCCGAAATGCGAATAGAAGCGGCGGTCCTCGATGGCGATGACCGCCTCGGGGATGTAGGGCGACATTTCGTGCAGGCCGACCGCCTCGCCGCCGCTCATGCCGCGATTGGCGAGCAGTTGGCCGTCGGCGGAGACGATCTTGATATTGGGCGCGCGATCGGGGATCGACCAGGTCGTGGCCGCCGGCATCTTGGCACCGTAGTAGACGACGACGCCGGCCACGGCGATGCCGCCCCAGATGGCCAGCACGAAGCACCAGTAGACCAGCCGGCCGAGCACGCCGAACAGGCCGCGCCGGCTCCTGCCGCGCCTGGCACGCGACGATTTTGCCTTTGGCGGTTTGCGTTTGGCGGAGGCTTTGCGGTTGCTGGGCACGACGCGATCCTCCTCGCTCACCGAAAGACCGGTCTGGGATCTCGCTTGTGGCGGTCCCTCGAAACTGGGTTCGATGCGGCTGTCTCTGCGGTTCGCCATGCGCTGCGCTTGATATCCCGATGCCTATGGCGTTCGGGTTGCAGAGTAGATGCGGCGGTTTAAAGGCGGGTTAAATCCGGCAGGCAGCGATAGTCAGGCGTGGGGAGCAATGCGGAGCCGGCAAGCCCGGGCTCCGTTCAGTTCTGCTGGATCGAGATGCCCTTGTCGTCGATCTTGAGTTCAACGCCTTTCGGCTTGGTCTGTTCGCGGTAGACGTAGACGCCGAGCGCGATGACCACGGCGACGAGCGCGCCAATGACGAGATAGAGCGTATTCTGTTTCATGGCGCGCTCCTCGGTGCCCGGCCTCAGGCTCGCTTCAGGACCCTGACCAGGATCAGCAGGATGATGGCGCCGATGGTGGCGTGAATAATGGAGGCGAGGATGCCGCCGCCGATGGACAAGCCGATCCGCGGGAACAGCCAGCCCGCGATGAACGCGCCGATGATGCCGACGATGATGTTGCCGATCAGGCCGAAGCCGAAACCGGAGACGATGAGACCGGCGAGCCAGCCGGCGATGGCACCGATGATGATGAAGACGAGCAGGCTTTCGACGCCCATGGCGATTTCCCTCCGAGCAAGAGGCGAGCGCGGAGCGGAAAGCCCCGAATCGGCCTCGATATCAACGGCTTCAGGCTATGCGAAAGCGGCCGGCCTCGCCAGCGGCCTGCTCATTGGTCGCCGTCGTCGCTCGCGGCGGGCCGCCAGCTCGTCGGCTCGACCTTCTTCTGCGTATCGCTGTCGATGTAGACCCACCAGCCGCCGTCTCGGTATTGCGCGATGGATTCGTTGAGCACGCCGTCGCCGTCCTTCCAGGTCACGGTGACCTTGGAACCGTCGGTGGGCGCGGTCGATATGGGCTTCCTGTCCGTCATGTCATCCCTCTTTTCGAGCCGACGGAACACGACGGCCGGCATCTGGTCCCGGACGGAACATCGGCGGCAGCGCCGCGACGCCGTCAGCTATGAGCGAAAATATCCTCTTCGTCCCAGCCCATGAGGTCAAGCTTGGCGCGTGTCGGCAGGAAGCGGAAACAGGCGTCGGCCTCTTTCGTGCGATCCTCGCGCGCCAGCCGCGCCGCCAGCACGTCGCGCAGCCGGTGCAGATAGAGCACGTCGGATGCGGCGTATTCGAGTTGTTCGGGCGACAGCGTTTCGGCCGCCCAGTCCGACGATTGCTGCGCCTTGGACAGGCCGACGCCCAGAAGCTCGAAGCAGATGTCTTTGAGACCATGCCGGTCGGTGTAGGTGCGGGTCAGCCGCGAGGCGATCTTGGTGCAGAATACCGGCTCGGGCATCACACCGAACGCATGGTAGAGCACGGCAAGGTCGAAGCGCCCATAGTGGAACAGCTTGGTCACGCTGTGGTTTCCCAAGAGTTTGACGAGGTTCGGCGCTTCCTTTTGGCCCGGCGCGATCTGGATGACGTCGGCGCTGCCGTCGCCGGGTGAAATCTGCACCACGCACAACCGGTCGCGATGCGGGTTCAGGCCCAGCGTTTCCGTATCGATGGCAACCGCCCCGACATTGTAGCGGGACAGGTCGGGCAGATCGTTTTTGTGGAAACGGATATCGCTCATCGTCTTCTCCGGGGTCGCGCTTTCGGCATCGCGCATCCATCGAGCGGACGCGCGCGCTCCAGCACGTTGCGCTGGCAACCCGTCCTTGCCGTGATCGGCGGAAAAATCAACATAAACTTGATTTTCCCGCCTTTCGTGAGTTCCCGGCTCAGCGCGTCAGCGCGTCCAGAATGCGCGCCCAGGAGCGCTGGCCCTTGTGGAACGAACTCAACTCATACTTTTCGTTGGGCGAGTGGATGCGGTCGTCGTCGAGGCCGAAACCGACCAGCAGCGATTCCATGCCGAGATAGGTCTGGAAATCGCCGACCACGGGGATCGAGCCGCCGCTGCCGATCGTCACCGCCGGCTTCGGCCATTCGTCCGACAGCGCCGTCTTGGCCTTGGCCAGGAACGGCGAGTCGTAGGAAAGCTGGATCGCCGGCGAGCCACCATGCGGGTGGAACTCCACCGAACAGTCGGCCGGAATGCGATCCCTGACGAATTGCTGGAAGGCGGCGCGGATCTTCCTGGGATCCTGCTTGTGGACGAGGCGGAAAGATACTTTCGCCGAGGCCTGCGCCGCAATCACTGTTTTGAAGCCCTTGCCGGTATAGCCGCCGGTGATGCCGTTGAACTCGGCCGTCGGCCGTGCCCAGGTGAGTTCCAGCAGCGAGCGGCCCTTTTCGCCCGACGGAATCGACAGGCCGACGGGGCCAAGGAACGTCTCGGCCGTTTCGCCCAGCGTTTCCCATGATTTCAGGATCTGCGACGGCGTTTCCTCGACGCCGTCATAGAAGCCCGGGATGGTGATATGGCCGTCCTTGTCGTGAATGTCGGCCAGCACCTTTGCCAGGATGCGGATCGGGTTGGCAGCGGCGCCGCCATAGAGACCCGAATGCAGGTCGCGGTCGGCGGCCTTCACGATGATCTCCTCGCCAACCAGCCCGCGCAGCCCCACGCAGATCGACGGCGTGTCGCGGTCCCACATGCTGGTATCGCAGACCAGCGCGAAATCGGCCTTGAGTTCATCGGCATTGGCCTCGAGGAAGGGCTTCAGCGACGGCGAGCCCGACTCCTCCTCTCCCTCGAACAAGATAGTAATGCGGCACGGCAGATTGCCATGCACCTGCTTCCAGGCCCGGCAAGCCTCGACGAAGGTCATCAACTGACCCTTATCGTCGGCCGAGCCGCGCCCGGTGATCACCTTGTGGCCGGGCTCGATCTCCTTGACCGCCGGCGCGAACGGGTCGTTTTCCCAAAGCTCGATCGGATCGACCGGCTGTACGTCATAGTGGCCATAGAACAGCACATGCGGTGAACCGGCCGGCCCGTCATGATGCGCAACCACCATCGGGTGGCCGGGCGTGTCGCGGACGCTGGCGTCGAAGCCGATCACCTTGAGTTCTTCCACCAGCCATTCGGCCGCCTTGCGGCAATCGGCGGCATAGGCCGGATCGGTGGAGATCGACCTGATCCGGAGCAGGCCGAACAGGCGCTCCAGGCTCTGGTCGAGATTCTTGTCGAGACGGTCGAGAACGGGGGAAATTGACATTGGCGAGCCTTTCGATTCAGTGCCGGAACCGTAAAGGCAGAGCGGACAAACGAAAAGCCCGGGAGCATTGGACCACGGGCTCAAGCGTTTATTCGAAACAAAAAAAGACCGCCGTGGTGGAGGGGGAACCACGGCGGCCCTTCTACTCGAAACGATGCGGCAGCCCGGAGAGGGGGGATAGGCTGCCGCAGGTGTCCGGGATAGGCGGGGGACGGGCCTTGCTCCGGACGTCGGCGAAAATTGCCGATGACATTTATCTGTGTCCTCGAACGTGGCGATTCAAGGGCACGAATATTACACTTTTGTAACATGGCCGTGAGCTGCCGTTCGACAGGCGGGACCAAGCCCTCCCGCGGGCGAAAATAATGCCGATTTCAGCTCTTTCCAACCAACCCGTCGCCTGCCTGTCAGGGTGTTGCTGGAAGCGGTGCCTTTGGCATGGACCAAGCCGCCGCGCCGCGCTATCCCTGCCGGCATGAAAAAAGGCGATCATCTCTTTCTTGTCGACGGCTCCGGCTACATCTTCCGTGCCTATCATGCGCTGCCGCCGCTGACCCGCAAGTCCGACGGCCTGCCGGTCGGCGCCGTGTCCGGCTTCTGCAACATGTTGTGGAAGCTGATGCAGGATGCCCGCAACACCGATGTCGGCATCGTGCCGACGCATTTCGCCGTCATTTTCGACTATTCGTCGAAAACCTTCCGCAACGATCTCTATCCCGAATACAAGGCCAACCGTTCGGCGCCGCCGGAAGACCTGATCCCGCAATTCGGCCTCATCCGCCAGGCGACCAGGGCGTTCAACCTGCCCTGTCTCGAGATGGAAGGGTTCGAGGCCGACGACCTCATCGCGACCTATTGCCGGCTGGCCTGCGAGGCCGGCGGCGACACCACCATCATCTCCTCCGACAAGGACCTGATGCAGTTGGTCGGCCCGACGGTGAGCATGTACGATCCGATGAAGGATCGCCAGATCGGCATTCCCGAGGTCATCGAGAAATGGGGCGTGCCGCCGGAGAAGATGATCGACCTGCAGGCATTGACCGGCGATTCCGTCGACAATGTTCCCGGCGTGCCGGGCATCGGACCGAAGACTGCGGCGCAATTGCTCGAACAGTTCGGTGACCTAGACGGACTGCTTGAGCGCGCCGGCGAGATCAAGCAGGAGAAACGACGCGAATCCATCATCGCCAATGCCGACAAGGCGCGCATCTCGCGCCAGCTGGTGACGTTGAAGAACGATGTGCCGGTGGCCGAGGGGCTGGACGAATTCGTCCTGCACGCGCCGGACGGGCCGAAGCTGATCGGCTTCCTCAAGGCCATGGAATTCTCTTCGCTGACCCGCCGCGTGGCGGAAACCACGGGAACCGAGGCAAGCGACGTCCAGGCGATCGCTGTGACGGTCGAACGCGCCGACTCCGCGCATGGGCCGGATGTCGGCGCCGGCGCGCCGGTCGCGCCCAGCGCCGAGGCGAAGCAGGACGGCGAGACGGCCCTAGCCGCAGCCGGCGGCACGAAGGAGGGCAACACCCCTTCGCTTCTGTCGGCGCTTCGCCTGGAGGCCGCCACCGCCCGCAAGATCGACATTTCGGCCTATCAATGCATCCGCGATGTCGCCAGCCTGAAGGCCTGGGTCGCCGAGGCGCTGGAGACCGGCATCGTCGCCTTCGATGCCCGCGCGACGTCGCCCGATCCGATGCAGGCCGAACTGATCGGCTTGTCGCTGGCGACGGCGCCAGGTCGCGCCGCCTATGTGCCGTTCGCCCACAGGAGCGGAAATGGCGACCTGCTCGGCGGTGGTCCGATCGACAACCAGATCCCGCTGCGCGAGGCGCTGGCCGTGCTGAAACCGCTGCTCGAGGACAAGTCTGTCCTCAAGATCGCGCAGAACCTGAAATACGATCTCGTCATCATGAGCCGCTACGGTATCGACGTAGGCCCCTTCGACGATACCATGCTGATCTCCTACGTGCTCGATGCCGGCACCTCGCATGGCCACGGCATGGACGCGCTTGCCGAGAAATGGCTGGGCCATAGTCCGCTTCAGCTCAAGGACGTGACCGGCTCCGGGAAAAATTCCGTCGGCTTCGACCAGGTCGACGTCGACAAGGCGACCGCCCACGCGGCCGAGGACGCCGATGTGACGCTCAGGCTCTGGCTGGTGCTGAAGCCGCGGCTCGCCGCCAAGGGCCTGGTGTCGGTCTATGAACGGCTGGAACGGCCGCTGGTGCCGGTGCTGGCGCGCATGGAACAGCGCGGCATCTCGGTCGACCGGCAGATCCTGTCGCGACTGTCGGGCGAACTGGCGCAGGGCGCAGCCCGGCTCGAGGAAGAAATCTACCAGCTCGTCGGCGAGCGCATCAACATCGGCTCGCCCAAGCAGCTCGGCGACATCCTGTTCGGCCGCATGGGTCTGCCCGGCGGCTCCAAGACCAAGACCGGCCAATGGTCGACCTCGGCGCAGCTTCTGGAAGACCTCGCCGCCGAAGGCCACGAACTGCCGCGCAAGATCGTCGACTGGCGCCAGCTGACCAAGCTGAAATCGACCTACACCGATGCGCTGCCCGGCTTCGTCAACCCGGACACCAAGCGCGTCCACACCTCTTACGCGCTCGCCGCGACGACGACGGGGCGGCTGTCATCCTCCGACCCGAACCTGCAGAATATCCCGGTGCGCACCGCCGAGGGGCGCAGGATCAGAACGGCCTTCATCGCCGACAAGGGCAACCGCCTGGTTTCGGCCGACTACAGCCAGATCGAATTGCGCGTGCTCGCCCATGTCGCCGAGATCCCGCAATTGCGGCAGGCCTTCGCCGACGGCGCCGACATCCACGCCATCACGGCCTCGGAAATGTTCAACGTGCCCGTGGAGGGCATGCCTTCGGAAGTGCGCCGCCGCGCCAAGGCGATCAATTTCGGCATCATCTACGGCATCTCGGCTTTCGGCCTTGCCAACCAGCTGTCGATCCCGCGCGAGGAGGCCAGCAACTACATCAAAAAATATTTCGAGCGCTTCCCCGGCATCCGCGACTATATCGAAGAGACCAAGGCCTATGCCCGCGAGCACGGTTTCGTCGAAACCATCTTCGGCCGCCGCATCCACTACCCCGAGATCCGGTCTTCCAATCCCTCGATCCGCGCCTTCAACGAGCGCGCCTCGATCAACGCGCGCCTGCAAGGCACCGCCGCCGACATCATCCGCCGCGCCATGGTGCGCATGGACGAGGCGCTGGAGAAGGCCAGGCTTTCGACCCGCATGCTCTTGCAGGTGCATGACGAGCTGATCTTCGAGACGATCGAGGCGGAAGTGGAGGCGACGATCCCCGTCGTGCGCCATGTCATGGAGAACGCGGCCATGCCGGCGGTGTCGATGTCGGTGCCGCTGCATGTGGACGCTCGAGCGGCGAACAATTGGGACGAGGCGCACTAGCGCCAGGCCGGCATCACCTGAATATCGATACACCTTAGACTAGGCAGCTTGCGCCCGGCACTTGGCACATGTCCCGCGGAACTCGATCACCGCCTTCTTGGCGGCAAAGCCGGTGGAGCGCACCCATTCGTCCAGCCGGTGGCCGACATCATGGTCGGACATTTCGCTCACCTGGCCACATGTGTCGCAGATGGCGAAAGCGGTCATGGAATGGCTGTGATCGTGCGGTTCGACGCAGGCGACGAAGGAATTGAGGCTTTCCAGCCGATGCACGAAGCCGGACTTCACCAGCGTGTCGAGCGCGCGGTAGACCTGCAGCGGCGCGCGGAAACCCCGCTCGCGCAGCTGGTCAAGCAAGGTGTAGGCGCTGAGCGGCCCGCTGGCGGCCTCGAGTTTCTCGAGCACGCACAGCTGGTTCTTCGTCAGCACATCCCTTGCCGCCATGATCCTGTTTCCGACCTGCCTTGTGTCACATACAGGCCGTTTCCATATGCAAACGGCCCGTCCCATTCAGATAGCGACGAACCGCTGTCTTTGCTACTCCTCTGTTGAAACGCGCTGGCGCGGCATTCCGCAAACGATACCGGCGGGAGGGCTCCCACCGTTGTCGTTTGCCGGCTCCGATGCCTACTTCCTCGGCGGGCCATTGCGCTCGGCCGAGGCTGCCCACAGATTGATGTCGGACTCGCGCGCATAATTGTCGATCTCGGCAAGCTCGGCGTCGCTGAAGTCGGGCGCCTCCAGCGCGCCGACACAGTCCTCCACCTGCTCCGGCCGGCTGGCGCCGATCAGCGCCGATGTCACCTTGCCCTTGCGCAGCACCCACGCCAGCGCCATCTGCGCCAACGTCTGGCCGCGGCGGCCCGCGATCGCGTTCAATGCCTGTATGTTGGCGATGGTCTTGTCGTTGATGAAGGCCGGCCGCAGCGACTTGCCCTGGGAGGCACGGCTGCCCTCGGGGATGCCGCCGAGATATTTGTCGGTCAGCATGCCCTGTGCCAGCGGCGAGAACACGATGGAGCCGACGCCCAGCCCATCGAGCGTATCGAGCAGGCCATCGTCCTCGACCCAGCGGTTCAGCATCGAATAACTCGGCTGATGGATTACGCAAGGCGTGCCGAGCCGCTTCAGTATATCGGCCGCCTCGCGCGTGCGCTGCGAATTGTAGGATGAGATGCCGACATAGAGTGCCTTGCCCGCGCGCACCGCATGGTCGAGCGCGCCCATCGTTTCCTCCAGCGGCGTATCCGGATCGAAGCGGTGCGAATAGAAGATGTCGACATAGTCGAGCCCCATCCGCTTCAGGCTCTGGTCGAGGCTGGCCAGCAAATATTTGCGTCCGCCCCATTGGCCGTAGGGCCCCGCCCACATCTCGTAGCCGGCCTTGGTCGAGATGATGAGTTCGTCGCGGTAGGCGGCAAAGTCGGTGCGCAGTATCTCACCGAACGCAATTTCGGCCAAGCCGGGCGGCGGCCCGTAATTGTTGGCGAGGTCGAAATGCGTGATGCCGAGGTCGAAGGCCTTGCGCACGATCGCCTGCTTGGTCCCGTGCGGCGTGTCGTTGCCGAAATTGTGCCACAGCCCCAGCGAGATCGCCGGCAGCTTCAGGCCGGACCGCCCGCAGCGGTTATAGACCATTTTTTCATAGCGGTTTTCGGCGGCGACATAGGGCATGGGGAAAATCCTCGAAGCTGGATGGATTGGGCACTGTCATCGGAACGCGACGCGCAGGCCCTGCGCACCAACCCTTACCCTCTCCCCGCGAAAACGGGGAGAGGGTTCATCAAAATTATCGATAATCCGCGATCTAGCTCTTCTTCGCCATCAGCGCCTTGGCTTCCTTGATGCCGAGCGCGGCTGGACGTTCGCAGGTGGTCTGCATGGCGACGAACTTGCCGGTTTCGCCCGAGCGCAGGATTCCCGTCATGACGTCGACGGCGTGCAGCGCCAGCTCCATCGAGCAGCGGTGCGGCCTGCCCTCGGAGATCGCAATCGCCATGTCGGCGAGGCCGGCGGTGCGATAATTGGCCATCATGCCCTGCGAATGCATCTCATTGGGCACGCCGAACGGATGCTGCCATTTCGGCAGCTTCTTGACCGGCTTGGCCGCTTCGGTGAAGCGCACGTCGCCGCCGAAGAAGTTCGGATCCGGCACGAATACGCTCCCCATCTCGCCATAGAGCTCCATCGGCGCATGGCCGTGGCTCCAGACGTCCCAGCTGGTGTTGAGCGTGATCACGGCTCCGTTCTCGAACTCCAGCAGGCCGTGGATGGTGGTCGGCGTGTTGACCGGGATCCTTTCGCCCGCGCGCGGCTTCGAACTGATCGTGCGTTCCTTGGCCGGGGTTGTGGCGAAGGCCGCCACCTGCTTCACCGGTCCGATCAGCTGGATCAGATTGGTGATGTAATACGGCCCGATGTCGAGCACCGGGCCGGCGCCCGGCTGGAAGAAGAAGTCCGGATTGGGGTGCCAGTGCTCCATGCCGTGCCCCATGACATGGCAGGTGCCGCTGGTGATCCTGCCGAGCTTGCCGGTATCGATCAGGTTGCGCACCAACTGATGCGCGCCGCCGAAGAAGGTGTCGGGCGCCGAGCCGATGCGAAGTCCCTTCTTCTCCGCCCGCTTCTTCAAGTCGAGCCCCTCCTTGACCGAAAGCACGAACGGCTTTTCCGAATAGACATGCTTGCCCGCGTCGAGCACCTGTTTCGACACTTCGTAGTGCACGGCCGGAATGGTCAGGTTGACGATGATGTCGATGTCGTCGGCCTTGAGCAGGTCCTCGACCGTCTCGGCGCGCAGCTTGAACTCCTTCGCCCGCGCTTTCGCGGCGTCCATGTTGATATCGGCGCAGGCCCGCATCTTGATGCCGCGAAACAGCGGCGCCAGCGAGAAATATGCCTTCGAGATGTTGCCGCAGCCGATGACGCCGACGCCAAGTTTGTTTGCCATGATGATTGTTCCTAGTAGGCCTTTACGGTTGCAATCGAACGGCGGGCGAAGCGCTCGATGTCGTTGGGATTGTCCTGCTCCATGACGAAATATTTGGCCGCGCTCTTGGCCCGCAGCGCCTCGATCAGGCCGGCCCAGTCGATCGTGCCGTGGCCGACATCCGACCAGCCGTCCTCGTCCAGCCCCTCGCCCGGCCTTGCCATGTCCTTGACGTGGACGGCAACGATGCGCTTGCCGTGCTTCTCGATCCAGGGCAGCGGATCGGCGCCGCCGCGCACCACCCAGGCGACATCCATCTCCCAGCCGATGTCGGGCGCTGAAGCCAGGATGTGATCCTGCGGCAGCGAGCCGTCGGCGAGTTTCTTGAACTCGAAATCATGATTGTGCCAGGCAAAGCCGTAGCCGGCCTTCTTCGCCGTCTCGCCGACCTTGGCTAGGCGCTCGCCGAAGCCACGCCAGCCGGCAGCGTCCGACGGCCTGGACTCAGGCATGAGGTAGGGGCAGATCAAAAGCTTGATGCCGAGCGCTTCGGCTATCCTGCGCACGCCGTCGAAATCCTTCTCCAGTGCGTCGATCGAAAAATGCCCGGTCGGCATGGCAAGGCCGTTTTTGTCGAGTTCGGCCCGGAAGGCCTTGGGATCGTCATAGACGCCCCCGAAGCCTTCGACCTCTGTATAGCCGAGCTTGCCGAGCATCTCGAGCACGCCTTCCCAGGGCTGGAAATTGCGCGCACTGTAAAGTTGGAATGACCAGTTCATCGTCTTTGTCCGTTCTGCTTGGGGATGGTTATCGGGCGTTAGATGCGGCTGCCGGTTTGGGCGTCGAAAAGCGAGGCGCGCATCGGGTCGAAGCCCACCGTCACCGCCTCATCGTTCTTGGGCGTGCGTTCCGAGGTGACCCGGACGCTGAAATTCTGCTTTGCAAGTTTCAGCCACACCAGCGTGTCGGACCCCATCGGTTCGACCACCTCGACATTGGCCGCCGTCGAGAACGGCCAGCCCGTGCCGCTGTTCAGGCTGACATGCTCGGGCCTGATGCCGAACACGGCAGGGCCGGCGTCCGGTTGCTTGTCGAATTGATAGGTGCCGAGTGGAACCTTGAGATTGTCGGCCACGAAAAACCAGTCGCCAGCGTCTTTCTCGAGCCTGCCGTCGATGAAGTTCATCGCCGGCGAACCGAGGAAGCCCGCGACGAAGCGGTTGACCGGTTTGTTATAGATGGTCTGCGGCGCGTCGAGTTGTTGGATGACGCCGCCGCGCATGACCGCGATACGGTCGGCCAGCGTCATCGCCTCGATCTGGTCATGGGTGACGTAGATCATGGTGTTCTGCAATTTTCGGTGCAAAAGCTTGATCTCGACGCGCAGTTCGGAGCGCAGCTTGGCGTCCAGGTTCGACAGTGGCTCATCGAAAAGGAATACGTCGACGTCGCGCACCAGCGCGCGCCCGATCGCCACGCGTTGGCGCTGGCCGCCGGAGAGCGCCGCGGGCTTGCGCTGCAACAGCGGCTCGATCTGCAGGATCTCGGCCGCCCGCGCGATGCGCTTCGCGATCTCGTCCTTGGGCACGCCGGCGACGCGCAGCCCGAAGGACAAGTTCTTTTCCACCGTCATCTGCGGATAGAGTGCGTAGGACTGGAACACCATGCCGATGCCGCGGTCCTTGGGCTCTTCCCAGGTGACGTTCTTGCCCTTGATGAAGATGCGGCCGTCCGAAATGTCGAGCAGTCCGGCGATGCAGTTGAGCAAGGTCGACTTGCCGCAGCCCGAGGGTCCGAGCAGCACTATGAACTCGCCCTCGGCGACGTCGAGGTTGAGCGTCTGCAGCACCGAGACCAAGCCGAAGTTCAGCGACAGGTCCTGGATCGAAACGCTGGTGCCGTTTGCCGCCATCGACATCACCCTTTCACCGCGCCGGCGGCAATGCCGCGCACGAACAATTTGCCGGAAATGAAGTAGACGACCAGCGGCACCAGCCCGGTCAGGATGGTGGCGGCCATGTTGACATTGTATTCCTTCACCCCCTGCACCGAGTTGACGATGTTGTTGAGCTGCACCGTCATCGGATAGGTGTCGGGGCGCGTATAGACGACGCCGAACAGGAAGTCGTTCCAGATGCCGGTCACCTGCAGGATGACGGCGACGACGAAGATCGGCAGCGACATCGGCAACATGATGCGCAGATAAATGCCCCAGAAACCGGCGCCGTCGACGCGCGCCGCCCGGAACAGCTCCTCCGGCATGGAGGTGAAATAGTTGCGGAACAAGAGCGTCAGGATCGGCATGCCGAAAATGGAATGCACGATCACCAGGCCGCTCAGGCTGCCATAGAGGCCGATCTCGCGCAGGATGATGACGATCGGATAGATCATTACCTGATAGGGGATGAAGGCGCCGACAATCAGGATCACGAAGAACGTGTCGGCGCCCTTGAAGCGCCAGTTGGCGAGCGCATAGCCGTTCACCGAGGCGATTGCGATCGACAGGATCACCGAGGGGACGGTGATGCGCACCGAGTTCCAGAAGCCGCGAGAGAGACCGTCGCAGTTGAGACCGGTGCAGGCCTGCGACCATGCCTTGACCCACGGCTCGAACGTGATCTCGACCGGCGGCGAGAAGATGTTGCCGAGACGAATTTCCGGCATGCCCTTGAGCGAGGTGACAACCATCACGTAGAGCGGCAGCAGGTAATAGAGCATCACCACGATGAGCGTGCCGTACAGGAAGATGTTGCGGCGCGACAACATGTGCCGGGGCTTCGGTCCGCTCGGCCCCGAGGCATCGGCGCGGATGGCGGCGGGGGACGCGGCCAGGGAGACGGCATGATCAGACACGCTTGCGGCCCCCGAATTCGAGATAGGCCCACGGCACGATGACGATCATCACCGACAAGAGCATCATGGTCGAGGCGGCAAAACCCTGGCCGAGGTTCTGGGCGAAGAACATGTAGTCGTAGACATATTTGGCTGGCACTTCAGAGGAAATGCCGGGACCGCCGCTGGTCTGCGCGACGACGAGGTCGTAGACCTTGACGATGCCCGACGCGATGATCACCAGCGTGGTTATGAAGACCGGCCGCATCATCGGGATGATGATGAAGAGATAGGTCTTCCAGGTGGGGATGCCGTCCACCCGCGCGGCCTTCCAGATGTCCTCGTCGATGCCGCGCAGGCCGGCCAGCATCAGGCACATGATCAGCCCGGTGCCTTGCCACAGCGCGGCGATCAATATGCCGTAGATGACGATGCTCGAATTGTAGAGCGGATCGAAATTGAAGCTTGTCCAGCCGAGGTCGCGAACCACTCCCTGAATGCCGAAATCGGGATTGAGCAGCCATTGCCAGACGAGGCCGGTGACGATGAAGGAGAGCGCGAAGGGATAGAGAAAGATGGTGCGGAACGTGTCCTCGAAACGGATCTTCTGGTCGAGCAGGGCGGCGAGCAGGAAGCCGATTACCAGCGAGAAGACGAGCGACAGCACGCCGTAGATCAAGAGATTCTCGATCGAGACGAGCCAGCGCGGCGTCGCCCACAGCCGGTAGTACTGGTCGAGCCCGACGAAATGCAGCCGCGGCAGAAGCTTCGAATTGGTGAAGGAATAAAGCACCGTCCAGGCCGTGCCGCCGACAAACACCACCAGCGCGGTGAGGATCATCGGGATCGAGGCGACCTTCGCGTTGAGATTGCGGAAGAGTTGGCTCGGGCGTTCGCTCTTGCTCATCGGTGCAGCCATGCTGGATCGGGTAAGGGCGGCAAGGTCGGCACGCCTCGCTCCCGGCCCTGCGGTGGCCGGGTCGGGAGCGAGGCGGCTCGTCGGCGGTCAATCGGCCGAGGCGATGATGTCGGCGAAGCGCTTCTGCGCCTCTTCAAGCGTCATGTCGGGCTTGGCGAAGAACTCCGAGAACAGGTCCTCCTTCTGCTTCTGGCTGTCCTGCGAGAGCAGTTGGTCCGTCCAGGGCATGACAGCGCCCTTGGCCAGGATGTCGAGCCCCTTCTTCATGCAATCATTGGCAGCGTTGAGGTCGACGTCGCCGCGCACCGGCAGCGAGCCTTTCTTGAGATTGAAGGCGACCTGGGTCTTGGGATCGAGCAAGGTCTCGGCCAGCACTTCCTGCGCCTTGGACTTGTCGGCGTCCTTGAGCAGCGGGAAGTAGAAGGCGTCGCCGCCGGTGGCGATGACCTCGTTCAGGCCAAGCCCGGGAAGGCAGGTATAGTCCTTGCCGGCGGTCTTGCCGGCGACCTGGAATTCGCCCTGCGCCCAGTCGCCCATGATCTGGCCGCCGGCCTTGCCGGTGATGACCATGTTGGTCGCCTGGTTCCAGTCCTGCACATTGGTGTTCTTGGCCATCTTGCGCGCATCGTCGGCCGCCTTGAAGACCTTGGCGACTTCGGGACCGGCGGCGAACGTCGCATCCTTGTCCTTGTAGACCTTGAGGAAGGTGTCCGTGCCGCCCACTGCGGCGAGCAGCACGTCGAATGCGCCCGATGCCTGCCAGGCCTGCCCGCCGACCGCGAGCGGGACGATTCCGGCCTTTTCCAGCGCCGGGGCGGCGGCGACATATTCGTTCCAGTTCTTCGGCACCGGCACGCCCGCCTTCTCGAAGGCCGCGTTCGACAGCCACAGCCACTGCCAGGAGTGAATGTTGACCGGCACGCAATAGATCTTGCCGTCGATGGTGCAACCGTCGAGCAGGCTCTTCGGCCGCACGACCTCGGTCCACTTGCCCTTGGTGGCGACATCGGTGAGATCGCGCATCAGGCCTGCCTGCACCAGCTCTTCCGCTTGCCGGCCGTGGTTGAACTGGGTGGCGCCCATCGGGTCGCCGCCGGTGATGCGGCTGATCATGATCGGCCGCGCCGTGCCGCCGGACCCGGCGATGGCGCCGTCGACCCAGTGGTTGCCGGTTGCGTCGAAGGCTTTGGCGAGTTCGGCGACCGCCGCCGCCTCGCCGCCGGATGTCCACCAATGGGTGACTTCCAGATCGGTTGCGGCCGCCGGCCCGGCAAAATTCAACGCCACCGTCGCCGCAAGCGCGGCGGTCAGGAATTTGTATCGCATTTCGGTTTCCTCCCAGAATCTGAAACGTTACAGATTTTCGATACGGCAATTGCAAGATATGCGCAACCCTTCCCTTGAAAGTCAGTTCGATATTTTTCGAGGCGCGAACAAAATCCTTTCGGGATGGAACCCGTTGTGCAGCGCAATACGCAAAATCCCACATGGCAAGACAGAAAGCTCGCAAGAAGCTTGCTCCCAATGCCTTTCCTGCTGATTCCCAACGCTTTTCGGCGGCGAGCCCATGCGGACTTTCGACCTCGGCCACAGCCTGGTCGAACACCGGTCGTGACAATCTGTAACGTTTCAGTATAGGCTTGTTCAGCTAAGGAGACGCGCCATGGGAGCGACGGCGGCGATTGCCGGCCTGGCCGGCGGCTGCTAAGCGCCTGACGGGGCGGGACGAATGGACAGACGGCGCACGGACAGCGATGACGAGACGTCGGCCAGGGAGCGGCCGACGCTGAAGACGCTTGCCTTCATGACCGGGCTCGGCGTCACCACCGTGTCGCGGGCGCTGAAGGACGCGCCGGAGATCGGCGCCGAGACCAGGCGCCGCGTCCAGCTCGTGGCCAAGCAGATCGGTTACCGGCCGAACCGCGCCGGCGTGCGCCTGCGAACCGGCAAGACCAACGTCATCAGCCTCGTGCTCAACACCGAGCACGAGATCATGAGCTTTGTCTCGGACATCATCTACGGCGTCACCGAAGTCATCGCCGATACGCCCTACCATCTGATCGTCACGCCCTACTCGCGCTCGCAGGATCCGCTGGATCCGGTGCGTTATCTGGTGGAGACTGGCTCCGCCGATGGCGTCATCATTTCGCGCACGCAGCCCAACGATCCAAGGGCCCGCTACATGCTGGAGCGCGGCATACCTTTTGCAACGCACGGCCGCACCGATATGGGGCTCGTGCACCCCTATCATGATTTCGACAATTACGCCTTCGCGGCCGAGGCGGTGCGCCATCTGGCCGGCTTAGGCCGGCGTCGGCTGGCTCTGGTGACGCCGCCGGTCGGCCTGACCTATCACGGCCACACCGTGAACGGCTTTGCCGACGCGCTGAGCGAAGTCGGCGCCTCGGAGGTGCCGTTCAACACCGTTTCGATCGACCACTCGATCGAGCAGATCAGGATGAGGACCGCGCAGCTGATGCGGCGCGACATCAGGCCGGACGGCATCGTCAGCAGCGCCGCCGCCGCCACGCTCGCCATTGTTGCCGGCGTCGAGGACGCCGGGTTGAAACTCGGCCGCGACATCGACGTGGTGTCGAAGCAGTCGTCGGAATTGCTGCATCTGTTCCGCCGGGAACTGCTGATCGTCAACGAGAACTTCCGGCTGGCCGGTTCCGAGCTCGCCCGCGCCGTGCTCGGCTGGATCGGCGGCGCGGCCCCCGGCTCGCTGCAGTCGCTCAGCGCGCCGGGCGAGGTTGTGGCTTATCGCGGCTGATTGAAGCCGCGCCGCCAGAGCAATTCCCGCGTAGCTTTCTCAAGGAAATTGCGCAAAAACAGAGAGATAGAGCGGTTCGCCGTTCCGCGAAATGCTGAACCGTTCTAGCCAGCCGCGCCGCTCCCCCAGGGTCCATGGAAGGCGCCCTTGTCATCGATACGCTCGAAGCCATGCGCACCGAAGAAATCACGCTGTGCCTGGATCAGGTTCGAGGTCCCGCGGCCCTGGCGATAGCTGTCGAAATAGGCAAGGGCCGAAGACAGCGCCGGCACCGGCGATCCGGCTTCGGAAGCCCTGGCCACGACGCGCCGCAGTGACGGATGCGCCTCCTGCATCATGGTGATGAAGGCCGGCGCCATCAGGAGATTGGTCGAAGCGCCGCCGCGGCCGAAGGCTTCGGCCATGGTGTCGAGCAACTGCGATCGGATGATGCAGCCGGCACGCCAGATCTTGGCGATGGTCGGCATCGGCAGGTTCCAGTTGAACGCCTTCGAAGCGCCGCTCATCACGGCGAAGCCTTGCGCGTAGGCTGATATCTTGCCGGCGAACAGCGCCAGTTCCATATCCTTGAGCAGGTCTGCCTTGTCGCCCGAAATCCTGGTGACGCCGATGTTGCCATAGGCTTTTTCCGCCGCAAGCCGCTCGTCCTTGATCGATGACAGGACGCGTGCCGCCACCGCCGCCTCGATGGCGGTCGCCGGAATGCCGAGTTGCTGTGCCTCGATAACCGACCATTTGCCGGTGCCCTTCTGGCCGGCGCGGTCGAGGATGATGTCGACCACCGGCTTGCCGGTCTTGGGATCATCTGACGCCAGCACCTTGGCGGTGATCTCGATCAGGTAGGAGTTGAGCCGGCCCTTGTTCCAGCCGGCGAATACGGCGCCGATCTCCTTCGGCGCCATGCCCAGGCCATCGCGCAGGATGCCGTAGATCTCGCCGATCATCTGCATGTCGGCATATTCGATGCCGTTGTGGATGGTCTTGACGAAATGGCCGGCGCCGTCGGTGCCGAGCCAGGCCGCGCATGGCTCGTCCTTGAACTTGGCGGAGATTGCCGTCAGCACCTTCTCGACGCGCTTCCAGGACTCCTCGGTGCCGCCGACCATGATCGACGGCCCGTGGCGCGCACCCTCCTCGCCGCCGGACACGCCCATGCCGATGAAGGTGAGGCCGGAGCCCGCCAGCTCGGAAAAGCGCCGCATCGTGTCGCGGAAATTGGCGTTGCCGGCATCGATGACGATGTCGTCATGGGACAGCACGCCGCGCAATGCGGCGATCTGTTCATCGACCGGCTTGCCGGCCAGCACCATGATGATGATCGGACGCGGCGGCCGGATCGCGGCGGCAAGTTCTTCCAGGCTGTAGCAGGGGACAACCATATCCCTGAGCGCGCCGGCATTCTCGACAAAGGCATCCGTACGCGCCTTGGTGCGATTGAACACAGCGATGCGGTGCCCGTGCTCGGCGATGTTGAGCGCCAGGTTGGAGCCCATCGTGCCAAGGCCGATCAGGCCAATTTCGGCTTTTTCCATGTTTCTTCCCTGCTTTCGGATCTTGTTTGTTCGAGCCCGCGATTGCCCGGGTTTTTGCCAAGATGCATCCTGCCAGGATGATTGACGGGCCTTCAGGCTCGCGTCAACCGCCTCGCCGAATTGTGTTGGAGAGCCATCACGGCCTGATGTCTACCGGCGCCTCGATCTTCACCATCTCGAAATCGGAGACCAGTATGTCGATGCGCGCCGTCCACCGGCCAGGGACCGGGATGACGAGATCGTCGACACGCCAGCTGCCGTCGCCGGGCTTTGTCGCGGCCCGCTTCAGCGGCTCGATGCCGGAGTCCGGCTTCGACAGCACCAGCGTCACCTCCTTGGCGTCGAGCGGCCCGAAATCGCCGGTCATGATGATCATCGAGGCGGCGACCGGCCCGGCATGGCCGGGCGTGATGCTGAGGTCGGCCATCGCCTTCAGCGCGTGGATATGAACCGACACCGGCTGCGCCGCGGCAATCGCCAGCGCCCGTGGCGGCGGCGTGAAGCGCCAGCCGGCGGCAACACCGAAGATGGCGAGTACGATCAGTATTTCGACGCCGATCGAACGGGTGAGCCTGCGCCGCACTTCCGTCGCCCCCGCCTCGGCCATTGCCGTCAACCTCCAGCGGTTGACGGCGGCGAGCGTGAACAGGAAGACCAGCAGCGCGAGCTTGACCAGCAGCAGCCGGCCATAGGCGGTGTTGACCAGCGCTGCGGGTGTTTGCACCTGGATGACGGCCAGCACCACGCCGGCGGCGGCAAGCAAGGCCACCACCGGCATGATAGCGGCGGAGAACCGGCGAAGGAACGTGACGGCTTCGGCATCCTGCCGTTTCAGCGCGAGTCCGAGCGGCGCCAGCGCGCCGGCCCAGAAGGCAATGCCCGCGCCATGCAGGAACACCATCGGCCGCGTCAGCCATTGCGGCTCGGCGGCACTTGCGTGGCCGCTGGCGGCGAGCGCGAGACCCGTTCCGGCCAGGCCGGCGAGCGCGAGGGGCCTGGCGGCCGCGCGCGGCCCGGCCAGCGACAAAAGACCGAGCCCCAGCGCGATCAACGCGATCAACGCCGTCCAGCCGAAGCTGGTGCCGAGACCGGCGGTCCAGATGGCCGGCTGCGCCATATGCGAGAGCGGCGCGCCGAGCGCATCCAGCCTTTGGAAGCCAAGCGACAGGGTTGCCGCGACCAGCCCGCACAGGATTGCGGCGGCGACGAAGCGCTGTCCGGCGCGGCCACCCCGCGCCAGCCAGGCGAGAGCGAAGGCGCCGCCGACCCCGAGGAATAGGCCGATATAGAGGCAGACCTTGCCGATCCAGATCGCCGAGCGCAATTGCCAGTCGACGGCTTCGGAAACAGCCGGCGGCTGGCTCGCCGCGCCGATGGAAAACAGCAGAGAGCCGCCGACCGGATGACCATCGGCGGAAATCACTCGCCAGCTCAGCACATGCGTGCCCGATCCAAGTGCCTGCGGATCGTCGATCACGACGGTCTGGTCGCTGAGGCGGAAGGACGTCAGCGGAACGGGCGTGCCGTCGGGCTTCACCAGCGTCAGCACCAGTGGCGAGACCGGTTCGCTGAAAGTCAGCGCGAATTGCGCCGGGGCCTGCGACAGCACGGCGCCATCGGCCGGATCGGTCTTGATCAGCGCGGCGTGGGCGAAAGCCTGATTTGTCGCCGCCATGGCAATCAGCAGCACGGCCACGACCAGCAGCCCAGCAGAAACCCGGCCGATGAGCTTGCCGGCCATGCGAACCATCCTGGAAGGGAATATCACCGTCATGTCATTGCCATGAAATGCAGCGCGCTCCCGACATGGAGCGCACCGCGAGAGCTTACTTTTTCGGCGTGAGCTCGATGCCGGGCGCGGGGTTCTCCAGGGCGTCTTCGTCCTGCCCGGCCGCCGGGATTTCGATCCAGCGGTCGGCGGCGCCATCGCACTCCTGCACCACCGGGAAATAGAGTTTCTGACCCGCCGGGAGGTCTGCCGTCAGCATCGCACGGAAGACGAACTCGTCGTAGAATTCGTCCGGCAGATTGCCGCCGCTCCAATCGACCTCCTTGACGCCGTCGGCCACCGCCTGGCCGTAGAGCTGGTAGGATTTCTCGTACTTGCCCTTCTTGGTCTGCAGCGTCCAGCCGGGCTTCGGCATCGGCTTCACCGCGATCACCCCTTCCGGGATCTGCACGCGCACGGCGGTCGTCGCCTTGCCGTCACAGCCATGCGGCACCCGCAGGATGGCCTTGTAGGTCGAACCGACCGCCGCTTCCTGTGTTTCGAGCGTGACATGCGCAAAGGCGGCACTGGTCCCCAGCGCCAGAAGCGCGCCGGCCGACAAAAGATACTTGTTCATGATGGTCCCTCTGAATTCAATAGTTGTGGATGGCGCGGTCAATTGGCGTGGTCGTCCATGCCGCCGCCCATGCCTTCGACAGCGAACTCGACGTTGACGGCGCCAGCCTTTTCGAAAGTCAGCGTGGCGGCGAATTCTTCGCCCTGCTTGGGTTGCCGCTTCAGGCCGATGAACATCAGGTGATAGCCGCCGGGCGCCAGCGCCACCTTGCCGCCGGCCGGGATCTCCAGGCCGCCCACCACCGGCCGCATGGTCATGACGCCGTCCTTGACGCCCATTTCATGCAGCTCTGCCTTGTCGGAGACATCGGAGGAAATCGACAGCAGCCGGTCGGCCGCATTGCCCTTGTTGGTGATGGTGAAATAGCCGCCGGCCACCTTGGCGCCTGTGGGTGTCGCGCGCGACCAGGGATGCTCGATCTCGAGATCGCCGGCCTTGAATTCATGCGCGCAGACGGCCTGGGCACCGAAGAACAAGAGCACAAACGCCAGCACGGCAAGGCCGACACGTTCATTGAAACGGCGCGGGAATTTGGTGCGGCCGCCCGAAGGAGGCGCCGCGATATGAAAAGCTTGGGACATGGTTTGCTCCATGAATAGGGGATCGCGCCGTTGGCCGGTCGCGAACGATTCGTTCTTTGGATGAAAGCACCGGCGGAAGGTTCCGCCGAGCGTACAGCAGGCTCAGGCCGAAAGCGGCGGCGCGCGCGGGTTCGACGGCGACCGCTGGCGCGCGAAATTGAGATGCGTGGCCGCCGGAAAGATGAAAACGACGGCTTCGAACGAAAGCGAGGCCAGCGCAAGCCCGGCATCGGGTGGCGGCGCAAAGGCCGCTGAAACCATGCTGCAGCCCAGCATGCAGCATGCCGGCAGATGCGACGGATGCGGGCCGCCATCGGGAAGCTGGGCAGTGCCCTCGTGGGTGCAGATGACGTTGCCGAAGGCGTCGATTTGCGAGGCGGCCGGTCCGGTGGCGAAGGCGAATGCGCTCAGCGTCGACTGAAGCAGCAGCAGGTAGGCCGCGACAAGCGCGACCGGAATGCTCCACCGTCTCCCCTTTTTGGTCAAATGACTTGCCTGTTCAAACCATCTGCATCTTCAAGCGATCACCGGAAGATGTCTACCACGGCAGCAAGAGACGGAAAATCGGCAAATCGGTGCTGCGGCAACGCGGCGCGATCAGGGCCTCTGTGGGTGCCGGCTCTCGGGAATCGAGGTCAGCAGCGTCTGGCGCGCCGACTTCAAATGTTTGCGGCAGGCGGCATCGACCTTGCCCAGGTCGCGTGATTTGAGCGCCGCGATATAGGCCAGATGCTCGCCGATCGCGATTTCGTTGCGCTCGCGCTCCTGCGCCTTGTTCCACTGGTAGTGGTAGTGGAAGATCATGGCGATGACATCATAGAAATCGACGATGAAGCGGTTGTGCGAGGCGCGGTGGATCAGCCGATGGAAGCGCTCGTCGAGCTCCGAGAACTCGTTGAAACGCGTGGCGATGTCACGGGCCAGGCCGCGGTGTTCCTCTTCGAGATTGTCGAGATCGACCCACACCGCGCTGTCCTGCGGCAGTGCGGTGAACGCCGATGCCGAGCGCAGCTCGAACATCTCGCGGATTTCCGTCAACTCCAGCGCGAAGGCGCGGGTGAAACCCTTCAGCACCCAATGGCTGTTACGGCGCTTCTCGATCAGGCCGAAGCGGGAGAAGCGGATCAGGAACTCGCGCACGCTGGTGGTGCCGACGCCGATCTCGCGCGCCAGTTCGAGCTCGTTGATCTGCATGCCGGCCTCGGCGCCGCCGGCGAGCAGCCTGCGCATGAACGACCGCTCGATGATCTCGGCCAGCGTGTCGGTCTCTTCCTCGGGAAAGAAATCATCGGGGCGCGTTTCACGCAGCACCGTCTTGGCGCGCTTGTTCCAGGCGATCAGTCCGGTTTCTTCCATGCGCCCAAGGATGCTGCGCACCGTGGTGCGGCTGACGCCGAGCAGCGTACCCAGTTCCGGTTCCGAAGGCAGGCTGCGCGTCTCGTCGAGCAGCCTGAGGCACCTGTTATAGGCATCCTTGTAAACGTTGTTGCTCTTCGACATGCCCTGACCCATCGCTGGCCGGCGCTTGCGGCGGCCGGCTTGAAGCGCAAATATGACGTTCCTATCGCCCTCGAAAGCGGAATCGCTTTGCCGAGGGGCTCGCTTACCGGTTGCAGCGCCGCTACTCATCCAGGCGCACAGGAACTGCCGGAAAAAACAATTGACGTAAAACTGTTTTTTCACGATAAAAGACATTAACTCTTAACAAGCGCGTGTCAATCCGCGCCTCCCAGGATCACCCCAGGAAACGCCCGTGAACGCCTCCAACTCAATTCTTCTGTCCCCAGCCGACAATGTCGCGGTCGCCAATGGCCGCATCGAGACCGGCACCGCGCTGCCCGGCGGAGCGCTTGCCGCCGCTATCATCGAGCCCGGCCACAAGGTGGCGATCAAGCCGATTCCCGCCGGGTCCGCCGTGGTCAAATATGCCCAGGCAATCGGCCGCGCCACGCAGGACATCGCGCCCGGCGAACATGTCCATTCGCACAATCTGGTGTTTGAGGCCGGCCGCCTGCCGGTGGTGCCGCCAAGCGAGGCCGAACATGCGACCGAGGCTGACCGCGCCCGCACCTTCATGGGTTATCGCCGCGCCGACGGCCGCGCCGGCACGCGCAACTTCATCGGCATCATCGCCAGCGTCAACTGTTCGGCGACCGTCTGCCACGCCATCGCCGACGCGGCCAACCGCACGCTGCTGCCAAAATATCCCGGCATCGACGGCTTCGTCCCGATCGTCCACGGCCAGGGCTGCGGCATGAGCGCCACCGGCGACGGGATGATGGTGCTGCACCGCACATTGGCCGGCTATGCCCGCCACCCCAATTTCGGCGGCGTGCTGATGGTCGGGCTCGGCTGCGAGGTCAACCAGCTCACGCTGTACGGCCAGAAGGGTGCGGCCGCCGGTAAACGCCATTTCAACATCCAGGACGCCGGCGGGTCGCGCAAATCGGTCGAAAAGGCCATGGGCGTACTGGCCGAGATCGCCGAGGAAGTCGGCGAGCTCAAGCGCGAACCCATCCCGGTAAGCGAAATCGTCGTCGGCCTGCAATGCGGCGGCTCCGACGGCATGTCGGGCATCACGGCCAATCCTGCTCTAGGTGCCGCGGTCGATATCCTCGCCGGCGTCGGCGGCATCGGTATTCTCTCCGAGACGACGGAAATCTACGGCGCCGAACATCTGCTCGCCTATCGCGCCGCGACGCCCGAGATCGCCAAGAAGCTCGATGGCTACGTCAAGTGGTGGGAAGACCACGTCGCCAAGCACGGCGCCTCGATCGACAACAACCCCTCGCCCGGCAACAAGCGCGGCGGCCTCACCACCATCCTGGAGAAGTCGTTGGGCGCGGTCGCCAAGGGCGGCCAGACGCCGCTCAACGGCGTCTTCGGCTATGCCGAAAAGGTCACCGGCAGCGGGCTGGTGTTCATGAACACGCCCGGCTACGACCCGGTGTCCGCCACCGGCCAGGTGGCGGGCGGCGCCAACATCATCGTCTTCACCACCGGCCGCGGCTCCTGCTTTGGCTGCCGGCCGACGCCGTCGATCAAGGTCGCCACCAACTCGACCATGTATCATCAGATGGAAGAGGACATGGACGTCAATTGCGGCGTCATCGCCTCCGGCGAGAAGACCATCGCCGGCATGGGCCGCGAGATCTTCGAACTGATCGTCGAGACGGCCTCCGGCCGCAAGACCAAGAGCGAGGATTTCGGCTACGGCGACAACGAGTTCGTGCCCTGGCATCTCGGCGCGACGCTCTAACTCTTTGAAGTCGCGCAGTCCGGAAAGTGGCCGCGAACTTTCCTGGAATGCTGCGGCTTGAGGTCTTGGAATCTGCCGCGCCGGATAATGGCGGGCAACGGGGAGGTTGTGCATGGAAAAACGCCGCATCGGCCAGACGGCGCTCGAGGTCACCGAAGTAAGCTTCGGCGGTGCCGCGATCGGCGGGCTCTACCGCGCCTGTTCGCGCGAGGCGGCGATGGAAACGTTGCAAGGCGCGTGGGAGGCGGGCCTGCGCTATTTCGACACCGCGCCCTTCTATGGTTTCGGCCTGTCGGAGCGGCGTTTCGGCGACTTCCTGCGCTATAAGCCGCGCGATTCCTATGTGCTGTCGACCAAGGTCGGGCGCCTGTTCCGGCCCGTTCCGGAGGATCAGGTTCCCGATCACTCCTATGTCGATCCGCTGCCCTTCGCGCTCGACTACGACTATTCCTATGACGGCATCATGCGCTCGGTCGACTTCAGCTATGCGCGGCTTGGTCTAAACAGGATAGACATCCTGTTTGTGCACGACATCGGCGTGTACACGCATGGCGTCGAGAAGACCAAAATGCACTTTCGCCAGTTGATGGACGGTGGGCTCAAGGCGCTCGAAGAACTGAAAAACTCCGGCGTCATTTCCGCCTACGGGCTCGGCGTCAACGAAGTCCGGGTATGTCTCGACGTGATGCGTCGCGCGCCGCTCGATTGTATCCTGCTCGCCAGCCGCTATTCCTTGCTCGATCGCAGCGCCGAAGCCGAACTTTTGCCGCTCTGCCGTGCCCGACAGACTTCGCTGGTCATCGGCGGTGTGTTCAACTCAGGCATATTGGCGACCGGACCGGTGCAGGGCGCCCATTTCGACTACAAGCCCGCCAGCGGTGACGTGCTCGACCGCGTCGGCGCGATGGAGCGGATCGCCGCCGAAGGTGGTTACCCGCTCGCCGCCGCCGCGTTCCAGTTCCCCCTCCAGGAATCCTCGGTCGCCACCGTGCTGACCGGCACCGCCAAGCTGGCGAACCTGACCCGAAATCTCGAACTGCTCGATGTCGACGTGCCTCAGGCGGACTACGCCAGATACCGCCCCTACACCGTAGTGCAGGAATTGGCATGAAGTGTCCGATCCGCCCGGGCGAAGGCGTGCGATCGCGGGGCTTCACGATCCCGCGAACCGAAGAAGGAACGGGCATTCTATATTTACTAATTTATGGAATTAATATTCCATACGTTAGTCACACGAAACGGAAGCGGCGGGCAGCGTGGGGAGAGCAAGGCGCCAGTGCTGTCATGACCGCTATGCCCCGAGGATGGCATAAACACCGCTTGCATCGACCGGATCGATGCACTATCAAAATACTGCAACTGTTTTTTATTGATAAAGTTCTGTTTGGCTACGCCTATCCGAACCGAGCTTCCGTATCGTTCACCGGGCGACCTAGGGAGGAATTCCATGAAATTCGTGACCAGCATTCTCAATCGCCGCGCTGTCATGGCGCTGGCGGCCGCGTCGATGCTTGCCGGCGTCATGCACTCGGCGCCGGTTTCGGCGGCGGACGTGACCATTCCGATCATCGTCAAGGACACCACGTCCTTCTACTGGCAGATCGTCTTGGCCGGGGCCCGCAAGGCCGGCAAGGATCTCGGCGTCAACGTGCCGGAGCTCGGCGCCCAGGCAGAGACCGACGTAAACGGCCAGATCTCGATCCTCGAAAACGCCGTCGCCAGCAATCCGGCGGCGATCGTCATCTCGCCGACCGAGTTCAAGGCGCTCGGCAAGCCGATCGACGAAGCCGCCGCCAAGGTCAAGGTTATCGGCATCGATTCCGGCGCCGACTCCAAGGCCTTCACCTCCTTCCTGACCACTGACAACGTCCAGGGCGGCCGCGTCGCCGCTGACGGGCTCGCAGCGGCCATCGGCGAAGCCAATGGCGGCAAGATCGAGGGCGACGTTGCCCTGATCACCAACACGCCTGGCGCCGGCTCGCTCGAACAGCGCAAGCAGGGCTTCATCGAACAGCTCAAGGCGAAATATCCGGGCCTGAAGCTGGTCGCCGACAAATATGCCGACGGCCAGGCCACCACCGGCCTCAACATCGCCACCGACCTGATCACCGCCAATCCGAACCTCAAGGGTATTTTCGCTTCCAACCTGATCATGGCGCAGGGCGTCGGGCAGGCTGTCGCCGAAAACAGCCTCGGCGGCAAGCTGGCGCTGGTTGGCTTCGACAGCGACGAGAAGCTGATCAAGTTCCTCAACGACGGCGTCATTTCCGCCCTCGTCGTCCAGGATCCCTACCGGATGGGCTATGACGGCATCAAGACCGCGCTTGCCGCCTCCAAGGGCGAAAAGGTCGAGACCAATGTCGACACCGGCGCCAACCTGGTCACCAAGGCCAACATGAAGGATCCCAAGATCGACGCGCTGCTCAACCCGAAGCTCAACTGAGCATCGGCACGCGCAACTGTTTCCGGGGCCTCTGCGCCCCGGAAACAACAGGGAGGATTGCCATGACGTCGACCGCGCAGGAACTGCATCCGGCCCCCGTGCTGGAGCCCGGCAGGACGATCCTCGAGCTGCAGGGTCTGGAAAAGCGCTATCCCGGCACGCATGCGCTGAAGCCTGTGACCCTGGCCTTCAAGGCGGGAGAGATCCACGCCATCGTCGGCGAGAACGGTGCCGGCAAATCGACCCTGATCAAACTTCTGACCGGCGTCATCCCGCGCACCTCCGGAGAGGTTGTGTGGGAAGGCAAGCCGGCTGCCCTGGCGACGCCGCACGAAGCCATGGCGCTCGGCATCAACGCCGTGCACCAGGAAGTCGTGCTCTGCCGCCACCTGACCGTCGCCGCCAACATGTTCCTCGGCGAGGAGAACTCGCGCTTCGGCATCCTCCAGCAACGAGCCATGGTCAGGGAAGCGCAGAAGATCATCGACGGTCTCGGCTTCGACCTGCCGGCGCATGTCGTGCTCGGCGATCTCACCATCGGCCAGCAGCAGCTGATCGCCGCCGCCCGAGCCACCGTGCGCGGCACCAAATTCCTGATTTTCGACGAGCCGACCGCCTACCTCACCCGCAAAGAGGCCGACCAGCTGTTCACGCTGATCCGCCGCCTGAAGGGTGAAGGCGTCACCATCATCTACATCAGCCATCGCATGGAGGAGGTGTTCGAGCTCGCCGACCGCGTCTCGGTGCTGCGTGACGGCACGCTGGTCGGCACCCGCAACATCGCCGAGACCAATGAGCCGGAGCTGGTCAAGCTGATGATCAACCGCTCGATCGAGCAGATCTATCACAAGGAGCATTTCACGCCGGGCGCCGTCATCGCCGAGGCGCGGAACCTGTCCGGCAAGGGTTTCGAGAATGTCTCTCTGTCGGTGCGCGCGGGCGAGATCGTCGGGCTCTACGGCCTGATCGGAGCCGGCCGCAGCGAATTCGTCACCACCCTCTACGGCCGCCACCGCAAATCGGCCGGCCAGGTGTTGTGGGAAGGCAAGGAGGTGCAGGTCAACTCCGAGCACGACGCCATCAAGCTCGGCATGGCGCTGGCACCGGAAAGCCGCCGCGACCAGGGCCTGTGCCTCAACCTGCCGGTTGCATTGAATCTCAACCTGCCGATCTACAAGCGCATATCGAAAAATCTGCTGATCTCGTCTGCGCAGGAGAAGGCCGAGGCGGACCGGCAGATCGCCGACCTCAGGATCAAGACGCCGACGCGCGGCGCGCTGGCCTCCAGCCTGTCGGGCGGCAACCAGCAGAAGATCGTCATCGGCAAGTGGCTGGCGCACGGCGCCAAACTGTTCATCTTCGACGAGCCGACGGTCGGCGTCGATGTAGGCACCAAGGCCGAGATCTACCGGCTGTTCAGTGTGCTGTTGTCCAAGGGCGCGGGCATCATCCTGATCTCGTCCTATCTGCCTGAGGTCTACGAACTGGCTGACACGCTGCATGTGTTCAGGCGCGGCAAGCTGGTGGCCACGCATGGTTTCCGCACCGCCGATCACGAGGACATTCTGGGCCAGGCCCTGGCCGAGAAACAAGAAAAGACGGGAGGACAGACATGAGCACCGAGGCGATCCCTGCCGAAAAGCCGAAGCGCAACTACAATGCCCTGTTCGGGCTGACGCTGCTTGGCCTGCTGCTTCTGATGTGGGTCATCCTGGCGGTCGCCACGCCGTCCTTCGCTTCGGCGCTCAATATCACCAACCTGCTGCGCCAGGGTTCTCTGATCGCCATCCTGGCCGTCGGCCAGACCTTCGTCATCATCACCGGCGGCATCGACCTTTCCGTCGGCGCCATCGTCGGCTTCGCCACCGTCATCGTCGCGCTGCTGATCAATGCCGGCTGGCCGGTCTGGATCGCGGTTCTGGCGACGCTGCTGGTGGGGGTCGCCATCGGCCTGTTCCACGGTTTCGGCATCGTCAGGATGGGCCTGCCGCCCTTCATCATCACGCTGGCGACCATGACCTCGCTGCGCGGCATCGGTCTCCTGATGACCAATGGCAATTCGATATCGATCAACAGCGACGCGTTCCAGGCGTTTTCGCGCGGCTCGCTGCTGGGGATCCCCTATCTGTTCTGGATGGTAATCGTGGTTGCCCTGCCCTCCTACGTCTTCCTGCACCACACGCGATGGGGACGCTATCTCTTCTCCGTCGGCTCGAACGCGGAAGCCGCGCGCCTCTCCGGCGTCAACGTGCCGCGCACGATCTACATGGCCTATGTGCTGTCCGGCCTGTGCGCGGCTTTCGTCGGCGTGCTGCTCGCGTCCCGCATCGGCATCGGCAATCCGACGCAGGGCGACACCTACGAGCTGCAAGCCATCGCCTCGTCGGTGATCGGCGGCACGTCGTTGTTCGGCGCTATCGGTTCGGTGCACGGGCCGCTGATCGGCTCGTTCATCCTCTCCACCATCAACAACGGCGCCAACCTGCTCAACGTCAACACGTTCTGGCAGCGCGTCATCACCGGCATGTTGATCATCGTCATCGTCTACTTCGACGGCCTGCGCCGCCGAGGTGGCAAGTAAAATCGATCGCCGGCCGGGTCGAAAATCGGCCGACGATTCCATGAACCGACTGGATTGAAGCATGAAAGCCGTTGTCTGCCGTTCGCCCGGCGACCTTGTCGTGGAAGACCGTCCCGCGGCTGGCTCGCCGCCTCCCGGCTGGGCGCTGGTGGCGGTCAGCCATGTCGGCATCTGCGGCACCGACTACCACATCTTCGAGGGCAAGCATCCCTTCCTCGCCTACCCCCGCATCATGGGCCATGAAGTGTCGGGGACCATCGTCGAGGCGGGCGAAGGCGTTGGTCTTGCCACGGGCGAGCCGGTCATCATCAATCCCTATCTGGCGTGCGGCAAATGCATCGCCTGCCGGCACGGTAAACCCAATTGCTGTGTCCGGATCGAAGTGCTCGGCGTGCATCGCGACGGCGCCATGTGCGAACAGATCCTTATCCCGGAACAAAACCTCTATCCAGCCAACGGCCTGTCGTTGGCCGATGCCGCGGCCGTCGAGTTCCTGGCCATCGGCGCCCATGCGGTGCGGCGCTCGCGTGCCGATCCCGGCGCACGGACGCTCGTCATCGGCGCCGGACCGATCGGGCTCGGCACCGCCATCTTCGCCCGCATCGCCGGGCTCGACGTGACGCTGCTCGACATGAGCAGCGAAAGGCTCGGCTTCGCCGCCAATGAACTCGGCTTCAAGACCCTCGACGGGTCGCGCGGCGCGGCATCCGATCTGGTCAGCGAAGCGACATCAGGCGAAGGCTTCGACGTGGTCTTCGACGCCACCGGGAACACCCCCTCGGTGCAGTCGGCCTTCGCTCATGTCGCGCATGGCGGGACATTGGTGCTGGTCAGCGTCGTGAAGGACGACATCGCCTTTTCCGACCCCGAGTTCCACAAGCGCGAGATGACGCTTGTCGGCAGCCGCAATGCCTTGAGGGCCGACTTTGACCACGTCGCCGCTTCGATCCGCGATGGCGCGGTGCCGCTGGCCAAGCTCGTCACCCACCGCACCACGCTTGCCGACACGCCACGTGACCTCGCCCGCTGGGCGCATGAGAAATCCGGGCTGATCAAGGCCGTGATCGAGGTAGGGGCATAACATGGCAGGCCGTGAACCCGGCCCGAATTGACCACACCCCCGCGCAGGTCGACCCCCAAACGCCAAGCCGCTGACAAGTGCGCGCGACCGGGCTGGTCTGATTCCAGCGTTAGGCCGACACGCCTACAGCGCCGACAGTTTCAGCTCCACCCGCTCCGCCGGGAAGCGCGCCTCGGCGAATTGGATCGGCCGGCCGTCCGGCGTCATGTTGACGGCCACCGTGACCAGCACGATGCCGCCCGGCTGCAGATCGAGGTCGGCAAGGTCGGAAGCATCGGCGTGACGCGCCGACAGCACCGTCGATTGCCTGAGATAATCGTCTATGCCGAAACGCTTGAGCGATGCGGTGATCGACCCGGTCTCGGCCATGGCCACATCGATGCCGGCGAAGCGCCTGGCGTCGAACCAGCCGGAAGCGCGCGACACCGGCTTCCCATCGGCCTCGCCGCGCGTCTCCAGGCGAATCACATCCGATCCCCTGGCAACGCCCAGGGCTTCGGCGACGCGCCGGCTGGCGGGCTCGACCGATGAGGCCAGCAGCACGATATGCCGCTCCGACGCCTGGCCCTGCAAGCCGGTTGAAAATCGCGTGCGCGCGCCGATCGGATAGGACAGCCGCTTGCGCGACAGCACGAAAGTGCCGCGCCCCTGCTCGGCCCGCAGTACCCCGTCTTGCACGAGCGCCGCGATGGCGCTGCGCACCGTGTGACGGTTGACGCCATAGCGCTCGGCCAGCGCCACCTCCGGCGGCAGCGCGGCATTCTCGGCAAAATCGCCGGCAGCGATCGATTGCAGGATTCGGTCGGCGATCTGGCGCCACAACGAGACGCCGCTGCGCCGCTCGATACCGTCAGCCACGTGTTTTCCGTTCACGGTTTCGCCCCTGGCCGGCCCCTGTCACGCACCCGTCATGGACTCGCGTTAGGTAATGGGTATAATTCGTATGGTTGTCTATATCAATAGACAAATTAGAAGCAAGGATGTTGCTCATGCGAGGACAGGAAGCGCGCGACCAGGCCGAACGCAAGGCGGCCATGGCAACCCTGGCGCAGTCCAGCGGCGACGACATCGTTCGCCTCTGGAACGAATCCGGCCTGCCTGCCGAGGTCGAACTGCTGCGCGGTCCCGAGACCGGCCTGGTTACCATGCGCGGCCGCATCGGCGGCGGCGGCGCGCCGTTCAATGTCGGCGAGGCCACCGTGACCCGCGCCACAGTGCGCCTGCCGTCCGGACAGGTCGGCCATTGCTATGCGCTCGGCCGCGACAAGCAGAAGGCGAAGCTGGCGGCCATCGCCGACGCGCTGTGGCAGGACCCCGCCCACCGAGAGGCGGTCGAAACGGGCCTTCTCGCGCCGCTGCGGGCTGCCTTGACCACGGCACGAGAAAGGCGCCGCGCCGAAACGGCGGCAACGAAGGTGGATTTCTTCACCATGGTTCGCGGAGAAGATTGATGGATATCGCAGCGCAATCGATCGAGGGCGGGTTCGCCGATCCGGTGTTCAACGCCCAGACGGTGTTTCGCGCCGTCATGGACGCAATGGCGCGGCCGGGCAGCGTGCAACCCTTGCCGGCCCTGGCCCGCCCGCCGGCGCCGCTTTCGGCGACATCGGGCGCGGTTGCGCTGGCATTGTGCGACAATGACACGCCGCTCTGGCTCGACCCGGCCCTGCATGCCTCGGCAGCGGTCATGTCCTGGCTCGGCTTTCACAGCGGTGCGCCGCTGGCCAACACCCCGGCCGACGCGCATTTCGCGTTTGTGGCCTCGCCGGCCGAGATGATGGCGCTCGACGGTTTCTCGCAAGGCACGCAGGACTATCCCGACCGCTCGACCACATTGATCCTGCAGGTCGGCGATCTCACGTCAGGCACGCCGCTGCTGCTCGAAGGTCCTGGCATCGAGAAGACGGCGACGATCGCGCCGGCCCGCATGCCGCGTCATTTCATCGAGCAGTGGAAGCAGAACATCAACCGCTTTCCGCGCGGCGTCGACATCATCCTGGCGGCACATGACAGCCTCGCCTGCCTGCCGCGTACGACACGCATCAAGACGACGGAGGCCTAGCGATGTATGTTGCGGTAAAAGGCGGCGAAGCCGCGATCGCCAACGCCCACAGCCTGCTCGCTGACCGTCGGCGCGGTGACCGCTCGGTACCGGCACTGCGCCTCGACCAGATCGTCGAACAGCTGGCGCTCGGCGTCGACCGGGTGATGAGCGAAGGCTCGCTTTACGATCGCGAACTCGCCGCACTCGCTATCGTGCAGGCGCGCGGCGACATGATCGAGGCGATCTTCCTGGTGCGGGCCTACCGCACCACGCTGCCGCGCTTTGGCTATACAAATGCCATCGACACCGCCACCATGCTGGTCGAACGCCGCGTTTCGGCGACCTACAAGGACCTGCCCGGCGGCCAGTTGCTTGGGCCCACCTTCGACTACACGCACCGGCTGCTCGATCCCGAGCTTGCCGCCGGCGCCGATGTCGCCGCGCCCTTGCGGCGCGAGACGGAAGCGCAGGCAATGCCGCGCGTCTCGGCGATCCTCGCTCGCGATGGGCTGATCGAGCCGGACGGAGACATGCCGCAGGACCATGTCCCCGGCGACATCACCCGCGAGCCGCTGGAGTTCCCGATGGCTCGCGACATCCGCCTGCAGGCGCTGTCGCGCGGCGACGAGGGCTTCCTGCTGGCGCTCGGCTATTCCACGCAGCGCGGCTATGCCCGCAACCATCCCTTCGTCGGCGAGATCCGCATCGGCGAGGTCGAGCTGGAGCTCGACGTGCCCGAACTGCCTTTCGCGGTGCCGCTCGGTACCGCGCGCGTTACCGAATGCCAGATGGTCAATCAGTTCAAGGGCTCGGCCAAGGCGCCACCGCAATTCACACGCGGCTACGGGCTGGTCTTCGGCCAGAGCGAGCGCAAGGCGATGGCCATGGCACTCTGCGACCGCGCTCTTCGTGCAAGCGAACTCGGCGAGGACATTGTCGCCGCCGCCCAGGACGAGGAATTCGTCATCTCGCACTCCGACAACGTCCAGGCGACCGGCTTCGTCGAACATCTGAAGCTGCCGCATTATGTCGACTTCCAGGCCGAACTCGACCTCGTGCGCCGCATGCGCGCCGAGTACGACGCCCGCGAAAATCCCGGCAAGATTGAAGAGAAGAAAGAGGCCGCGGAATGAGCGCGCAACCGACCGACATCGCCAGCTACAACTTCGCTTATCTCGACGAACAGACCAAGCGGATGATCCGCCGCGCGATCCTCAAGGGCATCGCCATTCCCGGCTATCAGGTGCCGTTCGCCTCGCGCGAAATGCCGATGCCCTATGGCTGGGGCACCGGCGGCGTCCAGGTTACCGCTTCGATCATCGGCCCCGACGATGTGCTGAAGGTCATCGACCAGGGCGCCGACGACACCACCAATGCGGTCTCGATCCGCGCCTTTTTCAAGAAGGTCGCCAATGTGGCGGTTACGACCGATACCGCCAGCGCCAGCATCATCCAGACCCGCCACCGCATTCCCGAATATCCACTCGCCGCAGGCCAGGTGCTGGTCTACCAGGTACCGATCCCCGAGCCCCTGCGCTTTCTCGAGCCACGCGAGACCGAAACGCGCAAAATGCATGCGCTGGAGGAATACGGCCTCATGCATGTGAAGCTCTATGAGGACATCGCCAAGCACGGCCGCATCGCCACCACCTATGCCTATCCGGTGAAGGTCGAGGGCCGCTATGTGATGGACCCGTCTCCGACGCCGAAATTCGACAATCCCAAGATGCACCGCTCGCCGGCTTTGCAGCTGTTCGGCGCCGGCCGCGAGAAGCGCATCTACGCGCTGCCCCCCTTTACTGATGTGGTCAGCCTCGACTTCGAGGATCATCCGTTCGAGGTGCAGACCTTCGACCAGCCCTGCGCGTTGTGCGGCGCCGAGAACGTTTATCTCGACGAGGTCATCCTCGATGATCACGGCGGCCACATGTTCGTCTGCTCCGACACCGACCACTGCGAGAAGCGGCGCAGCACCCCTACCTCCCCCTTGTGGGGAGGTCGCGCCGAAGGCGCGGGTGGGGGTAGCGACCCATCGGCAGCCCCCACCCCGGCGCTGCGCGCCGACCCTCCCCACAAGGGGGAGGGTAAGGAGATACAATGACCGACGAACCCTTGCTACGCGTTTCGGCGCTCTCGAAATTCTACGGCTCGCGCGTCGGCTGCGACAACGTCACCTTCGATCTGTGGCCGGGCGAAGTCCTGGCTGTCGTGGGCGAATCCGGCTCCGGCAAGACGACATTGCTCAACTGCCTGTCGACGCGGCTGCTGCCCTCATCCGGCACCGCCAGCTACCGCATGCGCGACGGCCAGTTCCGCGAACTCTACCGCATGAGCGAGGCCGAGCGCCGCTTCCTGATGCGCACCGACTGGGGCTTTGTCCACCAGAATCCGGCCGACGGCTTGCGCATGACGGTGTCGGCCGGCGCCAATGTCGGCGAACGCTTGATGGCGGTGGGCGACCGCCACTACGGCAAGATCCGCGCCACCGCCGTCGACTGGCTGTCGCGCGTCGAGATCGAGGAAGATCGCATCGACGACGAGCCCCGCGCCTTTTCCGGCGGCATGCGCCAGCGCCTGCAGATCGCCCGCAACCTCGTCACCGGCCCGCGGCTGGTGTTCATGGATGAACCGACAGGCGGCCTCGACGTCTCGGTGCAGGCGCGCCTGCTCGATCTCTTGCGCGGCCTCGTCACCGATCTCGGCCTCGCCGCCATCGTCGTCACCCATGACCTCGCGGTGGCGCGGCTTTTGTCGCAGCGCATGATGGTGATGAAGGACGGCCGCGTCGTCGAAAGCGGCCTCACCGACCGCGTGCTCGACGACCCGCGCGCGCCGTACACGCAATTACTTGTTTCCTCGATTCTGCAGGTTTGACGATGGCGCCAAGTCACCCCCCCTCTGTCCTGCCCGCAAACGAATAACGATTGGAGTACCTTCTGATGCCGACGCCTCTCGTTGTTTCCGACGTCGCCAAGAGCTTCACCATGCATCTGCGCGACGGCATCAAACTGCCTGTCGTCGCCGGTGTCTCCTTCTCGATCCGCGCCGGTGAATGCACCGTGCTCGGCGGCCCGTCCGGGGCCGGCAAGAGCTCGATCCTGAAGATGCTCTACGGCAATTACGCCGTCGACGAAGGCCAGATCATCGTCACGCACGAAGACGGGCTGATCGACCTTGCCAGCGCCAGCCCGCGCACCGTGCTTGCCGTGCGCCGCCAGACCATCGGCTATGTCAGCCAGTTCCTGCGCACCGTGCCCCGCGTATCGGCGCTCGACGTCGTCGCTGAGCCGCTCGTAGAGCGCGGTGAGGATCGCGAAGCAGCAAGAAGCAAGGCGCGCGCCCTGCTGGCGCAGCTTAACCTGCCGGAAAAACTCTGGGCATTGCCGCCGGCGACCTTCTCCGGCGGCGAGCAGCAGCGCGTCAACATCGCGCGTGGCTTCATCACCGGGCACCCGATCCTGCTGCTCGACGAGCCGACCGCTTCGCTCGACGCAAGGAACCGCGATGTGGTGATCGAACTCATCGCCGCCAAGAAGGCGGCAGGCGTCGCCCTGCTCGGCATCTTCCACGACCATGATGTGCGCGAAGCGGTGGCCGACCGCATCATCGACGTCACCGCCTTCGCCCCGGGAAAGCTCGCCGCATGAGCAGGAAATTGTCGGAGACGCCGCTGGTCCACCCGACGGCGGACGTGGAGAATTCGACGCTTGGCCGGTGGACCGAAATCGCCGACCGCTGTCGGGTTTCGGAAAGCGAACTCGGCGACTATTCCTACATGATGCAGGACTGCGCCGTCTGGTGTGCGACGATCGGCAAATTCTCCAACATCGCGGCAAGCGTGCGCATCAACGCCACCAACCACCCGACCTGGCGGCCGACGCTGCACCATTTCACCTACCGCGCATCGGACTATTGGGACGATGCCGAACACGAGAGCGAATTTTTCGCTGAGCGCCGCGCCAGGCGCGTCACAATCGGCCACGACACATGGCTTGGCCATGGCTCGACAGTCCTGCCCGGCATCACCGTCGGCGATGGCGCCGCCGTCGGCGCCGGAGCGGTGGTATCGAAGGATGTCGCTCCCTACACCATCGTCGCCGGCGTGCCGGCAAAGCCGATCCGCGAGCGCTTCGACCGCCGCACTGCCGAGCGCTACCAGGCGCTTGCCTGGTGGGATTGGGACCATGCGAGGCTGCGCGCCGCACTCGACGATTTCCGTCAGCTCGAGGCCGAAGCTTTCCTGGAAAAATACGGTGGATGACGGTGGTGAATGGAATAGGGCTGCTCACTATTCGCATCCCTTACATAGAGTTCGGGCAGGGGGCTGTCTTCTCAAGCCGCCTGCCTTCCGCAGTTTCAGGGACGTGGAGCATTTCGAGGAACTGATGGTCCTGGCCTGATCGCGCGCGACGCGGCTGTGGGTGGTAACAAAACTGACATCAATCCGACACCACAGGTTCATGGCGCTGCGCTAGCGAGGGTCAACAGGACCTTCAACCGCGACTGGACGGGAACGCACCATGTCAGCCACGCTCGAAATCCGCGGCGTCACCCGACGATTTGGCAAGAACACCGCCGTCAACGATGTCAGCATCTCGATCCCGCAGGGTCAGATGGTCGGCGTCATCGGCCGTTCCGGCGCCGGCAAGTCGACCCTTCTGCGTATGATCAACCGCCTCATCGATCCCAGCCATGGATCGATTTTCTTCGACGGCGCCGAGGTCTCGCAATTGCGCGGTTCGCCGCTCAGGCGCTGGCAGCGCGACTGCGCCATGATCTTCCAGCAATTCAACCTTGTTCCGCGCCTCGACGTGCTGACCAATGTGCTGCTCGGCCGGCTGAACCATCGTCCGACCCTGTCGAACCTTTTCGGCATGTTCTCGCGAACCGAATGTGCGCAGGCGGTCGCCGCCCTCGAGCGGCTCGATATCGCCCGTACCGCGCTGCAGCCCGCAGGCACCTTGTCGGGCGGCCAGCAGCAGCGTGTCGCCATTGCCCGCGCCATGATGCAGCAGCCCCGGGTGATCCTGGCCGACGAACCGATCGCTTCGCTCGACCCGCTCAACGCCAAGGTGGTGATGGATTCGCTGCAGGACATCAATTTGCGCGAAGGCATCACCGTGGTCACCAACCTGCACACGCTGGACACCGCCCGTACCTATTGCAACCGCATCATCGGCATGGCCGCGGGCAAGGTCGTGTTCGACGGGCCGCCGGAGGAGCTTAACCGCGAGGCCGTCCGTCTCGTCTATGGCGCCGACAGCAATGGCGGCGAGATATCCGAGGCCATCACCTCGACCAGCGTTGCCTTCAAGCAAAAGATCGCCGCATCCGCCGGACCGCTCGAACCCGCATTCCCGGGTTACTGAGAGCGACCTGGATCGCCAGCCCGCGTCAGGGCACCCGTCAAAATCACCAACGCCGCCGGCGCGGGGCCGGAACCTACAGGAGAGAAATCAGATGTTCAGGAAAATGGTTTTCAGCGCCGTTTCGGTGCTTGCAATGGCCACCGGCGCGGCGCATGCCGCCGATATGAAGGAATTCCGCGTCGGCATCCTCGGCGGCGAGAACGAAACCGACCGGCTGCGCAACTACCAGTGCCTGGCCGATCACCTGAAGGCCGAATTCGGCTTCGAGAAGGTCTCGCTGTTCCCGGCCGCCGACTATGACGGCGTCATCCAGGGACTTCTCGGCGGCACGCTCGACTTCGCCGAACTCGGCGCTTCCGGCTACGCCAGCGTCGTCCTCAAGGATCCCAAGGCGGTAACCCCGATTCTCACAACCCAGCAGACCGACGGCGCGACCGGCTACTATTCGATCGGCCTGGCGCTGAAGTCCTCCGGCATCACCGACATCAAGTCGGCCAAGGGCAAGAAGCTCGGTTACGCCGATCCGGATTCGACCTCCGGCTACCTGATCCCGCTGACGCAGATTCCGAAGGACACGGGCGCGTCGAACGAGACCTTCTTCGCCTCGACCCAGTTCAATGGCGGCCATGAGAACAATGTGCTCGCCGTGCGTGACGGCAAGGTCGACGTGGCGGTGGACGATTCCTCCGGCATCGGCGACTTCAAGGACGGCTACACCTCCGGCACCTTCCACAAGGAAGTCGCCAAGGGCGCCGTCGACCCCAACGACTTCGTCGAGGTCTGGCGCTCGGGCCTGATCCCGAACGGTCCGCTGGTCGTGCGCACGGCGCTCGGCGACGAGATGACGGCCAAGCTGGCCGCCTTCTTCACCGACCTGCCCAAGAAGGACAAGGCTTGCTTCGAAGGCGTCGAAGGCGGCGATTTTACCGGCTACGTTCCGGTGAAGGCGGATTTCTATAACGTCATCGTCGAAGCCCGTAAGGCAGCCATCGGCGGCTAAAGGCAGAAATCAGGAAGGGCGGCGCCGAGAAAACGCCGCCCTTCTTGCATCTCCGACCATGACCCTTTCCCTGACAGCTCCTTCCGGCGCCACGCACCAGATGGCCGACGCCTGGCGTCGCCAGACCTCCTTGCGCCGGCTCTACACCGCCATCGGCGTCGGCCTGTTGTTGGTCGCACTCGGCGGCACCATGTGGTTTGCCGACGAGGCCAATGCCGGGCACTTCTTCGACCGGCTGCCGCATATTCTGGATTTCCTGAGCTGGCTCGTTCCCAAGGACTGGAACGATGTCTGGCGGGCGCTGTTCGACATCGCCTCCCCGCATGACACCGGCACGCAGGAATTCAACTTTCCGCTCGGCCGCGCCTATGTCTGGGGCGGTTTCTACATCCCGGAATATTTCGAGCTGATGCTGACCACGCTTAACGTGGCGCTGGTCTCGACATCAATTGGTTTCGTCTTCGCCGTGCCGTTCTCCTTCATCGCGGCGCGCAACCTGACGCCGCATCCGCTGCTGCGGCTTGTCGTCAAGCGCTTCATGGAACTGCTGCGGGCCTTTCCCGAGATCGTCATCGCCGGCCTGTTCGCGGCCATCGTTTCGATCGGTCCGATCGCCGCCATCATCGCCATCGGTCTGCATTCGATCGGCGCGTTGGGCAAGCTGTTCTACGAGATCAACGAGAACGTCGACATGCGCACCGAGGAAGGCCTGCGGGCCGTCGGCGCCAACTGGTTCGAGCGGGTACGCTTTGCCGGCCTGCCGCAGGTGCTGCCCAATTTCATGTCCTATACGCTGCTCAGGATCGAGATCAACGTGCGCATCTCCACCATCATGGGCGCGGTCGGCGGCGGCGGCATCGGCGAGGAGCTGAAGCTGTCGATCTCGCGCGGCTTCGGCGCCAAGACGATAGCCTTGGTGCTGCTCCTGTTCACGACCATCTTCATCGTCGACCAGTTCTCCGCCTGGCTGCGCCGCAAGCTGGTCGGCGAACAAGCCTTTGTGATGAGCGCCTGATCCATGACCGCCGCCGAAATTCAGTCGATCGAGGACCGCTTCCCGCAAGTGTTCCGCCGGCCGTTCCACAGGCGCTTCGGGCCGCTGCTGCTGCTTGGCGGCATCTTGCTCTACCTGCTCTACGCGCTGTGGTTCTTCAATCTGCCGCAAGTGCTGCGGGAATCGCATTGGGAGCGGCTGCCGCTGTTCCTGACCCAGTGGATCAGTTACGACGTGCAGCCGATCTTCCGCCTCGACGAGCCGCAGATAACGGCCAAATACCCCCGCTTTTCTGTACTCGGCCCCAATCCCCACCCGGATTGGGTCAAGACCAACGCCGACGGTTCGGTGACGGTCCTGATCGACGGCACGGCGAAGTCGGTCACCTTCGACAAGGCACGAGCAACGATCGTCGCCGCTGGGACGAGCGTGGCGGTGGCGCTGGACAGCGGCAAGCCGCTGGTCTCGGGACCTGTTCCCGACTGGGTCACCGTGCATGAGGATGAGGTCGTCGCCGACATGGGCTTCGCCGGCGAGGTCCGCGTCGCCCCCGATCGCGTCAGGATCCGCAAGCGCTTTCTCGGCTGGGCGAACTTCGTCTTCGACACACGCTCGCCCTTCTTCGGAAAATCCGCCGGCGAGGTGGTGTCACTGATCACGTCGGGCCCCGAGCTGAAAGCGGGCACCTCCAATCTGGCGCTCGCCGGCAACAACATCTGGAACAATGCGCAGTGGCAGCATGGCGATGTCTGGACAAAGCTGTTGCAGACCATCGTCATGGCCTTTCTCGGCACCGCGCTCGGCGGCATCGTCGCCTTCCCGCTCGCCTTCTTCGCCGCCCGCAACATCACCCCCAACCGGCTGGTCAACCAACTGCTCAAGCGCTTCTTCGACTTCATGCGCTCCATCGATATGCTGATCTGGGCACTGTTCTTCACGCGCGCCTTCGGACCGGGTCCGCTGGCCGGCAGCGCCGCGATCTTCTTCACCGAGATCGGCACGCTCGGCAAAACCTATTCCGAGGCGCTGGAGAACATCGATGACAAGCCGCGCGAGGGTGTTGTGTCGACAGGCGCCAACCGTCTTCTGGTGCAGCGCTACGGCGTACTGCCGGAAGTGGTGCCGGTGTTCATCAGCCAGACGCTCTATCAGTGGGAATCCAACACCAGGGGCGCGACCATCATCGGCGCCGTCGGTGCCGGCGGCATCGGCCTGAAACTGTGGGAAGCGATGCGCACCAATTCCAACTGGGCCAACGTCTTCTACATGGTGCTGCTGACGCTGGTCGTGGTCTTCATCTTCGACAACATTTCCAATTTCCTGCGCCGCAGGCTGAGCCGGACGATTCATGACTACAACAGGTTGCAGGCCGAACTGGGCTAACCTTGTGACGCATAAGCGCGGGCATCGTATGGTGCCGCGCCAAGGGTCGACCCCCACTCCGTCGAGCTGCGCTCGACACCTCTCCCCCGATCGACGGGGGAGAGGAAAGCGCCAGGGCGTCCTGGCCGATCCTAGGCGGAGGCTCCTTTCTATCCCGAGCCACCGGGGCCTTTCCTCTCCCTCCGGAGGGGGGAGAGGTGGCTCGGCGAAGCCGAGACGGAGTGGGGGAACCACCTGGAAACCGCCGCGAACGCAACTGGAAAATGGGCCAGGCGCAATCAACGCCTCGCCTTGCGCCAAAGGTCGCCGACGCAGGTCTTGTTCGCGTCACTATCGCCCGACCAAGGCACCTAGGCGGCCTTCTTCCACCCGTTCTTGATATGCTTATATCCATCCCGATAAACCGCTTCCGGGCTCTCGGAAAAATCGCGCCACACCTTGGTCGCCGCCGCGAGATCCTTCAGCGAACGTCCAAACGCCTCGATCGTCAGCCAGTCGTCGTAGCCGCTCTTGCGGATGGCCGAGAATGTTTCCTTCCAGGGGATGTTGCCGCGCCCCGGCACGCCGCGATCGTTCTCCGATATATGGATATGCACGACATTCCTGCGATGCTTCGTATAGGCGCCGATCGGGTCTGCCTCCTCGATATTGGCGTGGAAGGTGTCGTACATCGCCTTGATGTGCGGCCGGTCGATGGCATCGATATGCTCCGACAGGTCGGCCATCGTGTTGAGGAGATAGCATTCGAAGCGGTTGAGCGCCTCGAGCCCGATGATGACGTTCCTCTTGCCTGCATGATCGCCGATGGCGCGCTGCGAGGTGACGGAGCGTTTCTTCTCGGCCGCGGTCGGCCCGGAACCGGAAAAGGCGCCGAGCGTCGAATGCAACGGGCCGCTCAGCGTTCTGGCGCCGAGCGCGTCTGCGCAATCGATCGCCCATTTCATGTAGTCGACACCGGCCTTGCGCGCTGCCGCATCGGCCGAGATCAGGTTCATCGCCGGATCGCCCATCGCTGAAACGGCGGTCCGTTCAAGCCCTATGCGATCGAGCAGCTCGCCCAATTTCCTGTAGTCGTCCGGCATGCCGGCAAAGATCGGTATCTCGACGCCGTCGAAGCCGGTGGCCTTGATGTCGCGAAGCAATGGCTCGTGCTTCTTCGACACCGCCGTCGTCCACAAGAACATGCACATGCCGATTTTCATCGACGCCCCTCCCCCAAAATGATCCCCCCGCGAGATCAAATTTAAAGTTTCGTCCACGCTCCATTCTTCTTCGACGATTTCACGCAGGCCTCGATGAAGGCCATGCCCTCGACGCCGTCCTGAATGGTCGGGAACACGACGTCCTTGGCAGGCTTGCCGCCCTTGCGCCGCGCGGCGCGGATGGCGCGCGCTGCTTCTTGGTAGATGTTGGCGAAGCCTTCGAGATAGCCTTCGGGATGGCCGGAAGGAACGCGGCTGACACGGCCCGCAACCGGCAACGCGCCGGCACCGTTGCGGGTGATCAGCTGCTTGGGCTGGCCGAACGGCGTATACCAGAGATAGTTCGGATCGGCCTGCACCCATTCCAGCCCGCCCTTCGAACCATAGATGCGCAGCTTCAGCCCGTTCTCATGGCCGGGCGCCACCTGGCTTGCCCAGATCATGCCTTTTGCCGCATGCGTCTTGCCGACCGGCTTGAAGCGCAGCATGACGTTGACATTGTCGTCGAGCTGCCGTCCCGGCACGAAGGCGTCGAGATCGGCCGACAGCGTGTCGAGTTCCAGCCCGGAGACAAAGCGGGCAAGATTGTAGGCATGCGTGCCGATGTCGCCGAGCGCGCCGCCGGCACCGGCCTGCTTGGGGTCGGAACGCCACGCCGCCTGTTTTTGACCGGTGGCGGCAAGGTCCTCCGTCAGCCAGTCCTGCGGATATTCCGACTGCACGATGCGGATGTCGCCGAGCACGCCCTTGGCCACCATCTCGCGCGCCTGGCGGATCATCGGATAGGCGGTGTAATTGTGGGTCAGCACGAACACCTTGCCGGTCTTCTCGACGATCGCCGCGAGCTTCTTTGCCTCGGCCAGCGTCGTCGCCAGCGGCTTGTCGCAGATGACATGGATGCCGGCTTCAAGAAACGCCCTGGCCGCCGGCACATGCACATTGTTCGGAGTGACGATGGCCACCGCCTCGATGCCATCCGGGCGCTTTGCCTCGGCCTTGGCCATCTCGGCATAGGACGCGTAGCTGCGCGAAGGGTCGAGCCCGAGCTCGGCGGCAGAGGCCTTGGCGCGCGCCGGATCGGACGACAGCGCGCCGGCGACCAGCACGAACTCATTGTCCATGCGCGCCGCGATCCGGTGCACCGCGCCGATGAATGCGCCTTGCCCACCCCCGACCATGCCATAGCGGATCGGGCCGCCTCCCGTTTCCGACTTCGATGCACCGACCATGTCGTCTCCCTCGTGTCTGAGATACCTCCCCCTCGAGGGAGAGGGAAAACCCGCGCTAGATTCCCATCATGGCGCGCAGCACCTTCTTATCCGTGGCACCGCCGGCGAAATCGTCGAACGCCTTCTCCGTCACCCGGATGATGTGGTGCTGGATGAAGGGCGCGCCTTCGGCCGCGCCATCTTCCGGATGCTTCAGGCAGCACTCCCACTCCAGCACCGCCCAGGAATCATAATTGTACTGCGTCAGCTTGGAGAAGATGCCGCCGAAATCCACTTGTCCGTCGCCGAGCGAGCGGAAGCGGCCGGCGCGGTTCGTCCAGCTCTGGTAGCCGGAATAAACGCCTTGCCGCCCGGTCGGATTGAACTCGGCGTCCTTGACGTGGAAGGCCTTGATGCGCTCGTGGTAGATGTCGATGAATTCGAGATAGTCGAGCTGCTGCAACAGGAAGTGCGACGGATCGTAATTGATGTTGCAGCGCTTGTGGCCGCCGACCGCGTCGAGGAACATCTCGAACGTCGCCCCGTCGAACACATCCTCGCCGGGATGGATTTCGTAGCCGACGTCGACGCCATTGTCCTCATAGACATCGAGGATCGGCTTCCAGCGCTTGCCTAGTTCTGCGAACGCCTCTTCGATCAATCCGGCCGGCCGCTGTGGCCAGGGATAGAGGTAGGGGAAAGCCAGAGCGCCGCTGAAGCTCACCGAGACGTCGAGCCCGAGATTGCGCGACGCCTTGGCCCCGAACTGCATCTGTTCGACCGCCCATTGTTGCCGCGCTTTGGGGTTGTTGTGCACCGAAGCCGGCGCAAAGCCGTCGAATTGCGCGTCATAGGCCGGATGCACCGCCACCAATTGCCCCTGCAGATGCGTCGATAGTTCGGTGATCTCGACGCCGGCGTCGGCACAGATGCCCTTCACCTCGTCGCAATAGGCCTTGGAAGACGCAGCCTTCTGGAGGTCGAACAAGCGCGCGTCCCAGGTCGGGATCTGCACGCCCTTATAGCCGAGGCCGGCCGCCCATTTTGTGATCGATGCAAGCGAATTGAACGGCGCTGCATCGCCCGCGAACTGCGCCAGGAACAGTCCAGGGCCCTTCATCGTCGTCGGCATCGGCATCCTCCCTCATTGTTGTCGCGACCGAGCATAGCGCCGATTGAAGACAGGGCCAGCCACTTTGGTCTGTTCTCAACGGTCACTTGCGTGCATTGTCATTCTGGTATTACCAAACGTGGCGATTTGGTCAAGCCTTGCCACTCACATTCAGAGCCCTCCGCCGCGCCACGGGAGGGCAGCATAGTCCAATATAATCAATGGAGTAATCCAGAGAGCAAGTTGCCATCGCACAGTTCTTGCCGCGCGTTGGAAATTGCTGTAGACCTCGTCGTGGGCCCAATTGGTCGAACCAGTTTGCGAAGAAATGCTGGAACGCCTTGGGGAGGAACCGTCCGTCACATCCGGTGACGGCATGTTGCAGGCGAACCATTAGGGACGATCCGGGAAGGACAGACCATGCATCTTTCGACGCACAACTGGATGCGCGCGGAACCGTTGGAGACGACGCTCAAGCGCATCAAGAAATTCGGCTATGAGTCGATCGAGATTTCCGGCGAGCCCGACCAGTACAAGACCAAGGAGACGCGCGCGCTCCTGATGGAGCACGGCATACGCTGCTGGGGCGCCGTGACCTTGATGTTGGGCGAACGCAACCTTGCCGCCCGGGACCAGGGCCAGCGCGAGCGCTCCGTGCAATACGTCAAGGACGTGTTGACCATGGTCAGCGAACTCGACGGCGAGATCATCACGCTGGTTCCGGCGACCGTCGGCAAGGTCGTGCCGGACGGCACCGAGGAAGAGGAATGGAAGTGGGTGGTCGATGCCACCAGGGAGTGCTTCACCCACGCCAAGAAGGTCGGCGTCAAGATCGCGGTCGAGCCGCTCAACCGTTTCGAGACCTACCTGTTCAATCGCGGCGCCCAGGCGTTGGCATTGGCCGACGCTGTCAGCCCGGAATGTGGCGTCTGCCTGGACGCCTACCACCTCCATATGGAGGAATTTAACGTTTACGACGCGATCCGTAAGGTCGGAAAGCGCCTGTTCGACTTCCATGTCGCCGATAATAACCGCTTCGCCGCAGGCCTTGGCCAGATCGACTGGCCGAAGATCGTCGCGACCTTGCGGGAGGTCGGCTATGACGGGGCGCTGACCAACGAGTTCGTCGCGCCTGTCGACCGCACCCCGGCCGCGCCCTACCCCGACATGGTCGAACGCCACCCGGTCGACATCTCGCCCGAGCAGCTCAAATTCATCCAGGATCACGGCTCCAGCGTGCTGACGGAAAAGTTCTACACCGACCAGATGCGGATCACTGCCGAAACGTTGCTGCCGCTGATCAAGTAGCCGATCCGATTGGGAATGAGCCCTCCCGCCATCCGGCGGCAGGGCCGGGGAAGACCATGCGCATCAAAAGCGTCCAGGCCTGGTGGATTCGCATACCGATCGAGGCGGCCAAGCAGCACCGCAGCGATTTCGGTCAGGTGACGACCTTCGACGCCGCCATCCTGCGCATCGAAACCGATGACGGGCTGGTCGGCTGGGGCGAAGGCAAGAACGCCGCCGGCAGCGCCGGCAGCTATGGTGCGCTCGTCCATATGCTGAACCGCGAGGTCGGGCCGCAGCTCGTCGGCCGCGATCCGGCCGATATCGGCATCATCTGGGAAATGCTCTACAACGGCGTGCGCCACGACAGCGCGGCGCGCGCCGGCCATGCCATGCCGCAGCTGGCGCGGCGCGGCATGAGCGTGGCCGCCATCAGCGCCGTCGACATCGCGCTCTGGGACATACTGGGCAAATCGCTCGGGCAGCCGGTCTGGCGGCTGATCGGTGGGCGCAAGCTCGATCGCATGCCGGCCTACGCCTCGGGTGGCTGGGCGTCCGCCGACGCGATCGGCGACCAGCTCAAATCCTATGTCGCCAGGGGCGGCTTCAAGGCGCTGAAGATGCGCATCGGCGCCATGGATGGCGCCGCGCATGTGTCGGCCGCTCGCGTTCGCGCCGCCCGTGAGGCGCTCGGCCCCGACGTCGAGTTGATGGTCGACGCCCATGGCACCTATACGGTGGCGGAGGCCAAGCGTTTCATCCATCTCGCCGGCGATCTCGACCTTGCCTGGTTCGAGGAGCCGGTGATCGCCGACGACAAGTCCGGCCTTGCCGAAGTCCGTGCCTCCGGCGCCATACCGATCGCCACCGGCGAAAGCGATGCGACCCGCTATGCCTTCCGCGACCTCGCCGTGCTCAAGGCCGCCGACATCTTCCAGCCCGATCCCGCCTTCTGCGGCGGCATCAGCGAGGCCATGAAGATCGGAACCATCGCCAGCGCCTTCAACCTGCGCTTTGCGCCGCATCTATGGGCCGGCGCGCCCTGCTTCTTCGCCGGGCTGCATGTCTGCGCCGCCTCGCCGTCGAGCTTCACCGTCGAATATTCGCTCGGTGCCAATCCGATGATCCACGACCTTGTCGAAGAGACTGTCGAAGCCAGGGACGGTATGATAGCGATCCCCGAAAAACCCGGATTGGGATTCACCATTTCGGAGCGATTCCTGGAGGCGCACGCGCAACGCAATTGACGATGAAAGAAAACAACCTTCTCGCGGAGCTTGCCGCCTATCTGTTCTCCCATTCCGACAAGGAGACGGGCCGAACCCCGTCGGAACGCGAACTGGCGGAGCATTTCGGCGTCAGCCGCGGCCAGATCCGCGAGGCGCTGGCCATTCTCGAGGCCATGCGCATCGTCGAGCGCAGGGCCAAGTCCGGCATCTATATCGACACCAAGCAGGCCAGCGTCGAGGCGCTGGCGCTGTTCGCGCGCGCCGGCCTGCCGCTCGATCCCTTGCAGATCTACGAGACGGTCGAATTGCGCAAGATCCATGAGATCAAGGCGGCCGAACTTGCATGCTCGCGTGCCACCGAGGAGAATTTCGAACGGCTGCGCGAGATCCTGAAGGCCTCGGAAGAACGCATCGCGGCAGGCGAAGGCCTCGCCAAGGAGGACCGCGAATTCCATCTCGAGATCGTGCGCGCCACCAAGAATGGCGTCTTCCACAACATCTGCAGCGTTTACTATTTGATGGGCGAGCAGCGCCTGCCGATCTACTTCAACGATCCGGAGCGCAGCGTGCGCTCGCATGCCGAACACATCCAGATATACGAGGCGCTGCTGCGGCGCGACGGCAATCTCGCCCAGGCGCTGATGAGCGCCCACCTGCAGGGCGCGGAAAGCTACTGGAAGGGGCTGATCGAAGGCCTCGGGGCGGCGCCGCAAAACCCGACGCTCGAACAGGCCTGACGGGGATGACGCGCATCCTGTCGACGCACAGACTGCATCCGCGCGCCGCGGCCATGCTGGCGGGGGCGGGTGAGCTTGTCGTCGCCTCGGCCATCGATCCGGGCACGCTGGCCGCCGAGGCGAGGAATGCCGACATCGTCATTGTGCGCGCGCCCCTGCCGCCACTGTTGTTCGAGGGTGCCACCAGGTTGCGGGCAGCGATCCGCCATGGCGCCGGGCTCGACATGATCCCGATGGAAGCAGCGACCGCGGCAGGTGTGCTGGTCGCCAACGTGCCGGCGGTCAACGCACGCTCGGTGGCCGAGCATGTGATGTTTGCAGCCCTCGCCCTGCTTCGGCAGTTTCGTGTCGTCGACCGCGACCTGCGCGCCAAGGGCTGGCTTGCCGGTCGCGAGCACGCCAATTCCAACATCGAGCTCGCCGGCAAGACGATCGGCATCGTCGGTCTCGGCGCCGTCGGACAGGCCGTTGGCCATATCGCCGCGCATGGGTTCGACCTGAAAGTGGTCGCAACGACCCGCAGCATGCAGCCGGCGCCGGACAAGGTCGGCTTCCTGTCGATCGACGCGCTGGTCGAGCAGAGCGACATCATCGTCCTGTGCTGTCCGCTGACGCCGGAAACGCGCGGCCTGATCAGCCGCGAACGCATATCGCGCATGAAACCCAACGCGCTGCTGATCAACGTGTCGCGCGGGCCCGTCGTCGATGACGACGCGCTGATCGAGGCCTTGCGGGAGCGCCGCATCGGCGGTGCCGCGCTCGACGTGTTCTCGACGCAGCCGCTGCCACCGGATCATCCCTATTTCAGCTTCGACAATGTCGTCATCACCCCGCACATGGCCGGCATCACCGAGGAATCGATGATGCGCATGGGCGTTGGCGCGGCCGGCGAGGCCCTGCTGGTGCTGGCAGGCAAATTGCCGGTCAATCTGCGCAACCCGGAAGTGGTCGGGCACTATCGGCGACGGTTTCCCGCCGACAGCTAGACCATCGCCGTTTCGCCCCAATTCTTCGCGACGCTGGAGCCATGTCCGTTCTCCGCCTCGCATTCCTTTGCCTTGCCACCACTTCAGCGGGCCTGCTGCCCTCGCTCGCCGCGGCCAAAAGCAGCTATGTCTATTGCGACAACGGGCTGCGCTGCTTCAAGGCTCCCTGCCCATCGAACAGCGTGCTCGACCTCGCCACCGGCAAGATCATCAAGGGCGTGTCGATCGACACCGGCGGATTGCCGACGAAGGACAAGGCGATGGTCGAGGCGTCGGATGCGCTCTCTGCCGGCAAGATTGTCGTCAGGGGATCGATCGAGCGACGCACCCAGACCATCACCGGCAAGCAATACAGCCTGCCGTGGCTGATCGCGACGGCCGTCGAGCGCGCCGCCAAGGACAGCGAACGCAAGCACTGCTCTTCACACTGACATTCGGTTCAGTCCCGATCAGCCGCCCAGCAATCTCTCCACTTCAGCGGCGATGCTCAGCAGACGGCGGTCATGGCCGTGGCGCGCCACCAGCATCAAGCCGGCCGGCAGCGCCATGCCTGGTATCGGCAGCGAGATCGCGCAGAGATCGAACTGGTTGGCCACCTGCGTGTTGCGCAGCAGCAGGCCCTCCGTGCGATCGCGCAGACCGGCATCTTGCGCCAGGGAGACGAGGGTCGGCGCCGTCACCGGCGTGGTTGGCAGGGCCAGCACATCGACCGACGTCAGCCGCTCATCCGTGGCGGCGGCCAACGCAGCACGGCGACGCAGTGCCCTGATGTAAACCGGGGTCGGCAGCATTGCCGCCCGCGACAAGGGTCCGCTCACATGCGGGTCAACCGGCACCGGAGCGCCTGCCGCCAACCAGTCTGCATGCACTTCAGCCCCTTCCATCGCGGCGATCGAACCACGTTTTGTGACCGCGCGAAGGTCCGCGATCAGGTCGTCGATCGACAGGTCCGCGACCCGTGCGCCGGCCTGCTCGATCTTGCCGAGGCAGCGCTCGAACGCTGCTGCCACCGCGCCTTCAGTCTCTCCGAAAAGCACGCCGCGCGGGAGACCGATGCGCAGCCCCGCAAGGGCGAGTGGCGCCGGCAGCGCCAAGTCCTCGCCCGCCATCACCGCATCGGCTGCGGCGCATTGCGCCACGGTGCGGGCGAGCGGGCCGACCGAGTCCAGCGTGGCCGACAGTGGAAAGGCGCCTGTGAGCGGCACCCGCCGCGCCGTCGGCTTGAAGCCGACGACGCCGTTAAGTGCCGCCGGAATACGGATCGATCCGCCAGTGTCGGAACCGATGGAGATTTCGCTCGTCCCCTCGCCGACGGAAACGCCGGCGCCGGAGGAAGAGCCGCCGGGAATGCGGTCGGCATCGGTCGCGTTGCCAGGCGTGCCATAGTGCTGGTTGTCGCCGATGGCGGTAAAGGCGAACTCGGTCATGTTGGTCTTGCCGATGATCACCGCGCCGGCTTGCCGCAGCCGGCGCACAATCATGGCGTCGCCAATTGCCGGCGCAGCATCCTTGAGCAGCAGTGATCCGGCCGTGGTCGCCTCGCCGCAGACATCGAACAGGTCCTTGATCGAAATGATCGTTCCGTCGAGCGGTCCGAGCCTCACGCCGGCCCTCCGCCGCGCGTCGGCGGCATCGGCTGCGGCTCGCGCGGCTTCGATATAGAGTTTCGTGAACACACGTTCTTCACCGGCACGGGCGGCGAGACGCGCAAGGATAGTTTCCAGGTGATCGCGGACGGATTGCATCTTCGGTGTCGGACTCCGGACCTCTGGGACGTCTTAAGCTTAGCAGCCGGCGCGTGGCGTGCCGAGACTTAACCCGGCGCGGGCGGTTTTGCACCCCTGGCGGACGCAAGGAAGAGAACGATGCTCTACAAAGGCAGCTGTCATTGCGGCAAGGTCGCCTTCGAGTTCGAGGCGGAACTGACCGAAGCCGTGCGGTGCAATTGCTCGATCTGCTCGCGCAAGGGCGCCTTGCTGTGCGCCGTTCCGCATCAGGCGCTGCGGGTGCTGGCCTGGAGCGACGAGATCGGCACCTACACATTCGGCAACTGCGCCATCGCGCACCGCTTCTGTCGCACCTGCGGCATCCATCCTTTCGCCGAGGATGTGCGCGAGGGGAGTGAACGCAGCGCCTACATCAACGTCAACTGTGTCGCCGATGTCGATCCGTCCGCCTTGTCGATCTTCGACTTCGATGGGCGTTCAGGCTGAATTTCGCCGGCAGCCTGCCGCGTCTGCCTGTCAGCGACGCCGCCATCGCAAAGGCAACGGCCCGAGAACCATGATGGTTCTCGGGCCGTTGCGCAAGTCAGGGATGGTTGTCGGGAGAGCCTACCCGGCGCGTTTTGGGCCGAGCAGGAACACCACGACTGCCGCCAGCAAAGTCGCCACGCCGCAATAGGCGAAGGCACTGGCGACGCCGGCATGATCGACCAGCAGGCCGCCAAAGACGGCGCCGAGCGCAATCGCCACCTGGAAGGTGGAGACCATCAGGCCGCCGGCGCTCTCGGCTTGATCGGGCGCGGCCCGCACCAGCCATGTCTGCAGCCCGACCGGCACCGCGCCGAAGGCAAAGCCCCAGGCCGCCACGGCGGCGGCGTCGATCGCCGGCGAGGCGCCGAAGACCAGCATCGAGGCGGCGGCCACTGCGATCAGCAGGGGTGCCAGCGCGACGGCGGCCTTGAGATTGCGTTCGGCCAGGATGCCGCCGGCGATATTGCCGAAGAAGCCGCCTATGCCATAGGCCAGGAGCACCAGCGAGATTGTCTCGATGCCGAGCATCGGGATCTTCTCGAGGAAGGGGCGCACATAGGTGAAGCCGGCAAAGTGCCCCGAAGCGACCAGCAGCACGACCAGCAGCGCCACCCTGATGGACGGGCGTTCCAGCACCTCGAGCAAGGTGCGGAAACTTGCCACGCCCATCGGCGGCAGCTTCGGAATGGTGGCAACCTGCACCAGCAACGCCAGCGCGGCGACGACGGTGGCGATCATGAAAGCCGTGCGCCAGCCCCAGATGTCGCCGACATAGGCGCCGACAGGGGCGGCGGTGACGGTGGCCAGCGAAACGCCGGTTAGGATGATCGACATGGCGCGTGGCATCAGCCGCATCGGCACCAGCCGCAACGCCATGGCCGCCGACATCGCCCAGAAGCCGCCCAGCGCAACGCCGAGCACGACGCGGGCAAGCAGAAGCATGGGCAGCGATGAGGCAAAGGCGGCCAAAAGGTTCGAGGCGATCAGAAACGCGGTCAGCATCCACATCACCAGCCTGCGGTCCATGCGCCGTGTCATGATCGCCATCGTGGGAGCGGCAATGGCGCCGACGATCGCCGTCGCGGTGACCGCTTGTCCCGCAACGCCTTCGCTGACGCCGAGATCGCTCGCCATCGGCGTCAACAGGCTGGCGGGCAGGAATTCCGCCGTAACGAGACCGAAAACACCAAGCGCCAGCGAGACGACGGCGCCCCATGCCGGCTCGGTTCGTTCCTCCTGATCGACAGTGTTCAATAGGGCGGCGTCGACGACGCCCGTCGCGGGTTCGGCCATGGTCAGTCTCCGATGAAGTTGCAGCGCAACATTTGGCTGCACTGCAACATAGGGAGTGACGACCTGGAGTTTCCATGCTAGAAACACCATTATGTTTGACCGTTCGTCCAAAATTTCGACCACTGGCGATCCGCTGACCGACATATTGCGCGGGCTGCGTCTCGACGGCGTCGACTACGCCCGTTGCGAAATGCGGGAGCCTTGGGGCATCCAGTTTCCGGCCCAGGCAGCGGCGCGATTCCACTTCATCGGCCGCAAGGGCTGCTGGCTGATGCAGCCCTCGGGCGAGTGGGTCGAGCTCAAGGCGGGCGACGCGGCGCTGCTGCCGCGTGGCGCAGCGCATGTGCTGGCAAGCGAACCGGGCACCAAGGCTTGGCCGATCCAGGGCTACGCGGCCGAAGAAGTCTGCAAGAACGTCTATTGCATGTCCAATGAAGCCATGTGCCCCGATGGTCGCTGTCCGGGCACGCTGCTGTTTTTTGGCAGCATGTACTTCAACATCGATGGCCTACATCCCCTGCTCGGCATGATGCCTGATGTCATGCGCGCGCATGAACTCGAAGCTTATGAGCCGGGTATTCCGCATCTCCTGGACTCGATGGCGCGTGAAGTGACGATGGAGCGCGTCGGCTCCGGCGGCATTCTGGCGCGGCTCGCCGACGTCCTTGCCGCCACCGTGATCCGCTCATGGGTCGAGCGCGGCTGCGGCGATTCAAGCGGTTGGATCGCGGCGGTCAGGGATCCCGACATCGGGCGCGTTCTGGCCGCCATCCATCTCGAACCGGACCGCGACTGGACCGTCGAGGCGCTCGCCAGGATGATGGGCGCCTCGCGATCGGGCTTTGCCGAGCGTTTTGCCACCATTGTCGGCGAGACGCCGGCCAGGTACGTCACCCAAGTGCGCATGCACCAGGCCCGGCAATGGCTGGTGCGCGATCGCCAGAAGATTTCCGTCGTCGCCACACGCCTGGGTTATGAGTCGGACGCCGCCTTCAGCCGGGCCTTCAAGCGCGTCATCGGCTCGGCTCCCAGCCACCTGCGTGCCGAGGAACATGCTGAGATCCGCCAGGCCGGCTGAAGCGGCAGGCCGTGACTCCAGGCTGGAGCAATTCCGTCCGGAATTGCCCGAAGAGGTACAGCAGTTCAGCGTTTCCGTGGGACGCTGAACTGCTGTAGGAATCGGCATGGACTTGACCTCGCCCAACGACACTGTGCCGGCCCCGGGGGGTGCGTTGACCGAGATGTTGCGCGCGCTGCGCCTCGAGGGCGTCGACTATGGCCGCTGCGAACTGGGCACGCCTTGGGCCGTGCTCTTTCCGGTGCAGAAGGCGGCGCGGTTTCACTTCATCGGCCGTGCCGGATGCTGGCTGCTTTCGCCACCAGGCGAATGGATGGAACTGAAAGCCGGCGATGCATTGCTGTTGCCGCGCGGCGCCGAGCATATCCTTGCCAGCGCACCCGGTGTACAAGCCGAACCGCTCGAAAGCTACAGCGTCGAGCCCCTGCAGGACAATGTCTACGCCGCCTCGAACGGCGGCCATGGTGCAAAAACGCTGCTGTTCTGCGGCAGCATGCACTTCAACCACGATGGCTCGCATCCACTGCTGGCCATGATGCCGGATATGCTGCGCGCGAAGGAGCTGATGGCCGGCGAGCCAGGCATCCCGCATTTGCTGGAAGCCATGGCCGACGAGGCGACGAGGAACCGGGCCGGCTCCGGCATGATGCTGGCGCGGCTGGCCGATGTATTGGCCGCAGCCATCATCCGCTCCTGGGTGGAGAACAGCGCCGGTGACATCACGGGTTGGATCGCGGCGATCAAGGATCGGGACATCGGCCGCGTGCTGGTCGCCATTCATCGGCAGCCTGACAGGAACTGGACCGTCGAAGCGCTGGCCCGCGAGATGGGCGCCTCACGGTCGGCTTTTGCCGAACGTTTCACGGCCGTCGTCGGAGAGACGCCGGCAAAATATGTCGCCGGGGTGCGCATGCATCAGGCAAGACGGTGGCTCGAGGAAGAAGGGATGCGGGTGTCGGTGATCGCCGCCAGATTGGGCTACGATTCGGAAGCGTCGTTCAGCCGGGCCTTCAAGCGCATCGTCGGCAGCGCGCCCAGCCATTTGCGCGCCGCGGGCGGCGCCTCGGCAAAAGGCTAAATCAACGCTGTTTGCAGTGGCGATTTCCGGCCTGGATGAATTGCCAAGTGTTCCGGACAGAATGCCAGTCCCGGCTTGGCCATTTGCAATAGCTTGTCATCCAACAGACGAGCGCCGGCGGCAAGTCGGCCCGAAGAGGAGAAGCGATGCCAAATCACTTAAAAATCCTGACGCTGGCCGCAATGCTCACTGTCCCCGGCCGTGCCTTCGCCCTTGAGGACAGCTATCTGCCGGCCAACAAGATTCCCTATGTTTCTGAGGCGCCGGACCAACCGCAGCGTCTCGGACCGCTATGGGGAGAAAGGGCCAAGCGCCCCGCGGGTACCTTGCTGAAAGTCCCGGGCAACTGGCACGCCCCTGTTCATGCGCACACCGCCGATTATCGCGCCGTGGTGATCCAGGGCCTATGGGCGCACTGGCAGATGGACGGCGGCGAGGCGAGCAAGGTCGAGCTGCCTCCCGGATCCTACTGGACCCAGAAGGCCAATGAGATGCATGCCGACGCCTGCCTCTCGGACACGGAATGCGTGATCCTGCTGATCAACACCGAGCCCTATGAGACCTATCTGCCGAAGTAGAGGTGCGGGACGGCTGTCCGGCCGGCATTGCTGCGGGGGCTCAGAACTCGGGTTAACAAGACCTGACCACAGCCAGTCCCGCTGTGCCAGTTTCCCATGATAGGAATTTTTTCTTGACTGGGTGAAGGCAACTATGGTAGATATTTGGTTATGGTGCTGAGTTGCGCCAGGGACCCGCCGCACAGGCGGGTTTTTCCGTTCAATGCTTCATCAACAGCGCACCGACGAAGGCTCCGGAGGGACCCGTTAACCCGGATTCCTTGCCCTGCCGCAAGTCGGGCTTTTTGTTTAGGGCGCTGTCCGGAACATCGCATTCGCGATATTCGCCTCATCCGGCGTGCCGCAAACTCACGCCGCTGCCCTTGTCGAACAGCACCACCTTGTCCGGATTCCAGGCAAAGCGCACCGGCTGCTCGATCGCGACATCGGTCCGCGCCGGCACCGTGGCGCGCAGCGTGGTCTCGCCCACGCGCAGCGTCAGGATCTTTTCCACGCCATGGTTTTCGACGTCGTGGACGCGCGCCTCGACCGGCGCACCGCTCTCGAGATAGACGTCCTCGGGGCGGATGCCGAAGACGAGCGGGCGACCGTCGGTCGCCGCACTCGCCTTGGCTCCCCCTGAAAGCGGCAATTCGAAATTCAGCGGCGCCATGACCGCACGATCGTTGACCACCCTGCCGTCGATGAGGTTCATCGGCGGCGAGCCCACGAAGCTCGCCACATAGGTGTCGCGCGGATTGTTGTAGATCTCATGCGGCGTGCCGGTCTGGACGATGCGGCCATGGTTGAGCACGCCCACCTTGTCGCCCATGGACATCGCCTCGATCTGGTCGTGGGTGACGAACAGGAAGGTGGCGCCGAGCTGCATCTGCAGGTTCTTCAGTTCCGTGCGCAGCGCCTCGCGCAGCTTGGCGTCGAGCGCCGACAGCGGCTCGTCCATCAGGAACACGCGCGGCTTGCGCACGATGGCCCGGCCGATCGAGACGCGCTGCATCTCGCCGCCCGACAGCCGGTCGGTCTTGCGGTCGAGCAGATGCGCGATCCTGAGCGTCCGCGCCGCGCGGTCGACGCGGTCCTTGATTTCGGCGTCGGGCAGCCGCCGGATCTTCGGCTTCAGCGGGAATTCGAGGTTTTCGCGCACCGTATAGCGCGGATAGAGCGAATATTGCTGTAGCACCAGCGCCACGTCGCGCTCCGCGGCGCCCCAGTCGGCAACGTCGATCCCGTCGATGAAGACCTGGCCCTCGCTCGGTTTTTCAAGTCCGGCGATCAGCCGCAGCGTCGTTGTCTTGCCCGCGCCCGTCTCGCCGAGCAGAACGAAGAACTCGCCATCGGCGATGTCGAGGTCGAGCCCGGTCAGGGCCGTGTGATTGCCGAACGTCTTGGAGATATTCTTGAGCTGGATATGGGCCATCAGAGTCTCACTCCGAGCGACTTGCCGCTCGCCGCGTCGAAGAAATGCGCCTGTGTCGGATCGATCCTGGCGAACACCCTCTCGCCGGGACCTGAAATGAAGCCGCTCTTGGTGCGGGCGCGCAGCATCTTGGAGCCGACTTTCAGGTCGACGATGTCGAACGAGCCGAGCGGCTCGACGATCTGCGTCTCGACCGCCATGAAGCCCTCCGCCGCCTCACGGCTGATGAGGACGCCTTCCGGCCTGATGCCGAGTGCCAGCCGGCCGCCCGCATGGCCGTTCAGCTTCGACAGGAGCGCGCGCGGGAATTCGAAACCGGTTGGCGCATCGCCCACCGTCACCGAGGCCGACGAGGCTTTTTCGGCCACCGCCGCGTCGGCCACGTTCATCACCGGACTGCCGACGAATTGCGCGACGAAGAGGTTGGCCGGGTGCGAATAGACCTCGTCGGGGGAGCCGACCTGCTGGAGAACCCCCTCATGCATGATGACGATGCGATCGGCGAGGCTCATCGCCTCGATCTGGTCATGGGTGACGTAGATGGTGGTCGAGCCTTGCTTGATGTGCAGCCGCTTGATCTCGGCCCGCATCTCCTCGCGCAGCTTGGCGTCGAGCGCGCCGATCGGCTCGTCCATCAGCATCGCTTTCGGCCGCCGCACCAGTGCCCGGCCGATCGCCACGCGCTGCATGTCGCCGCCCGACAGCGCCGACGGTTTCTTGCCGAGCAGGTCCGTGATTTGCAGCGTCTTGGCGACCGAGCGAACTTCCTGGTCGATTTCGCTCTTGCTCTTTCGCGTGGCGCGCAAGGGAAAGGCGATGTTCTCGTAGACGCTCATATGCGGGTACAGCGAGAACGACTGGAAGACCATGGCGATGTCGCGATCGGCGGCCTTCAGATGCTGGATGGGCTTGCCGTCGATGAGGATGTCGCCCTCGTCGATCGTCTCCAGCCCGGCAATGGCGCGCAGCGTCGTCGTCTTGCCGCAGCCCGACTGACCGAGCAGCACGATGAACTCGTTGTCTTCGATCTTGAGGTTGAGGTCCTTGATGACCTGGACGGCGCCGAAGAACTTCTGGACGCCGCGAAGCTCGATCTGGGTCAATGCTGCGCTCCCGGATTTCGCTGCGGATCGCCTGACTGGCCGGTTCCGGCTTCCTCTTGCGGTGCGATCTTGGAGGTGATGTTGAAGCCGATCAGGCCGATCAGGATGATGGTCAGCCCATAGCTGTGCAGCAGCAAGTTCCAGGGCTGGCAGAGCGCAACGATGCCGAGCACCATCAGCACCTGGCTGCCTGGTTCCAGATATTTCTGGTTGATGGCGCGAAAGCTCATTTGCGGATCGCTCCGAAGGACATGCCGCGCAACAGGTGATTACGAAGCAGGAAGGTGAAGATGGCGACAGGAAGCAGGAACAGGAAAGTGCCGGCGGCGATCACCGTCCAGTCCGGCAGCCCGGAGCCGACCTGGCTCGGGATGAACGGCGGTGCGGTCTGGGCGCGGCGATTGGTCATGATCAGCGCGAAGGCATATTCGTTCCATGCCGTGATGAAGCAGAACACGGCCGTGGCGGCGATGCCGGTGGCGGCTTCGGGCAGCACGATCTTGAAGAAGGCTTCCATGCGCGTATAGCCGTCGACGAGCGCCGCTTCCTCGTACTCCTTCGGGATCTCGTCCATAAAACCCTTCATCAGCCAAACCGAGAAGGACAGGTTGAAGGCGGTGTAGAGGATGATCAGCCCGATATGGGAATCGTTGAGGCCGACCGCCCGGTACATCAGGAACATCGGGATCGCCACCACCACGGGCGGCAGCATGCGGGTCGACAGGATGAAGAACAAAAGGTCCGCCTCGCCTTTGACCCTGAAGCGCGAGAAGCCATAGGCGGTGAACGTACCCATGCCGACCGCCAGCACCGTCGAGGTGATCGCGACGATCAGCGAATTCATGAAACGGTTCGGATAGCCCGACCATTGCACCTGGCCCTTGCCGTCGCGCACGATCTTTTCGCCGCCGTCGAAGACGACGCGTTCCCACCAGGGCGCCGCCGCGTATTCTTCCGGCGAAGGCGGGCTGCGCAATTGCGAGCGCTTGGTGAACAGCTTCACGAAGGGCGATATCTCCGGCTGGAACACGACCGTCGGCGGGATGGTGGTGGCAAGATTGCGCGGCTTGAACGCCGTCGAGGCGATCCAGTAGATCGGCGCCAGGAAGATCACTGTCGCCACCAGCACGGCGACGATTGCGACGCGGTTGAGGGCGATCTCGGAAGAAGTGCGGACGGCGGCCATCTCAGCGCTCCTTCACTTTGTTGAGATATTTGACGTAGATGTTGGTGATGGCCAGCACCATGATCAGCACGATGTAGGCGAGCGCGCAGGAGCGCCCGGTCTGCCATTCCTGGAACGCCATCTTGTAGAGCCGGATCGAGATCAGTTCAGCCGTCGGCTGGGTGGTCAGGATGTAGGCCAGATCGAAGGTCTTGAACGCTTCCATGGTGCGGAAGATGACGGCGATCATGAGGATCGGCGCGACCAGCGGCAAGGTGATGCGGAAGAAGGTGTAGAACGGACCGGCGCGGTCGATAGCGGCGGCTTCGTAGAGGTGCTTCGGCACCGCCGAGAGGCCGGCCAGCGACAGCAGCATGACGAAGGGCGACCACATCCAGATGTCGGTCAGCGCCACCGCGTAGAGTGCCATCTTGGGGTCGGCCAGCCACTCGAAATTGCCAAGCCCAAGCGCATAGTTGATGACGCCCCATGACGGATCGTAGAGCAGTTTCCAGAACAGGCCGACGACGGCCATCGACAGCATCATCGGCAGCAGCAGCAGGGTCGTCAGCAGCCCCTTCAGCGGAATATCGCGGTTGAGCAGCATCGCCACGCCGAAGCCGACCAGCAACTGTCCGGCGACCGAGATGATCACGTATTTGGCGGTGATCGCGAAGTTGGACCAGACATAAGGATCGCTGAGCAGGTCGCGGTAGTTCTGCAACCCGACGAAATTCGCCGGCGCGTTGGTCGAGGCGCGGAAATCGGTGAAGGAATAGCCGAGCGAATAGATCAGCGGAAAGATGTTGAAGACGATCAGGAACAGGATCGTCGGGATGATGAAAAGATTGCGGATCGAAATATCGCTAAGGCCACGCGCGGCCGCGCGTGAAGATCTGTCCAGCGTGGTGATCATCGTGGTCGCCAAGACCCTGCTCCCGCTTGAAGAAAAAGAAACGGAGGAGGCATGAGCGCCCCCTCCGTGGGACATGAACGATTATTGGCCGCGGCCGTATTTCTTGAAGGTCGCGTTCCAGTCGGCGGCCAGTGCGTCGAGCGTTTCCTTGGCGGTGCCTTCGCCGCCGATCATGTAGGGATAGACGCGCTGGTTGAGCTGCTGGAGCAGTTCGGCATATTCCGGCACCGCCCAGAAATCCTTCACCTTGAACATGGTCTCGTAGAAGGCCTTGTTGTAGGGCGTCGCATTCTGGAACTCTTCGGACTTGAGCACGGCTGCGCTGCAGGTGTAGCCGCCGAGTGCCGCCCACTTCTTCTGGGTCTCGTCCTTGATGAACCATTCGAGGAACTTCATCGCCTCGTCCTGCTTCTGCGAGTAGGAGACGACGGAGATGCCCTGGCCACCGAGTGCGGCGAACTGGTCGCCGTTCGGCCCGGGAGGATTGGCGAAGAAGCCGGTGTTCTTGGCGTTCGGGTTCGACGCCTCGTTGATCAGCGAGGGGAAGAACGCGAAGTAGTTCATGCTCATCGCGGCCAGGTTTTCGGTGATCGCCTGGTTGTCCTCGACGAAGAACGACTTGGCCCAGCCCGGAGGCGTGAACTTGTAAAGCTCCTTATAGGCGTCGAGCGCGGCGACAGCCTTGTCGGAGTTGATGAAACCGTCGACCTTGTAGGTCGAATAGTCACCCAGTTCGCCGCCATAGGAGAACAGCGCGTTCTCGAAGCCCATCGCCATCGCGTCATAGGAATTGTCGGTGTAGATGGCGATGCCGTATCTCTTCTGGTCCGGCCGGTGGAAGAATTCGGCGATGTCGCGCAGCGCCTTGAAATCCTTCGGCACGTCGAGGTCGTAGCCGTATTTGGCCTTGAAGGCTTCCTTCTCCTTGGGATCCTCGAACCAGTCCTTGCGATAGGACCAGCCGACGGCGTCGCCTTCGAGCGGGATGGCCCAGTACTTGCCGCTGTTGCCAGGATATTCGGCGTAGTACTTCACCGTCGCCGGCGCCATCACCTCGCCGAGCTTGTGCTTGTTGAAGAAGTCGGTGAGGTCGACATAGTGGCCACCGGTCGAGCCGGCGCCGAGCCACTGCGAGTCGCCGACGACCAGGTCGTAGGCATCGCCATGAGCGTTGAACTCGGTGAAGGCCTTGGTCTGGAAGTCGGCCCAGGGCGTGGTCTCCACCGTGATCTTGACGCCGGTTTCCTTCTCGTACTCGTTGCCGAGTTCCTGGAGGTAGTTGGCAGGATCCCATTCCGCCCAGAAGATGGTGAGCGATTTGTCCTGGGCGTAGACGGATGTTCCGCAGGCAAGTGTCAAGCCGATACCAGCAAGCAAGCTGGTCACTATCTTGCGCATGATGTTTCCTCCCTTGTGCGCATTCTACCGTATCAAGCGAACCGGCAAACGGGGCCGGCCCTGGTAGTTCCTCCCTTGGTCGCGCCTTCCGGTTTGGAGCCTCCTCGCCCGTCCGGAAATGGATCGCAGCCCTCACTTTCGATCCGCTTTTCTCCTTTGATCTGGTATTACCAATTTTGAAGCTCCGTCAAGCCCTTTCTTGAGCAATGGTGACAGCTCGAAGTCTCGAATTCCAGCCTTATCTGCCTGTTTTTCCTAAATTTTCCTACTCATTGATAGACATCGGCCTTGTTCATGCTTCAGCATTGCGGTTAATATCGGCAACCAGTATGCAAATCTGGTAGAACCAGATACCTGCTATTTCGTGACCCTTGTTGGTTCGATCGCTTGTGCTTCGGACACTGATTCCGCGATCGCCGCGCGCACCAGGGCGACCGCCGCCCACTGGGCAACGGACATCGTCCGGCGACCGTCCAGTCCCCAGATGTCCTTCAGCACGATAAGCACCTCGACGCCGAAGATCAGCGACAGCGCCTGCGCCAGCCGCTGAAGGTCGCGCGGCGGCAGCCGGCCCTTGAGCGGAGCGAGCGCGTCCTGAAGCAACTCGACGCGGTGGCCGCGCTTGAAGGTCGGTTCGCTGCCCAAAGTGCCGGCCTGGCGCCGCGCCCACTGATCGAGCGACAGTTTCAACGCCGCCTTGAATGTGGCCTCGAAAGCCTCGATGCGCGGCATGGCCGTATCGAAGAGCTCGGCGACGCGGCGCTCGGCATCGGCAGAGGTGGATTTCCAGGTGAGGATCGGCCCGAGCCCCTCGTTAACCACTGCCTGCACCAGTGCCGCCTGGCTCGGAAAATACCGGTAGGCGGTGGCGCGGGACACCTGCGCCGCCTCGGCAACCTCGCTGACCGAAGGTGTTGCGCCTGCCTGCATCAGCTTCGTCGCCGTCTCCAGCATCAGCCGTTTCGTGCGCGCGCGCGGTCCACGCTCTGGTCCCCCGGCGGTGTCGTCGCTTGCTGCGGCGTGTTGACGTGAGACATCCATACCAATATGATACGCGCGTCTCAAAAAATTGCAATGACCTCCTCGTTTTCGGAATGGCTAGGTTGACGCTCTGTAGAGCACTGAGCCTCTGGGTGACTTGGACCGGCAGAGGGAGGCATCGATGAAGCGCATTTATGTGGTGGGCACCGCGGACACCAAGGGTGAGGAACTCGCCTTCCTGGCCGACGCGATCGCCGCCACGGGTGCCGCTGTCTGCCGGGTCGACGTCGGAACGCGCGGCGCGAGCGTGCCGGTCGACATTGCCGCTGAGGATGTGGCAGGCCACCATCCCGGCGGGCGAGACGCGGTGCTCGCCGGCGATGACCGCGGCACCGCGGTCGCCGCGATGGGCATTGCCTTCGCTCGCTTTGTCCAATCGCGAAACGACATTGCCGCCATGATCGGCATCGGCGGCGGCGGCGGCACGTCGATCATTAGCGCAGGCATGCGCGCGCTGCCGCTCGGCCTGCCCAAGATCATGGTCTCGACGCTCGCTTCCGGCGACACCGCGCCCTATGTCGACATCTCGGACATCGTCATGATGCCGTCGGTGACCGACATGGCCGGGCTGAACCAGCTCTCGCGTGTCGTTCTGCACAATGCGGCCCAGGCGATATCGGGCATGGCCGCCAGACCGCCGCCGCCGCCCGAGGGGAAGCCGTCGATCGGCCTCACCATGTTCGGCGTCACCACGCCGTGCGTGACGGCAATCGCGGATCAGCTCCGTTCGACCTATGACTGCATGGTCTTTCACGCGACCGGCACCGGCGGCCGCAGCATGGAGAAACTGGCCGACAGCGGCCTGCTGTCCGGCGCCATCGACATCACCACCACTGAGGTCTGCGATCTCCTGTTCGGCGGCGTGCTGCCGGCGACGGAGGATCGTTTCGGTGCCGTTGCCCGCACCGGCCTGCCTTATGTCGGCTCGGTTGGCGCGCTCGACATGGTCAATTTCTGGGCGCCTGCGACCATTCCGGACCATTATCGCGGGCGGCTGTTCTACGAGCACAACCCGAACGTCACGCTGATGCGCACGACGGCGCAGGAATGCCGCAAGATCGGCGAGTGGATCGGCACGAGGCTCGCCCACTGCAAGGGGCCCGTGCATTTCCTTGTCCCGGAGAAAGGCGTCTCGGCGCTCGACATCGAAGGCGGCGCCTTCTTCGACCCGCAAGCCGATGCCGCCCTGTTCGAAGCCATTGAGCGCAGGATTAAGCCGAACGCGACGCGCCGGCTGACACGCCTGCCGCTGCACATCAATGATCCCCGATTCGCCAAGGCCGCGGTCGCGGCTTTCCTCGAAATCGCCAGACAGTGAGATCCAAGACATGCCGGCAATACCGCGCAAGGACATACTGAAGAAATTCAGGGGGATGATCGACAAGGGCGTGCCGATCGTCGGCGGCGGCGCTGGCACCGGCCTGTCGGCCAAGGCCGAAGAGGCCGGCGGCATCGACCTCATCATCATCTACAATTCCGGCCGCTACCGCATGGCCGGTCGCGGCTCGGCCGCCGGCCTGCTTGCCTATGGCAATGCCAATGAGATCGTCAAGGAGATGGCCTACGAGGTGCTGCCGGTGGTCAGGAAGACGCCGGTGCTGGCTGGTGTCAACGGCACCGATCCGTTCGTCATCATGCCGCTGCTGCTCTCCGAACTGAAGACGATGGGTTTTTCCGGGGTGCAGAATTTCCCCACCATCGGCCTGTTCGACGGCAGCATGCGACAGAGCTTCGAGGAGACCGGCATGGGTTTTGGGCTCGAGGTCGACATGATCGCCGAAGCCCGCAAGCTCGACCTTCTGACCACGCCCTATGTCTTCAACCCGGACGAGGCGCGCGCCATGACCAGGGCCGGCGCCGATATCGTCGTGGCTCATATGGGCGTGACGACGGGGGGCTCGATCGGCGCCACCTCTGCCAAGTCGCTCGACGATTGCGTGGTCGCCATCGACGCGATCGCCGAAGCGGCCCGTTCGGTGCGCAAGGATGTCATCCTGCTTTGCCATGGCGGACCGATCTCGATGCCGGACGACGCCCGCTACATCCTCGAACGCTGCAAGGGCCTGCACGGCTTTTATGGCGCGAGCTCGATGGAGCGGCTGCCGGCGGAAGCGGCGATCGCCCGGCAGACCGCCGATTTCAAGGCCGTCACGCTTGGCGGCCTGAAGACGACCACGAAGAAAAAGAAGGGATCATGAGAATGACCGACAAGAGCAAGGTGTTCGTCTACCCGAAGGATGTCAGCGCCTTCGGATTCGACTGGGGAAAATTGTCGCTGACGGTCGCTCCGGAAGTGAACGGCGCGACCCGCTTTTCCGGCGGCGTCGTCGACCTGCCCTCCGGCAAGGGCCATACCCGTCATAACCATCCGGGCGCGGAGGAAATCATCTTTGTCATTTCGGGCCATGGCGAGCAGATGGTCGAGGACGAGCAAGGCAATCCGGTGGTCGAGAAGGTCGGCCCCGGCTGCACCATTTACGTGCCGGAGAGCCGCTTCCACTCGACGCTCAACACCGGCGACGGGCCGATGCAGCTGTTCGTCGTCTATTCGCCGGCAGGGCCGGAACTGGGATTGCGCGAACTGCCGGATTTCAGGTTGCTGCCGGCCGGGAACTCCCCTCGCTCGCGACTTTGAGGCGCCCTTCCGATATGCTATCGTCCAGCATGCCTCCTTGAGAGAGAAGCGATGACGCGTTTCAGTCCCCAGGAATTCGTGGAAAAGCTCGCAACGGGCAGCCTGCCGGACGGCAACCCGGCCATGACGGTTGGCGGTATTGTCAAGGCCAACGACGCCGACCCGTCAACGCTTCTCTTTTCGACCGATATGTCCTGCGAATCCTGGATACCCGTGCCGCTGAGCTTGATCCAGACGGTCGAGCAGGTACGGACGGTCAACTGCAAAGACCACAAGCATCCGCTGGTCAAGATCGCTTTTACACCGCCCTCGCCGGATCAACGTGACATCAATGCCCTGCTTATGATCATGGCCGGGCTTCAGAGCCAACTCTCCTGGTTCCATCGCAACGCCAAATCCGGCAGTCCGTGGGCGTCAACGTTTGCATCCGATTGCGCCGTCGTCTCCGCATCCGAGGGGCTTACCATATGCTGCACCCAGACGATCGACGGAAGATTGGAAGTCGTCTGCACTGGAATGGTTTAGTGCCTGTCGCGCAAAAGTGACTTCTGTTTAGCGGCAACGGCAAAGCGCCGCGCATGAATTCGTTTCGACGCGACGCGCCTTAGAGACAATCGAGACCGGCACGCTCATTTGTAACGTGGCAGGTTACATGCTACCCCGGTTCCATGCCCGACCCCGATCCCCGAACATCACATAGCCGGTATCGGTAACCGCCACCGTATCCTCCAGCTTGATGAAGCCGCGCGTCGGGTGAAGCATGGTCGTCTCCACCGATAGCACCATGTTCCTCTCCAGCGGCTTGCCCGCATAGGTGCCTTCATAGGTCACCGGATGGTTGGTCATCAGGAACGGCGCCTCATGCGTGATCAGCCCCATGCCGTGAGCGAAGAAATCCGTGTAGGGCGCGACCTTGGATTTTTTCAGCACGCCTTCGGCATGGGAAATCATGTCGCCGCCGAGCGTGCCCGCCTTCACCTTCGAGAACGCCGCCTGCTGCACCGCCTCGACTTCGGCCAGCAGGTCCTCCAACTCGGCATCCGGGTCTCCGAGAACCCCCATGCGGCAGAGGTCGCCGATATAGCCATGATAATTGCCGCCGGAATCGATCGACAGCACTTCGCCCTTCTTCCACGCTTGCGGCGACGCCGCGCGGTTGTGGCTGGAGCCCAGCGTCAGCAGGCAATATTCGAAATGCGCGCCGCGATTGGTCTCCTCGCGGCGAAGCTGTTCGATCATCTCGCTCTTGGTCGTGCCTTCGCGCGCCCATTGGATGGTGGCCAGCATGGAATCGGTGATCAGTTCGGAAGCGATACGCAGTTTCTCCAGCTCGGCCTCGGTCTTGATGGCGCGCATGCGCTCCAGCATGCCGGTGGCATCGACCAGCTTGGCGTCGGGGAGCGCTTTGCGGATCAGGGCATAGGCGTCCGACGGCAGGAAACCCGGCTCGATGCCGATGCGAGCGTCGCCCTTGCCGATCTTGCGCACATGCTCGACAGCGAGATTGGCGGCATCGAGCGTGCCCCAGCAGGCGGCATGCAGCGTCGGCGTCCAGAACGGGTGGTTCTGGTGTTCGCCACCCTCCATGCGGTTGCCGATATAGGCGGCGTGGTCCGGTCCGCCTTTTTCGTAGATCACGATCGGCAGGTACCGGCTGTGGCCGATCGCATCCATGGCGGCGAAGAAGATGAACTTGTAGCCGCCGAGCAGATATTGGGTGTTGTGCTTGGATGTCGCGAGCAGGACGTCGATATCAGCCTCTTCCATCAGGCCATCGACCCTGGCGTGGTCGAATGGGATGTCGCCGACGGCACTCTTCCCCGGAGCTATGTTCATTGTCTCTCTCCCTGAATGTCCGCGCGGATCGGCTGGACCGCCGGATGCCCGATCCCGTTAGGTCTTCCGACTTCGGGTCAAATCTGCACCATTTTCGCCCATCTGGTCCAGCCAGAAACAGGCTCGCCCAGCTGAATGGCCGTCGCCGGTGCCGATAATGTGAGGTGCATCGGATGACCTGGTCTTACCAAGCCAGGTCTATCGACCACTCTCCCGTAACTGGTCCAGCGAACAAAAATTTCAAAGCCACGCCACGATGCGCCAATTCCGTCTCTGGCGAAAGCCACGGCAAGGCCCATAATCAAACGTGCATGGAAACGCCCGAAAGGCCTCCATGGAAGATATGAGATAGAGGGGGAATAGGATGATGCCGGAGTTCAGGATTTCACGCCGCACGGTGCTTGCGGGCTCTGCCATGCTTCTGGCCTCCACCGCGATGCCGGCCTTGAGCTCGGCCCAGACGCCGAAGAAGGGTGGCCGCCTGGTGCTTGCGGCCGATTCCGAGCCGCGCAACCTCAACCCGGCCATCGTCGCCTCCAACGGCGTCTTCTTCATCTCCAGCAAGATCGTCGAAACGCTGGCCGAGGCCTCCTTCGACGGCAAGGACGGGCTTGCGCCACGGCTGGCGGTCAGTTGGGAAGGTGCCGCCGACGGGCTGTCGGCGACCTTCAAACTGCGCGAGGGGGTCAAATGGCATGACGGCAAGCCGTTCACCTCGGCCGACGTCGCCTTCTCGGCGCTGCAGATCTGGAAGCCGCTGCAGAATCTCGGCCGCACCGTGTTCAAGGATCTGGCCGCGGTCGATACCCCTGATGAATTGACCGCCGTGTTCAAATTCGCCAAGCCGACGCCCTTCCAGCTGATCCGCAACGCTCTGCCGGCGCTGAGCAGCGTGGTGCCGAAGCACATCTACGAAGTCGGCAAGATCGAGGACAATCCGGCCAACAACGCGCCCATCGGCACCGGCCCGTTCAAGTTCGCCGAATACAAGGCCGGCCAATACTACCGGCTGACGAAGAGCACGGATTATTGGGGCAAGGGCGAGCCCTATCTCGATGAGATCATCTACCAGGTGCTGCCCGACCGCACTTCGGCGGCGAGCGCGCTGGAAGCAGGAGAGATCCAGCTCGCCGCCTTCTCCGCCGTGCCGCTGGCCGATCTTGACCGCATCTCGAAAGTGCCGGGCCTGAAGGTGATCACCAAGGGCTATGAGGGACTGACCTACCAGCTCGTCGTCGAGATCAATCATCGTCGCAAGGAGCTCGCCGACCTGAAGGTGCGCCAGGCGATCGCGCATGCCATCGACAAGGATTTCGTCGTCAAGACGGTGTTCCTCGGCTATGCCGCCACCGCCACCGGCCCGGTGCCGAAGAACGACCCGCAGTTCTATACCGCCGACGTCCCGACCTATGCCTTCGACGTCGCCAAGGCCAATGCGCTGCTCGACGAGGCGGGTTACAAGAAGGGCGCCGACGGCAAGCGCTTTTCGCTGAAATTGTTGCCGGCTCCCTATTTCAACGAAACCAAGCAGTTCGGCGACTATCTGCGCCAGGCGCTCGCCGCCATCGGCATCGACGCCGAGCTCGTCAACAACGATTCCGCCGCGCATATCAAGGCCGTCTACACCGACCACGCTTTCGACCTCGCCGTCGGCCCGCCGGTGTTCCGCGGCGACCCGGCGATCTCGACCACCATCCTGGTGCAGAGCGGCATTCCGGACGGCGTGCCGTTCTCCAACCAGGGCGGCTACAAGAACGATGCGCTGGACGCGCTCATCGCCAAGGCGTCCGAGACGCTCGATGCATCGGCCCGCACCGATCTCTACAAGGAGTTCCAGAAAGAGGTGGCCGCCGACCTGCCGCTGATCAATGTCGCCGAATGGAGCTTCATCAGCGTCGCCCGCGACACGGTCGGCAACATCGCCAACAATCCGCGCTGGGCGGTATCGAACTGGGCGGACACATATCTGGAATCGTGACAGTATTTCGCGGATGAACGTTCGCGAAATCATCGTAGGCGTTGAGTTCTACGAGGCCCCCCTCTGTCCTGCCGGACAGAGGGCGGCGCTCAAGCGCGACATTTTGTTCAGTTGTCTCACCACCTCTTCGACGCCGCCATGAACCGCGCCCTCACGCTCCTCCGCCGTCGCCTCGTCGGCAGCATCTTCGTGCTTTTGATCGTCGTCATCGGCACGTTCCTGCTGCTCGAAGCCGCCCCGGGCGACGCGGTCGATGCCTATATCGTCTCGACCGGCGGCGATGCCGGCATGATCGAGCTGTTGCGCCATCGCTGGGGCCTCGACCAGTCGGAGCTGACGCGGCTCGCCAACTATCTCTGGGCGCTGCTGCATCTCGATCTCGGCCAGTCCGTCACCTTTTCGCGGCCGATCCGCGACGTGATCCTCGAGCGCCTGCCGACCACGCTGTGGTTGATGGGCAGCGCCACCGCGCTTTCCTTCGGCCTCGGCTCGGCGCTGGGCATCTATGCCGGCGCCAGGCCGGGCAGTTTTCGCGACCGTTTTCTCTCCATCGGTTCGCTGGCGCTCTACGCGGTGCCGGGTTTCTGGCTCGGCCTGGTGCTGATCGTCGTCTTCGCTGTCGACCTGCGCTGGCTGCCAATCGGCGGCATCGAGACCATCGCCTCCGGCAAGGCCGGCCTCGACCGCGCCGCCGACATCGCCATCCATCTCGTCCTGCCGGTCTCAGCCCTCGGCTTCATCTACCTGGCGCTCTATTTGCGGATGATGCGTGCCGGCATGACCGAGGTCTGGCGGCAGGATTTTGTGCTGGCCGCCCGCGCCAGGGGCTTGTCGCGCCGCCGCATCGTGCTTGCCCATGTCGCCCGCAATGCGCTGCTGCCATTGGTCACGATGCTCGGCCTGCAGTCGGCGCAGATGCTGGGCGGTAGCGTCGTGATCGAGAGTGTTTTTGCCGTGCCCGGTCTGGGTCGGCTGGCGCAGGAGGCAGTGGCCGCGCGCGACACGCCCTTGCTGCTCGGCATCATTCTCGTCAGCGCCGTCCTGGTCATCGTCATCAATCTTCTCGTCGATGTCGCCTATGCCTTTCTCGACCCGCGCGTCGGCGCCAGCGAGGCCGGCACATGAGCACGCTCCGCCGCTTTCTGCGCACGCCGGAGGCGGTCGCCGGCGCCATCCTCCTGGCGGCATTGTGCGTCACGGCCCTGTCAGCGCCGCTGCTGTTTCCGGGCGACCCGCAAGCCATCGCCGGCCCGGCGCTGCTGCCGCCCTTCCAGGACTGGTCGCTGCCGCTCGGCACGGATCGCCTTGGCCGCGACGTGCTGGCCGAGCTTTTCCACGGCGCTCGCACGTCGCTTGCCGTCGGCCTTGCGGCAGCGGCCGCCGCACTGGCCATCGGCTCCGTGGTGGGCACGGTGGCCGGGTTTGCCGACGGCCTCACCGACGAGGTGCTGATGCGCGTCACCGATGCCTTCCAGACCGTGCCGGGCTTTTTGCTCGCTCTGGCCTTCGTCAGCGCGGTCGGCCCTTCGATCGGCGTCGTCGTGGCGGCAATAGCGCTCGGCACCTGGACCGGGCCCGCGCGCGTGGCCCGCGCGGAAGTGCTGTCGATCCGCGAGCGCGACTACGTCGCCGGCGCGCGCGTCATCGGCATGCATCCGCTGGAAATCGCCTTTCGCGAGGTGCTGCCCAATGCCTTGCCGCCGGTGCTGGCGCTGTCCTCGGTGATCGTGGCAGCGGCGATCCTCACCGAGGCGGCTTTGTCCTTCCTCGGCCTTGGCGACCCCAATCGGGTCACCTGGGGCGGCATGATAGCTGAGGGCCGCGCCGTGCTGCGCACCGCGCCCTTCCTGTCGATCGTACCCGGCATAGCACTGGTCCTGACGGTGCTCGGCGTCTATCTCGCCGGTGAAGGCATCGTTGAAACCACGGCGGTCCGAAGAGGCCTGTCGTGACCGCGCTGGCTTCGATCCGCAACCTCGCGGTGACCTACCGCCGTGACGACGGCGAGGTGGTGGCGCTGAGAGACATCAGCCTCGACATCAAGGCTGGCGAGCGGCTGGCCGTCATCGGCGAAAGCGGTTCGGGCAAAAGTACGCTGGCTTTGGCGATTGCGGGGTTGTTGCCGGCGAGCGCCAGGATTGACGGACGTATCGATTGGGTTTTGCCAGCGTTGGGTGCGAAGGCACCCCCCTCTGTCCTGCCGGACATCTCCCCCTCAAGGGGGGAGATTGGCAGCTTCGCCGATGGCTCCCCTACACCATTGGGGATTGGCGAAGGCCGAGATGAAGGTGCAATCTCCCCCCTTGAGGGGGAGATGTCCGGCAGGACAGAGGGGGGCCTCATAGAACGCAGCGTCCAAAAGACCACTTCCAAACCAAGCCCCACACCCCTCCTCGGCCGCGATATCGGCTTCATCTTTCAAGACCCGTCCGCCAGCCTCGATCCTGTCATGACCGTCGGCAAACAGATCGCCGAAGTCTCCCGAACCCATCTCGGTCTCACATGGCCTCAGGCATACGCCAAGGCGAAGGATCTGCTCGAACGCGTCCGTCTGCCCGACCCGGACTCCGCCCTGCGCGCCTATCCGCATCAGCTGTCCGGCGGCCAGAAGCAGCGTGTGGCGATTGCAGCCGCGATCGCAGCCGGCCCAAGACTTTTGATCGCCGACGAGGCGACCAGCGCGCTCGACACCATCGTGCAGGCCGAGATCGTCGCACTGATCCGGCGGCTGGTGGAAGAAGACGGCATGACGCTGCTGTTCATCAGTCACGACATTGCGCTGGCCGCCGAGCTGGCGGACCGCATTGCCGTGTTCCGGCATGGCGAATTGATCGAACTTGGCGCCACGCAACAGATCGTCAGTGCGCCAACTGAAGCCTACACGCGCGCGCTGCTCGAGGCCCATATCGGCCTCGACGCCGAACCGCTGCACCACGGTGTGATGGCATGAGCGCCCCCGTGCTGGCGGTTTCCAACCTTACCAGGCATTACCGCCGTGGCGGCAAGACAGTTACCGCGGCCGACGACGTTTCTTTCGAAATCGGGCCCGGCGAGACGCTGGCGCTGGCCGGACCCTCCGGCAGCGGCAAGTCGACGATCGCCCGGCTGGTGCTGCGGCTGATCGAGCCGGATGCCGGCCGGATCGAGTTTGAAGGCCATGATTTCCTGGCTCTGGGCGGCGCCAGCTTGCGTGCGCGTCGCGCTCGCTTGCAGATGGTGTTCCAGGATCCGCTTGCCGCCTTCAATCCGCGCGCCACGGTGGCGCGCGTGCTTGACGATCCTTTGCGCATCCACGGCGTCGCCTCCCGTTCCGAGCGCCCGCGCCGTATCGCCGCCCTGCTGGAGCGCGTCGGGCTTACGGCGGAGCTCGCCTCTCGCGCCATCCACGAAATCTCGGGCGGCCAGCGGCAGCGGGTGGCGATTGCCCGCGCCATGGCCACGAAACCCTCGCTGATCGTGCTCGACGAAGCGGTGTCGGCACTCGATGTTTCGGTGCGCGGACAGATCCTCGATCTTTTGCTCGACCTGCAACGCCAGGAACGGATCGCTTATCTCTTCATTTCGCATGATCTCGGCGTCGTCAGGGCCGTCGCCCACCGCGTCATCCTTCTCGACGGCGGGCGGATTGCCGAGAGCGGCGATGCCCGCGCCGTCATCGATGCGCCGCGATCGGCTATCGGCAAGGCGCTCGTGGCAGCCGCACCAAAGCTCAGAAGAACCACGCAGGAAGCATCATGATCGACCCCGAAGCCAGAGCCGAGAAACTGTCGCGCGAACTCGATTCCGCATTCCGCAACCGGGCCGACCTCTATCGCCTGTTCCTGGATCAGTTGACCGGAGAGCTGGGCGCCGAAAGAGCCGAGGCGATAATGACCCGGACCATCGAGCAGCGCGGCAAGGAAGTGGCCGCAGCCGCCTTCGCCGCATTCGGTCCCAACGACGCGCGCTCAATCGGCGAAGCTTTCCTGTCGGTCAGCCCGGATGACGGCCGGATGTATCCGACCGATGTCGAACGCGGGCCCGACCGCATCGCCTTCAAGGTGAAACGCTGCCCCCTCAAGGATGCTTGGGTCGAGGCCGGCGTCGGCGAGGAAAAACTCGCGACGCTCTGCCGCATCGCCGGCGCCTTCGACCGTGGCCTGTTCGAGGCGACCGGCGTGCGCTTCGACAATGTCACCTGGACGCCCGGCCACGGCAGCGGCTGCTGCCATATCGCGCTGACCAACCGCGATGCCGGCTAGCAATTGACGGCCTTAGCCGCCGACCATCAGTCTGACGACCTCATCATGGTTGGTCTCGGAAATCTTGCGCTCGCCGGCCTGGATCCCGCGCCGCAGCACGACGATGCGATCGGAAACGGCGAAGATGTCCTGCAGATTATGCGAGATGAAGATCACGCCGCGCCCTTGCGCCTTGAGCTGATGGATGAGCGAAATCACCTTGCGCTGCTCCGGCACGCCGAGCGCGGCCGTCGGTTCATCCATGATCAGGATCTGCGCGTCCCAGTAGACGGCGCGGCCGATGGCCACGGCCTGGCGCTGGCCGCCGGAGAAATTGCTGACCGGCGCGTTCAATCGGCTGACGTGGAAGTCCAGCCGCTTCATCGTCTCCCTGGCGGCCTCGGCCATGGCCTTGCGGTCGAGCACCGGCAGGAAGCCGAACGCCTTGCGCATCGGTTCGCGGCCGAGGAAGATGTTGGCACCGATCGACAGATTGTCGGCCAGCGCGAGATCCTGGTAGATCGTCTCGATGCCCTTTTCGCGCGCCTCCTGCGGCGTGGCGAAAGCCACCGGCTGACCTCTGAGCAGGATTTCTCCGCCCGTCGGCTGGAACACGCCCGATATTGCCTTGATCAGGGTCGTCTTGCCGGCGCCATTGTCGCCGGCAAGCGCCACCACTTCGCCCGGCCGCACGGCCATGGAGAAATCGTTGAGCGCCCGTACCGCACCGAAGTGCTTGGAAAGGTTCCGGACTTCGAGGAGGGGCTCGGTGCTATTCATCCTGACGGGCTCCACTGAACCGGCGCTGCGCCTGGTCGATGAGAACGGAAATGATGATGACGACGCCGACGGCGATGAACTGCCAGAACGGCTCCACATTGACGAAGACCAGCCCGTATTGGATGACCGCGATCACCAGCGCGCCGGCGACGGTGCCGAAGATGGTGCCGGAGCCGCCGAACAGGCTGGCGCCGCCGATCACCACCGCCGCGACGCTGTCGAGCAGCAGCGGTTCGCCGGCCTGCGCTGCCCCCGCCGTGAAGCGCGCGGCATAAAGCGCGCCGCCAAGGCCGGCGCACATTGCCGACAGCACGTAGAGCCGCAGGATGTGGCCCCTGATGTCGATGCCGGCGCGGCGCGCCGCCTGCACATTGGCGCCGATGGCGTAATTGTGCTGGCCGAAACGGGTCTGGCTGAGCAGATAGTGCATCACGACGACGAAGACAGCAGCGATCATCACCAGATAGGGCACGCCATGGAACTTGCCGTTGCCGAGCAGTGCGAACCAGGAATTCTGTACCGGCACTGTCGTGCCGCCGGCAAGCAGGAAGGCGACACCGCGGGCGACGCCGAACATGCCGAGCGTGCCGATGAAGGGCGGAACCCTGAGCCGCGAGATCAGCAAGCCGTTGATGACGCCGGGCACGCCGGCCACGATCACCGCGGCAAGGATGCCGGCCAGCATGGCCAACGGCAACGGAATGGCGGCGCCCGCCATGTTGGTGGCATGCGCGGCGATGACCGCGGCAAGGCCCATGATGAAGCCGAGCGAAAGGTCGATGCCGCCTGATATGATGACGAAGGTCTGCCCGGTCGCCAAAAGCAGCGGCGCCACGGCGAAAATCGCGATGGATTGCAGATTGAACGGATTGAGCACGAAAGTGGCGCCGAAGGCGCTCCGCGACCAGATCTCGAAACAGATGATCAGGCCGGCGAGAAACAGCCAGGCGCGCCCCTCGGCGATGCGTGCGATCCAGCTCCTGGCGGGATCGCCGTGGTCAGCCTGGGGGGCGACATGCTTCTCGGCTGGCTGTGCTGGTGATGTCGAGGTCATGAGTACTCCGCGGCGCGGCTGCCTTCAAACAGGTCCCGCCCTGGCGGGACCGGCACAGGCTCCTCCCGGCGCACCGGGAAGAGCCAAGCTGGTCCGGACTTACTCGGAATAGAGATACTTCGAGATGTTCGGATCGGCGATGTTGGACTTGTCCATGATCGTGAAGCCGGTGCCGATCATGACCGGGATGGATTGGCCGGTCAGGTGGGCATAGGCCGAGACGACGCCGAAATAGCCGATCTCTGCGGGATGCTGGGCGATCGCCACATCCACAAGGCCGGTGTTGATGTTGTCGACGATGCTGGTCGGAGCATCGAAGGCAACCACTTTGACGGTGCCCGTCTGCCCTGCCTGCTTGACGCCATTGGCGGCGCCCAGCGCCGAGAACAGATTGGCTCCGAACACGCCGACGAGGTCGGGGTTGCGCGCGAACACCGCCTGCAGCTGCGAGGCCGCCTTGTTGGCGTCGTCGTCATTGAACTGGGTCTCGAGAACGGTGATGCCGGGATGGTTGGCCATCTCCTTCTTGAAGCCTTCCTCGCGCTGGTCGGTGGTCGAGATGCCGGGCTTGACGTTGGAGACATAGACCTTGCCCTTGTCGCCGACGGCCTTGGCAAGCGCCCGCGCCGCGATCTCGCCGCCCAGCACATTGTCCGAGGCGATGTAGGCCAGCGGGAAATCGGCGTCACCCGCGCCGGTCTGATAGGCGCCGGTGCCGATGAACGTATCCACGGTGATGACCGGAATGCCTGCGTCATTGGCCTTGCGCAGCGGCTCGACCAGCTGGACCTTGTCGGTAGGCGCGATCAGGATCGCGTCCGGCTTCTTGGCGATGACCGCGTCGAGCACCGGCACCTGGGTGACCGGATTGAACTCAGGAGCGCCCTGGAAGACCAGGTTCACGCCAAGCGCGTCGGCCGCGGCCTGGGCGCCCTTGCGCATGGTGATGTAGAAACCGTCGGTGGTCAGGCCCGGAACGAGCGCGATGGTGTATTTCTTGTCCTGCGCCTGCGCGGGCGCGATAAGCACCGTCGCGCTGACGGCGAGAGCCGCGAGCGCGGCAACGATCTTCTTCATGACATCCTCCTCATTGTGTTGGCAGATCTGCCGTTGCAAGTGACATCGAATGGCCGTCGTCCGCTTGGGACAGACGGCCGGGAACGCCTGTTTGCTTTTCGCGGGCAGCTCCTCCCAAGCGCCCTCCAGTCGATATGTCAGCCGGTCCAGCCGACCGGCACGATAGCCACGGTCACTTCCTCGCCTCCGCGAGGTCAGAGAACCACGGCACCCGGCATGCATTGCACGCTAAGTTCACAAACTTGTAACACTTTGCAGAAATAAATTGCAACTCGGTTTTCCGGGTCGCAACGCCGGATTTTTCACGCAACATCCGACTGCTCCACAAAGTCCCGCCGAACTATTGCCTCGACTTCTCGGCGGCACAACCGATTTCGTAAAATCGCCCTCGCGAACTGGAATGCGGCGGCGGGGCGTCGGGTGGCACTATCGCGGCGGCAGGGTAGCGAGGATGGCTTGCGCCGTCTTCGTATCCGTTATCACGGCGTTGATCAGCCGGGCGCGAGCGGCGCCGATGATGGCCGTCGCCTTTTCCGGCGACGCCGCGACACCGATCACCAGCGGCACGGCGCGGAGCTGCGCCGGCGACATAGCGATCATCCGGCCCTCTCCTTCCCAGGCGATCAGCGCGCCATCGGCATCGAAATGATGCCGAAGGACATCGCCGGCCGCATGGACCAGCGCCTGCTCGCTCGGCGTGGCTGCGCTCGCCTCGGGTGCATTGATGGCATGCGGCAGGCCGATGCCGACGATCGCCACATCGGTCCTGTCCCACAGCGCGACGGCATCGCTGATGGCGGCATCACCAAGGAAGACTTCACGCAATTCACTGGAAGGCAGATAGGGCGCATGAATGAAGTGCGGTATCCCGCCGAACTCCTCGGCTGCGAGGCGGACGAATTCGTTGACCTGAAAATGCGCCGCGTGCTGCTGCATGCCGCCGGTGGCGGCAACGGTCAGCACGCCCGGAATGCGTGGCAGGCCGGCGCGGATCACCTCGCGCACCGCGCGCCCCCAGCCGATGGCGACCACGGAGCCGGCCACCAATTGCGCCTGCTTGAGAAGGCCGCCGAGCGGGCCGGCCAGCGCCGTCAGCGCGCCTGCGGCCGGCGTCTCGACCACCGCTGCGTCACGCAGGCCTAGCCTATCGATTAGCTGTCCGGTGATCTCCTCAGGTGCCGCCAGATCGAGAACCTCGATACGGACGATCCCTTCCGCCCGCGCCCGCTGCAAGAGGCGCGATATGGTCGCGGTGGAGACGCCAAGCTGCCGCGCGATATCGACCTGCGACATCTCCGCCTCGTAATGCAGTTTGGCGACCGTGTGCAGCATCGTGCGCGATGCGGTCGCATCCTGAATGGGAGGGACAGCCAGCTTGCAATTCCTTTCAGCAACGTGTTACACACGTATACGCCGATGGGAGTTATCGCGCAAATCCGGCGAACCCGCAACTTGAGGCCGTTCCTGCCCAGGCGCCGGCAAGGTGTGCCTTTCCGGGCAATCGACGGCGCATCAAGACGGCAATTCTCCCCTGCCGGCAGGCGGGCAAAAACTGAACATTCTTGTTTTCACGGGATCCGCGCCCTCGGCCAGAGAGCGCTAACATCGGACAGAGACCATGACAAAGATGACCACCGCGGAGCTGCGCGGCTATCAGCAGATATGCGGCAAGGACGGGGCCATGCTGGCCATCGCCTGCGACCAGCGCGGCGGCATGCGCACCTTGCTGGCGTCGGATCCGGCCGAACAGGCCAGGATCACCAACGACATGCTCGGGGACACCAAGGCCGACATCACGCGCTACCTTGCAAGTGCCGCGTCCTGCGTGCTGCTCGACCCGCTCTGCGCGGTGCCGCGGGTTGTCGAGGAGGGCGTGCTGAACCGCGATACCGCGCTGCTTATCGGCCTCGACGCCTCGGGTTTCGACGTCTCGCCTGAAGGCTATCGCCTGTCGCGCCTTGTCCCCGGCATCGATGCGCGCCGCGTGCGCGAACTGGGTGGCACGGGCGGCAAGATCATGGTGTATCTGCGGGCCGACAAGCCCGAAGCGAATGAGCACAACATTGCCATCCTGCGCCAATGCATCGCCGACTTCGGGCAGGAAGATTTGTTGCTCGTCGTCGAATTCCTGACCTATCAGCTCGAAGGCGAAAGCCCTGAAGATTATGCGACGAAGACGCCGTGGCTTGTCGAGGAAGGCACAAGGATCTCGCTGGAGTGCGGGGCGAAGGTGCTGAAGCTTCCGTATCCCGGAACGCCGGAAGCCTGCGCCAACATCACGAGAATGGCCGGCGAGGTGCCGTGGGCGGTGCTTTCGGCCGGCGTCAACCACGCCACCTTCCTCGGCCAGGTCGAGATTGCCATGCAGAACGGCGCCTCCGGCGTCATCGCCGGCCGCTCGCTGTGGAAGGACTGCATCTCGCTCGATCGTGACATTCAGCGCGAAAGGCTTAAGACCATCGCGGTGCCGCGATTGCGTGAGATCCAGGCGGTAATCGGGCATCACCGGCGCAAGGCCGCCGCCTGATATCCGCGTTGGATCACCGGCACCTGCAGGACGTCATGCCTCTCAGCATAGGGATAGATATAGGCGGCACCAATCTGCGGGCCGCCCGCATTTCGGGCACCGGCGAAATCGTCGAACGTCTGTCCGAAAAGAGCGCGCCAGACCCGCAGGCTGTGCTCTCGCGGATCGCCGGGATGGTGCGCCGGCTCGACACAGCGGAGGTTTCGGCCATCGGCATCGGTGTTCCCGGTCGCGTCGACGCGCATCGCCGCGCGGTCCTGTCCGGCGGCTACGTCAATCTGGCCTCCGTCTCGCTGGCGCAGCGCCTGGAAGACATGGCCGGCAAGCCCGTCGTCATCGACAATGACTGCAACATGGCACTGGTCGCCGAGATGGCGCTCGGCGCCGGCCGGGGCCATCACGACGTCGCCATGTTCACCATCGGCACCGGCATTGGCGGGGCCGTCGCTCAACATCGGCGGATCGTGCGTGGCCGGGCAACGGCAGGGCAGCTCGGCCACATCACTGTCGACGTCAATGGCGAGATCTGCGCCTGCGGCCGGCGCGGTTGTGTCGAGACCACCAGTTCGGGCACCGCGCTTGGCCGTCACATCGCGCGGGCCGGCTTGCGTCCCGACCTTTCGGTCGACCAGCTCTTTGCCCGCGACGCCGCCGGAGACGTCCAGGCGCGCGCTATACTCGAAGCCTGGGCAATGCCTTTGCGTGCCGCCATCGATACCAGCGTCGCCATGTTCGACCCCGGTGTCGTCCTGCTCGGCGGCGGTCTTGGCCGGGCGGCACACAAGGCGCTCGGCCGCGCGCCGGCCCTGGCGCCCTGGTATCAGTGCCCGGTCGAGCCGGCGCAGCTCGGCGACGAGGCCGGCGTGATCGGGGCGGGATTGCAGGCGCTGGCCGGAACAGACAGGGCGACAGCGCCGATTTTTGGCCGGCATTTTGTGCAAGCCGGCGCGGCCAGGCGCGCCGTGCTGGTCAACGGCATCCCGGCCAGCGGCAAGAGCACGGTGTCGCGCGGCATCGCCGACCGCATGGGATGGCCGTTGCTTGCGCTCGACACGATCAAGAATCCGTTTCTCGAGGTGCTCGGCGGCGGCGACCGCGCATTCAACCGCACGCTCGGCCGCGCCAGCTATCAGGCGATCTGGTCAGTCGTCGGCGAAGCCCCAGCGGGCTCCACATTCATCGTCGACGCCTGGTTCGGTTTCCAGCCGCGCGAGCTGCTCGAGGATCATCTCAGGAATGCCGGGGTCGAACAGACCGTCGAAATCTGGTGCCATGCGCCCGGCGAAGTCCTTGCCGAGCGTTACGGCGCCCGGCTCGGCCAGCGTCTCCCCGGCCATCCAGGCGCAGCCTATATCCCCGAACTGATCGAACTCGCCAGGCGCGCCGAACCGCTGCGGCGCGGCCCGCTCTTCGACGTCGACACGACGAAACCGATCGACCTCGATGCCATCACGGCATGGCTGCGAGCGATGATGACAGGCGACGTTTAGAATGTTGGTGGACAAGAAGCAGCTGGCTTGGCCTGCCTAGTCAATAACCGACGGTGAAGCGCTGCTTTATGTGGGCGGGCTTCTCGATCTCGTCGACCATCGCGATGGCGTAATCCTCGAAGGAAATGCTGCTGCCCTTGTCCGAAGCCAGAAGCGTGTCCTTGCCGAGGCGGAACTTGCCGGTCCGCTCGCCCGGGATGAACATGGCGGATGGCGACAGGAACGTCCAATCGAGGTCATCGATGGTCTTCAGCTTGTCGAGGAAGCCGGCGCCCTTCTGCGCCTCGGCCTTGTAGATGTCGGGAAATTCGGGCGTGTCGACCAGCCGCTTGCCGGGCGCGACCTCAAGGCTGCCCGCACCGCCGACGACCAGGTAGCGCTTCACGCCGGAGGCTCGCACCGCGGCGATCAGCGTGTCGGCATCGCTGTCGAGGAAATGCACCGAACTGGTCACCACATCATGGCCGCGGATCAGCTTGGCCAGGCCTTCCATGTCGAAGACATCGCCCTTCCTGGCCGTCACGCCAGGCAGCGCCGCGATTTTTTCAGGATTGCGGGCGATGCCGGTGACCGTGTGGCCACGGCCGGAGAGTTCTTTGAGCAGGCGCGAACCGACTGCGCCCGATGCGCCGATGAGAGCGACTTTTGCCATGTCTTTTTCCATTCCTTGTTGGAGGTCGGTTGGGGGTCACGCGGCCGCGATATGAGCGAGGAGATTGTCGAAACTGCCGAACAGCGCGTTCGAACCGATGAGGCGCGGCGCATCGTTGCTCATGATGGCGAGCGAAGGCACGCCGTTGGAATGCAGGCGCTGGAACAGCGCGCGGCCTCGGCCGACCAGTTCGCGGTGAGCTGTCAGCAATCCTTCGGTTGGCGCCTTCACCAGTTCGCCGGCATCGGCCATGCCGGCGTCGGCGAGCACCTCGGCGACACCGCCGACCGTAACGATATCGCGCCCATCGACATAGCGCGCGTTCTGGATCGCCTTCAGCGCGGCCAGCCGGCGGCCGGGATCTTCCGGGCCCGCTGCGGTAATCGCGAGGGTCGCGGCATGGGAATCCAGCAACGTGCCGCGAACATTCAGCACGTTGTCGCGATAGGCCTGCGTGAAAACCTGTCCCGTTAACCGCTCGATGCGCTGGTCGTTCGCCCAGGCATGGGCGGCAAAACCGTCATCCATCGGCCGAGCGCCTGCCCCCGAAAACAGGCCGGTCGGCAAGAGCTCGACGCGCACGCCGCTGCCGGACAGTTTTTCGAGCATCGGGCTTGCGCCATAACACCAGCCGCAGAGCGGATCGAAAAGGTAGGTCACTTCTGGATTGCCCACGGTCGCCCGGTCTCCGTTGCGGTGGCGTTGGCTGCCCCGTCCGCCAAATGTCTTGGCTTACATGTGGCAGGTGATGGTCTTGCAATAAATGGTGCCCAATAATACAGACTGTCTGATCTAATCAGACAAAGCATGTGACCGAACTCCTCAATCTCAATCGGCTTGTCTATTTCACCACGGTGATGGAGACAGGCTCGTTCACCACGGCGGCGGACCGGCTTGGCGTGGCCAAGGCCGTGGTCAGCCACCAGATCGGCAGGCTTGAACAGGAATTGTGCGCGACGCTCATGCGGCGCACGACGCGGCGTGTCACGCCGACCGAGGAGGGTCGCCTCTTCTACGACCGCGCGATGATCATCCTGCGCGAAGCCGAAGCGGCCTATGGCGAGATCTCGCACGGGGCAGTCGAACCCAAGGGAATGCTGAGGCTGACCGCGCCGCTCGACTATGGCACGAAGATCGTTGCGCCTGTCATGGCCGCCTATCTCCGAACTTATCCGCATATGCGCGTCGAGGCGATTTTCGATGACGCCGTCAGCAATCTGGTGGACGAGCAGATCGACCTCGGCATCCGCGTCGGCTGGCTTGCGGATTCGTCCAATCAGGCGCGGCGCCTGGGCACGATACAGCAGGTCGTGGTGGCGAACCCGACCTTCGCCGCAAGCCTGCCGCCCGATGTCACCCCGCGCCAGGCAAGATCGCTTGCCTGGGTCGGCAACGCCCAGCTGCGCGGCATCGGCCAATGGCTGTTTTCAAGAGAGGGAGAAACGGTGTTGACCGAACTCAACCCGGTCATCATGTGCGACAAGAGCCCGGCGGCTCTTGCCTGCGTGCTCGCCGGTATCGGATTGGGCGTATTTCCCGACTACAGTGTCGGCGACGATATCGCCGAGGGACGTCTCGTGCCGGTATTTGCCGACTGGATGTTGCCTGCCGGCGGCATCCATGCCGTTTTCCCTCCGGCCCGGTTCCGGCCAGCCAAGGTCCGCGCCTTCGTCGAGTTGCTGGCGGCCGCCGAGAAGAAACGCTCGCGTCTCGTCGAAACGGCCTGAGGCGACGGAGACAGCCCGCCAGCTCAAGGCCGACGGGCCGATCATTTTGGATCGCCGGGGCGCTCACCGATAGGTCGCGTATAGATCCTCAATCCGCTCGCACGGCGCGGCCACCGGATGCGATACTGGCAGGCGAGATCATATTCGGCACCAGAATGTCATTGCGGCGCGCGAAGGCGATCAAGGTCGCCCGCACGGTTTCCGCATCGATCTCGCCGGCAATGCCGGCTTTGCAAGCGTTGAGGGCGACGGCATGGGCGCCGTTTCGGCTGGCAACGGGCCAGTCCTGCAACACGGCATATGCTTCCATCGCAGTCTCGATCGTTACCGGAAGCCCCATTCCGACCAAGATCGTCACGGGTTCTTCAAAGCGCATCTGTGCCATGATTTAAACCTCCATTCGATGGCAAACGAACCGAAGCATGTCGCGCAGCCTGGTGCGCGAAGACAGGTCGGCGCGGATAGGGCGGGTGCGCCGGTGTCGTCGGATTTCCGGCGGCCACGAGCCTGATCTCGGCTGGCTCGACCGGGCTTGGCTTGAGCACCGGCGAGCCTCGGCCAGGCGCCGGTAGCGCCCTATGCGCCCTGGCGAGCGCCTCGAGCCAGGCAAGGACGGAAAGCGGCGGAAGCGCCCGCCCATCGAGCCAGGCGGCGACCTGGCTTTGCGGGCAACCAAGCTCGTCGACGAGGTCTGCCGCTTTCCACCTCAACGTTTTCAGGCATTCACGCAATTGGCCCACGATCATGTCGGTCCTCTTCCCAACCGGACATCGGTCCATCGTTTGCTGTGGGGCTCCGATGATCGCGTCCTCCATCCCTGGTTGAGCCGCCGGAGCCTTCCGAGGCTGCCGACACATGCTGCGCGGCCAGGAACATCAGCGTCGACGCCGCCGTACGGCGGCTCCAGCCTGCGGACTCGGCCATGTCGAGAACACGCATCAACAATGGCCCCAGCACGCTCCTGCATTCTGCCTCGTAGGCGAGAAATTCGTTTGCCGGATGCGTGGGCGCCGAAACGGAACCGATACCGGTCATAGTGGTCTCTCTCCAAACTTTCCCCGGGAAGCGCCCGCTCCCACTTGTGGGAGCGGGCGGCCTCCCGGCGTCCTAGAAGTCCATGCCCGCGCCGGCGGGCATGGCAGGGGTCGCGGCCTCCTTCTTTGGCTTCTCGGCCACCATCGCCTCGGTGGTGACCAGCAGGCCAGCGACGGAAGCGGCATCCTGAAGCGCGGTGCGCACGACCTTTGCCGGATCGATGACGCCTTGGCCGTAGAGATCGCCGAACTCGTTGGTCTGGGCGTTCCAGCCCCAGCCGAACTCGCTCTTCTCACGCAGCTTGCCGACGATGATCGAGCCCTCGGCGCCGGCGTTCTCCGCGATCTGGCGCACCGGGGTCTCGATCGCACGCCGCACGATCTCGACACCGGTCCTCTGGTCGGCATTGTCGATCGGCAAGGCATCGAGCGCCTTGGCGGCCCGGAGCAACGCGACGCCGCCGCCCGGGAGTACGCCTTCCTCGACCGCCGCACGGGTCGCATGCAGCGCGTCGTCGACACGGTCCTTGCGCTCCTTCACCTCGACTTCCGTCGAACCGCCGACACGGATGACGGCGACGCCACCGGCGAGCTTCGCCAGCCGCTCCTGCAGTTTCTCGCGGTCGTAGTCGGAGGTAGTCTCCTCGATCTGCGCTTTGATCTGGGCGATGCGGCCCTGGATCTCTTCCTTGCGGCCAACGCCGTCGACGATGGTGGTGTTTTCTTTTTCGATCACCACTTTCTTGGCGCGGCCCAGCATCTGCAGCGTGACGTTCTCGAGCTTGATGCCGAGATCCTCGCTGATCGCCGTGCCGCCGGTGAGGATGGCAATATCCTCCAGCATCGCCTTGCGGCGATCGCCGAAGCCGGGCGCCTTGACTGCCGCGACCTTCAGGCCGCCGCGCAATTTGTTCACGACCAGCGTGGCGAGCGCCTCGCCCTCGACATCCTCGGCGATGATCAGCAGCGGCTTGCCCGACTGCACGACTGCCTCGAGGACGGGGAGCATGGCTTGCAGGTTGGACAGTTTCTTCTCGTGGATCAGCACATAGGGCTCTTCGAGCTCGACGCGCATCTTGTCCTGGTTGGTGATGAAGTACGGGCTGAGATAGCCGCGGTCGAACTGCATGCCTTCGACCACCTCCAGTTCGGTCTCGGCGGTCTTGGCCTCCTCCACCGTGATGACACCTTCATTGCCGACCTTCTCCATCGCCTCGGCGAGGAACCGGCCGATCTCGGGATCGCCATTGGCCGAAATGGTGCCGACCTGGGCGATCTCATCGTTTTTCGTCACCTTGCGGGCGTTGGCCTTCAGTTCGGCGACGACCGCTTCCACGGCCTTGTCGATGCCGCGTTTCAAATCCATCGGATTCATGCCCGAGGCGACGGCCTTGGCGCCTTCCTTGACGATGGCTTGGGCCAGAACGGTCGCGGTTGTGGTGCCGTCGCCGGCGATGTCGTTGGTCTTCGAAGCGACTTCGCGCACCATCTGCGCGCCCATGTTTTCGAACTTGTCTTCCAGTTCGATCTCCTTGGCCACCGTCACACCATCCTTGGTGATGCGCGGCGCGCCGAAGGATTTATCGATAACGACGTTGCGGCCTTTGGGACCGAGCGTCACCTTCACCGCATTGGCCAGAATGTCGACGCCGCGCAGCATCTTCTCGCGGGCTTCGGTATGGAATTTCACTTCCTTGGCAGCCATTGGATCACTCCTTCAATTTAGGCAGCTTTCGTTGACTGATAACTTGGCAAGAAGCCGTCAGGCGGCCTTCTTCACGGTCGCGGTCTGCTCGATCACGCCCATCACATCGCTTTCCTTCATGATGATCAGGTCTTGGCCGCCGAGCTTGATCTCGGTGCCGGACCATTTGCCGAACAGAATGCGGTCACCCACCTTGACGTCGAGCGGCTGTAGCTGCCCGGCTTCGTTTCGGGCGCCGGGGCCGGCGGCGATCACCTCGCCTTCCTGCGGCTTTTCCTTGGCTGTGTCGGGAATGATAATGCCGCCAGCCGTTTTCTCCTCGGCTTCGATGCGGCGGACCAGGATACGGTCGTGCAATGGGCGGAACGTCATGTCGTTCTCCTTCAAGGACAAACAGTTTTTGAGGTTCCTCCGCGCCGGACCGGCAATATCGGCCCGGCAAGAGGTGCCGCGACCCTTGTTCAGGCATCGCGCGCGCATATCGAGCTAGTTTTGGAATTTTCCGGTTTCAAGAGGTCCGCGCAAAAATTTTGGCACTCGTCGCATGAGAGTGCCAACGCGTTGTTATCATGCAGGGATTCTCGCCAGGTCGACGATTTCACCGCTTGAATTTTGGTGAAGAGCCAACAAGATTATCCGGGCCGGCGCTGCCAAAGCACAGCCGGAAACTGGACGCTATCGAGGAGTTTTTGCAGACGGAGGACAGCGATGGACCGACAGAAATTTTCGCCGATCATGCCTTCCCTGACTGACACGCCCGACACCTCGCTTGACCGGCTGCTTTCGCCGGCGAGGCACTTCAAACATCCTGACGAGGTATTGGAAGACGACGCGCTCGACCTCTGGGAAAAGCGGGCGATCCTGTCGTCTTGGGCCTCGGATGCCTGCGCGGTGGAGTCGATGCCGGAACTGCGCCTGCCGCCGGGAGTCGAGCGGCCGGTTTCCTTCGACCACGTCATGGAGGCCTTGTGCAAGCTCGACATCGACGTGCCGGCGCCGCGGTCCACGCCGGATGAATTCCGGCACGACTTCGCCAGGATGAATGCATGAGGTCGTAAGCGAAAGGAGAAACATATGGTGACTGCGGTCAGCAGAGAATTCCGCCTGCAGATGGACGGCTACGGCCTGACCACGGCCGAGATTCACTATCATATGCCTGACTACCCCAACCTGCTGCAGCTCTATGTCTGGCAGGAATACGACCTCGCTCCCGATTTCCCGGAGCTGAAGGGCTTCCTTGGCTATTGGGAAAGCGAACTGGACGGCACGCTGCATTCCGTGCGCGTCGCACATCATCGTCTAATCACACCGTCGGAATGGCGCGCCGTTGACGGCATCGTTGCCATCCATTGAGCGGATCACATTGAGCGGATCAAAAAACCTGAAGCGCGTCGCCTGCAACGCGGCGCGCTCAAAGGCTCGATTGAGCATACCTAAAATCAGAGTTCCCGAGCAGGATGAGTGATGGGATTCGTGTCATCCTGCTCTGACAGCCATCGGCTGGGCCGTCCTTGACATCGCCGCGGAACGGAATTGCTGGGGCGAAGCGGAGCGGCCCCTCGTCAGGCCGGCTCGCTTGGCCGCCTTCAAGAAGGCCTTGTAGGCGGCACGCCCGCTGCGCCAGCCATCCAGCGCATCACGGCATGCACGGCCGGCGGCGCGCCAGCTTGGTCCGCGCGCCCATTTCGGCCATTGTTGATCCAGGCATTCCAGAGCCTCGAAGCTGCTGGCGACCTTGCGTGGGGCGTCCGACAATTCGAGGGTAATCGGCTGGGGAAACCGAATATCGTTCATCACTTCCTCCGTTTTTTGACGTCTTTTTGCGAGTAAGCAATCGGATGGCGTCACCGGCGACCGTCCATCCGTGATCGAGATGGTCAGCCGTTCAGGCCGCGTCAAGGGCCGCCGGAATCTCGACGAGACGTTCGATCAGGCCTCTTGACGCCACGCCCGTCAGTTCCCAGATCGATTCCGCCGGCGCCGGAAGGGCCGGCAGGTCAAGGAGTGCCGCATCCTTGGCACTCCTCGTACCCATGTTGCTCAGCGAAGGAGGATATGGCTATGAGAACCGCTTTCGACTTTTCACCACTCTATCGGTCGAGCATAGGCTTCGACCGTATTTTCGACCTGCTGGAGAATGCCAGCCGCACGGCGAACGTCGACAACTGGCCGCCCTACGATATCTCCAGGACCGGTGACGACGCCTACCGCATCACCATGGCGGTAGCCGGCTTCAGTCAAGACGAATTGAGCATCGTGCATGAACCCAACATGCTCGTCATCGCCGGCGAGCGTGCCGGAGAGGACAATGGCGAATACCTGCATCGCGGCATCGCCGGACGGCCGTTTGAGCGACGCTTCGAACTTGCCGACCATGTGAAGGTGACCGGCGCCGGCCTCGTCAACGGTCTCCTGACCGTCGATCTTCAGCGTGAGATTCCCGAAGAGATGAAACCGCGCAAGATCGAGATCGGCACCAGCATGGCCAAAGCCAAGGAAAAATCCGCGGCAAAGCCCGTGCAAGTGGAAAAACAGGCTGCGTGAGGCAATTCGGGTCAGGGCTTCCACCAACCGGACGCCGGTCGCCCGGTGGTGGAGACGCAAGCAAAGAGGAGAAAGACAATGAGCGTACGTGATCTCATTCCTTTTGGCCGGGAACGCGGACAGGTGCCCAGCCTTTTGCGCGATGGCGAACGTGATCCGTTCATGTCGTTGCACCGCGAGGTCAACCGTCTTTTCGACGATGTTTTCCGTGGTTTCGGTTCGGGGCTGCCATCCTTGTCTTCCGTTGCCGCCGAGGGCGCACGCTGGCCAAGCGTCGAGATCTCCGACACTGGAAAGGAGGTCCGTGTCACGGCCGAAGTGCCCGGCATGGAGGAAAAGGACATCGAGGTCCTGCTCGATGACGACGTGCTGACCCTGAAGGGCGAAAAGCGGTCCGAGACCGAGGACAAGGAGCGCCAGTTCTCCGAGCGCTATTACGGCCGTTTCGAGCGCCGCATTCCGCTCGGCGTCGAGGTAGAGCAAGACAATGTCGAAGCGCGCTTCAGGAACGGCGTCCTGACGGTTACATTGCCGAAGACCGCGAAAGCGCAAGCGCAGGCAAAGCGGATCGAAATCAAGAGTTGAACCACCTATGCCGGCGGTTGGACAAACCCACCCGCCGGTTCAGGTCGAGATGTTGACGGCTTACACTGCGGACGCCATTGCTTTGCCGGCTGGATTATTTTCGGCGACAGGTCTGTCTTTTGTGCGGTGGCCCGGCTTGCCCGCCCCCCTGGTCGCTTTGGCTTGGCTGGGCTTTGGCGGGCGGATTGTGTTTGGTTTTGCGGGCTTTGTTTTTGACCTTGGGCGTCGGCTTTGGGTGTTTGCTGGGCTGTGATGAGGGTTCTCAAATCAGCGGGGGGCCATCAGCCGGATACAAGAACAGCCCGGGGTGAGCCGGGCTGTTTTGATTTGGTTGCGGGGACAGGATTTGAACCTGTGACCTTCAGGTTATGAGCCTGACGAGCTACCGGGCTGCTCCACCCCGCGCCACCTATGAGCAAGCGTGAGCTTGCTTCGACCTCTGGAAGCAGGTGTTTCTGCTTCGATGTTTGGAAGCGGGCGATTGCCTGCTTCGCGCCGCCAAATTGAAAGGGCCGCTTACGCGGCCCGTTG
>NZ_VFWB01000011.1:0-189679 GCF_006442375.1 Mesorhizobium sp. B2-2-4 | reverse complement strand
CCCAGCCTCCATCCGCTGGCGATAAAACCGGACAACTCACGTGCTACCTAATCCGGACAACTCATGTGCTTACGACACAATGCGTCGTTGCGCTTGCGTTTGGAGCACTTCCCCTCTATATGCGCGCTCATTCCACACACGGACTTTGGTGTCTGCCCGGGAGAAATCCGGCTGAAACCTCCGGTGGCGTCGAGGACTTCGTCCGAAAATGCCTGTGTCCGTGGAGGCTAACCGGAAAGGAAAATGAGAATGGCTCTGCCTGATTTCAGCATGCGCCAGCTTTTGGAAGCTGGCATTCACTTCGGCCACCAGACCCACCGCTGGAACCCGAAGATGGCGCCCTATATCTACGGCGCCCGCAACAACATCCACATCATCGACCTCAGCCAAACGGTGCCGTTGCTGCACCAGGCGCTGAAGCAGGTTTCCGACACCGTCGCCAAGGGCGGCCGCGTGCTGTTCGTCGGCACCAAGCGCCAGGCGTCCGACATCGTCGCCGATGCCGCGCAGCGTTCGGCCCAGTACTATGTCAATTCGCGTTGGCTGGGCGGCATGCTGACCAACTGGAAGACGATCTCGAACTCGATCCAGCGCCTGCGCAAGCTCGACGAGATGCTGGCCGGCGAGGCGCAAGGGTTGACCAAGAAGGAGCGTCTCAATCTCGACCGCGAGCGCGAGAAGCTCGACAAGGCTCTCGGCGGCATCAAGGACATGGGCTCGACGCCCGACCTGATGTTCGTGATCGACACCAACAAGGAAGCGATCGCCATCCTCGAGGCCAAGCGCCTTGGCATTCCGGTCGTCGCCATCATCGATTCGAACTGCGATCCGGACAAGATCGACTTCCCGATCCCCGGCAATGACGACGCCGCGCGCGCCATCCAGCTCTATTGCGACCTCATCGCGAAGGCTGCCATCGACGGCATCGCCCGCCAGCAGGGCGCGCTGGGTGTCGACATCGGCGCTTCGGTGGAAGCTCCGGTCGAGCCGGTGCTCGGCGAAACTCCGGCGGCGGAAACTCCGGAAGCGTGATAGCGAGGGCCGGTCACGGCCTTCATCTTTCTAATATTTTGACGCGTTAAACGGACGCACCGTCGAGATTCGATGGTGCGTCGGCGCATTTGAACAAAGAGGCGACAATGAGCATTTCGGCTGCACAGGTCAAAGAACTCCGCGACTTGACCGGCGCGGGCATGATGGACTGCAAGGCGGCGTTGAACGAGACCAACGGCAACATGGAAGAAGCCGTCGACTGGCTGCGCAAGAAGGGTATCTCCAAGGCCGACAAGAAGGCAGGCCGCACCGCGGCCGAGGGCCTGATCGGCGTCGATTCCGGCGTGCGCGAGGCCGCGGTCGTCGAGGTCAATTCCGAGACCGACTTCGTCGCCCGCAACGCCGCCTTCCAGGAGATCGTCGCCAACGTCGCCAAGGTGGCACTGGCCTATGGCACGAGCGAGGCCGTGGCTGCCGCGAAGTACCCGGGTTCGGACAAGTCGGTCACCGACACCATCAAGGACGCCGTCGGTACCATCGGCGAGAACATGGGCTTCCGCCGTTCGGCCAAGCTCACCGTTCCGCACGGCGCCGTCGCGACCTATGTTCACAACGCGGTTGCCGACGGCCTTGGCAAGCTGGGCGTCCTGGTCGCTATCGAGACCACGGGCAACGAGCACGCGGCCAATGCATTCGCCCGCCAGGTCGCCATGCATGTCGCCGCCACCAACCCGATGGCACTGACCACCGAGGAACTCGATCCCGCGGCAGTCGAGCGCGAGAAGGCGATCTTCGCCGACCAGGCACGCCAGTCCGGCAAGCCGGAGGCGATCATCGAGAAGATGGTCGAGGGCCGCCTGCGCAAGTTCTACGAGGAAGTCGTGCTTCTGAAGCAGGCCTTCGTGCTCAATCCCGACATCACCGTCGAGAAGGCGCTGAAGGATGCCGAGAAGGAGATCGGCGCTCCGGCCAAGATCTCGGCCTATCTGCGTTTCGCGCTCGGCGAAGGCATCGAGAAGGAAGCGACCGATTTCGCGGCGGAAGTCGCGGCGGCGGTCAAGAAATAGCCCGAAGAACAAGTAAGGCTAAACGGCTCAGGCAACTCGGCCGGGTGTCCGCATGGATGCCCGGCCGATTTCTTGTGCGGTGTCGATGAAGGCCCTCAGCTTCGGCGCCATCGACGCCCGGCGCGGAAAGTAAAGGAAAAGGCCGGGTTCCTCGATTGTCGTCTTTGGCAGGATCTGGACGAGGCGTCCTGCGGCAAGATCGACGCGCACCAGCGGCTCGAACACATAGGCGAGCCCGACCCCTGCAAGCGCAAGATCGATCGCCGCCAGCGAATCGGTCACGACGGCCGTGCCACGCGTCTCGACCACGACCTCCTTGCCGTTGTCGTTCAAATCCCAACGATAGAGCGCGCCGGAGCGGACAAGCCTGTAGCCTATGCAATTATGGTTCGCGAGGTCGGCCACGTCGCGTGGACGGCCGCGCTTTCCGATATAGTCCGGCGAGGCGACCAGCACGGCCTTGAAAGGCTGCGTCAGCCGTATGGCGGTCATGTCCTGCGCGATCATCTCGCCCAGCCTGATGCCGGCGTCAAAACCTTCCCCGACGATATCGACCAGGGCTTGATCGGCGAAAACCTCGACCGTCACATCCGGATAGCGATCGGCCATGGCTGCGATCACAGGCGTCACCGCCAAAGGGATCGCGATGTTGGAGGCATTGATCCTGAGCAGACCGGAAGGCCGTCCCTTGACGCCGCGGATGCGGTCCATCCGCTCCGCGATGTCCTGAAGGGCAGGGCCCGCTGTCTCCACCAATGCCTTGCCGGCTTCTGTCAGCGAGACGCTACGTGTCGTGCGCGCAAACAGCGGCTGGCCGATGCGTTCTTCCACCAGCCGCACCGCATGGCTGACCGCCGACGGGCTCATGCCGAGCTCGGCCGCGGCAAGCGCGAAGCCGCCCCGTCGCGCCACGGCAACGATGACGGGCAGGTGGGTAAGCAGGTCCCGGTCCATTCATGAATGATATCGCATAGTCTTTGCAAACAATGCAATCTTATCGATGGCGGCGCGTTGATCCACATTGTCCTCGATACATCGTCGGCGGGCTGATTTTCCAGGAGACGAGACATGAATGCTTTGAAACACGTGACCTTCGCTGCAGGATTGGCGCTGGCGCCGATCGATGCCGGCGGAGCCGAACCGGCGGAGTGGCAGGCGCTTGCCGACGAGCGCGCGGTCATCCGCATCGCCGATGCCATCGACCGCGCCGTCGATGCACAGGACTGGAAACTTGCCCGCAGCTATTTCGCGGATCGGGTTACCGCGGATTTCAGCAGCCTGTCCGGACAGCCGGCGGCCAACATTGCCTCCGATGAGCTGATCGGCGCCTGGGCCGGCAACCTCAAGGGCGGCAAGACCAGCCTGCATCTGCGCACCAATCACCAAGTCGTTCTCGAAGCGGACACGGCGACCGTCCTGTCGAACGGCTATGCCTGGAACCGGATGGAAGGCAATGGCGAGCCGCTTTGGGAAGTCTGGGGCACATATGAGCACCACCTGACCCGCTCCGGCGCGGGTTGGAAGGTCGACGGCTTCACCTTCCGCGTGACCCATGAGCGCGGCAATCCCTGGGTCAAGACGACACCCGGCCAATAACCCAACATCAAACTCGATCGGAGAATATCATGACCATGAACTACTACACGCTTGGCAACAGCGGCTTGCGCGTCAGCCGGTTGGCGCTGGGCACCATGACCTTCGGCACCGAATTGGGCTGGGGCACTGACAGGGATACAGCCCGCGCAATCTTCGACGAATATGTCGAGGCGGGCGGCAATTTCTTCGACACGGCCGATCTCTATACCGGCGGCACCGCCGAGACCTGGCTCGGCGAATTCGTCGCCGAGCGCGGATTGCGCGACAAGGCGGTGATCGCCACTAAATTCACCTTCAATTCAGAACCCAGCAATCCGAACGCCGGCGGCAATGGCCGCAAGAACATCATGCGCGCCGTGGACGCCTCTCTGAAGCGGCTCGGAACCGACTATATCGACCTCTATCTCATGCATGTGTGGGACAGGCTGACGCCGGCCGAGGAGGTGCTGCGCACGCTGGACGACCTGGTGCGCGCGGGCAAGGTACGCCACGTCGGCCTTTCCGATGTGCCGGCCTGGTATGCGGGGCGGGCGCAGGCGATCGCAGAATTGCGCGGCTATGAGCCGATCTCGGCCCTGCAGCTCGAATATTCGCTGGCCGAACGCTCGATCGAGCATGAGTTCGTGCCTTTCGCCACGCATCATGGCGCCGGCGTCATGGTTTGGAGCCCGCTGGCCAGCGGCTTGCTCAGCGGCAAATATCGCCCGACGCAAGCCGGCAATGCCGGCCGGCTCGACGGTTTCCGCAACACCACGCATCCGAGCTTCCGGAAATTCAGCGACCGCAATTGGGCGATCGTGGCCGAGCTCGAAAAGGTGGCCGCCGAACTCGGCCGCAGCATGGCCCAGGTGGCGCTCAACTGGGTGGCGACGCAGCCCGGCGTCGCAACCGTCATCCTGGGCGCGACCAAGCTCGCGCAACTGCAGGACAACCTCGCGGCGCTGGATTTTTCGATTGCCCCCGAACTCCGCAAGCGGCTGGATTCGGTGAGCAGCATGCCGGCGCCGTTCCCGCATTCCTATTTCGGGCCCGAGATCCAGGTCAGGGTGGCCGGCGGTGTCGTGACCGGCGACAAGCCCTCCGGCTATTCGCCGCAGGTTCTGGTGGAAGGCGAGGCGGTCAGCATCAGCAGCAACTGATCGAAAAAGCCTGGGATTTTGCGCAAGGGCGCGGCGTGACATCGCCGCGCCCTTCGTGTATCGGGTCGAACCATCATGCCAGCGCCGCCAGGCGAAGCGGGGCAGTTTCGCCTCCTGATTTGCCGCGCCGAGATTTTCGAGGACCAGATGACGGTGAAGCCCCTCTACCGACGTGTCTTGCTGAAAGCGTCTGGTGAAGCGTTGATGGGCGAACAGCATTTCGGCATCGACGTCTCGGTCGTCGACCGCATCGCCGGCGACATCGCCGAAGCCCGCGCGCTCGGCATCGAGGTTGGCGTCGTCATCGGCGGCGGCAATATCTTTCGCGGTGTGGCGGTTGCCTCCAAGGGTGGCGACCGCGTCACCGGCGACCATATGGGTATGCTCGCCACCGTCATCAATTCGCTGGCGCTGCGCACCTCGCTGAACAAGATCGGCGTCGATGCGGTGGTTCTTTCCGCGATCGCCATGCCTGAGCTTTGCGAGAGCTTTTCGCAGCGCCAGGCAACCGCCTACATGAACCAGGGCAAGGTGGTGATCTTTGCCGGCGGCACCGGCAATCCGTTCTTCACCACTGATTCGGCCGCAGCACTTCGCGCCGCTGAAATCGGCGCCGACGCGCTGTTCAAGGGCACACAGGTCGACGGCGTCTATTCTGCCGACCCGAAGAAGGACCCGAACGCGACGCGTTTCGAGCGCATCAGCCATGCCGAAGTGATAAATCGCGGCCTTTCCATCATGGATACGGCAGCGATTGCACTTGCGCGCGAAAACAACATTCCGATAATCGTCTATTCGATCCACGAAAAAGGTGGTTTCGGCGATATTCTAAGGGGCGGCGGCCGCTGCACGGTCGTCGCGGACGATTGATCCGGGGCCTGATCGCGGAAAAGGCGAAAACCGGTTTCGAAATCAGGCTCGAACACGGGGCCTTGCCCCGAAAGCAGTGAACCCGCGTCAGACGGGTCGAGGAGACTAAGATGAGTGGTGAGTACGACGATCTCAAGCGGCGCATGGATGGGGCAATCGCCGCGTTCAAGCATGACCTGGCTTCGCTGCGGACCGGTCGCGCTTCCAGCAACCTGCTCGACGCTATCCAGGTGCAGGCCTATGGCACCAGCATGCCGATCAACCAGGTGGCCAATGTCACGGTGCCTGAGCCGCGCATGATTTCGGTGTCGGTCTGGGACAAGTCGATGGTGGGCGCGGTCGATCGCGCCATCCGCGAATCCAATCTGGGCTTCAACCCTATCGTGGACGGCACCAATCTCAGGATTCCGCTTCCGGAACTCAACGAGCAGCGCCGTAAGGAACTCGTCAAGATCTCGCATGGCTACGCCGAGAACGCCCGTGTCGCAGCGCGCCATGTGCGCCGCGACGGCATGGACTTCCTGAAGAAGGCGGAGAAGGACGGCGTCATCAGCGAGGACGATCAGCGCAAGCGCTCCGACCAGGTCCAGAAGCTTACCGACGAAACGATCAGCACCATCGACCACCTGCTTTCCGACAAGGAAGCTGAAATCATGCAGGTTTAGGGTCTGGCCGGCGGCTGGCCCGAAAGCGAGATCATGGCAACGCCCGCGCATGTCGCGATCATCATGGATGGAAACGGACGCTGGGCCAAGGCGCGCGGCATGCCGCGGCTCGCCGGCCATCGCGCGGGCGTAGAAGCACTGCGCAAGACGGTGCGCGCCGCGCCCGATCTCGGCATTTCCTACCTGACTGTCTATGCCTTCTCTTCGGAAAACTGGTCGCGGCCGAAATCCGAAGTCAGCGACCTGATGGGCCTGTTGAAGCTGTTCATTCGCCGCGATCTCGCCGAACTGCACCGCAGCGGCGTGCGCGTCAGGATCATCGGCGACAGGGCAGGGCTGCAGCCCGATATCAGGCTCCTGCTCGAAGAAGCCGAAGCGCTGACGTCGGCCAACGAGGCGCTGACGCTGATCATCGCCTTCAACTACGGCGGACGCGACGAGATCGTGCGCACGGCGCGCAAGCTTGCCTCGGCCGTCGCGCGCGGCGAGCTCGACAGCGAGGCGATCACCGCCGAATCCTTTGCCGGCTGCCTCGACACGCAAGGCGTTCCCGATCCCGAACTGGTCATACGCACCAGCGGTGAGCTTCGCCTTTCCAATTTTCTTCTGTGGCAGGCTGCCTATAGCGAGCTTGTGTTCCTGCCCTGCTATTGGCCCGATTTCAGCCGAGAGCATCTAGCCGAGGCCTTGCGCGAGTTCGCCGGGCGCGAACGCCGTTTTGGCGGGCTGGATCCGCAAGATGTCGCTTCGCGGCCGGCCGCGGGATGAGCAATCTCCAGCTTCGCGTTCTTTCGGCGGTCGTGCTTGCCATCGCGACGCTTGGCCTGACCTGGTTCGGCGGCCTGCCGTTCCGGCTGCTTTCAGCCGCGATTTCGGCGGTGATCTTCTACGAATGGACGCGCATGTCTCGCCCTTCCGGGACGACCGGGCTCGGTTTTTTGCCGGAAGCGCTGCTGCTGGTGTTTCTCGGCGCCCTGATCACCGGCCTGCCTGCCTTGTGGCTGCTGCTTCTAGTGGCTGCACTGGTCGCCGTCACGGCCATCGCCGCCCAACTGCGCGGGGCCGGGCAGTGGGATGCCTCCGGCCTTGCCTATGCAGCCGTCTCGGGTCTTTCCCTTGCGCTTCTGCGTGACGGCGACCATTCCGGCCTCGTCGCCATCCTGTTCCTGTTCGCGGTGGTCTGGGCGACCGACATCTTTGCCTATTTCGTCGGCCGGGCCGTCGGTGGCCCGAGGCTGGCGCCGTCCATCTCTCCCGGCAAGACGCGAAGTGGCGCGCTCGGCGGCGCCGTGGGCGGGGTCGTTGCGGGGCTCATCCTGGCCGTCGCCGCCGGTGCGGGCAACCTGCCAATGCTCGGTCTCGTCGCGCTCGCGCTTTCAATCGTCTCCCAGGCTGGCGACCTCCTGGAATCCTGGGTCAAGCGCCGCCACGGCCGCAAGGATTCGGGCGCGCTCATTCCGGGCCATGGCGGCGTCATGGACCGTGTCGACGGGCTTGTCGCGGCGGCTTTCGCCCTATACGTCATCGGCTGGATTTCGGCGGGCGCCGATCAGCCGGCACAGGGGCTGTTTCCCATTTGAACGGCATCGTTCCACGATCGATGCGGGCGCGCCTTGGATTCGCCTGGATTGATGTCACAGTCGCGGCGCAACGGTGTCGCGGAAGAACTGAGGATTTGAGTTGAACGAGATTCTTCACGCGATCTTCGGCATGGAAGGCTTCCTTCTCGGCACGCTCGTGCCCTTCCTGTTCGTGCTGACCGTGGTCGTGTTCGTCCACGAGATGGGCCACTATCTCGTTGGCCGCTGGTGCGGCATCGGCGTCAGGGCCTTTTCGATCGGTTTCGGCCCGGAACTCTTCGGCTTCAACGACAGGCACGGCACGCGCTGGAAGCTCTGCGCCATACCGCTTGGCGGCTATGTCAAATTCGTCGGCGACATGAACGCCACCTCCAGCCAGCCGTCGACGGAAGAGATCGAAACGCTGACCGACGAGGAACGCAAGGTCGCCTTTCACACCCAGCCGATCTGGAAGCGGGCGGCGACGGTGGTGGCCGGGCCGCTGTTCAATTTCCTGCTGACGATCGTCGTCTTTTCGGTGCTGTTTTCAGCCTATGGCCGCTATGTCGCGGAACCCATGGTGGCCGAGGTGACCGCCGGCAGCCCGGCGGCGAAAGCCGGCATCCTGCCCGGCGACCGATTCGTCAGCGTCGACGGCAGCAAGATCGAAACCTTCGGTGACGTCCAACGCCTGGTTTCGGGCCGGGCCGGCGACAGCATCACCTTCGTCATGCTGCGCGACGGCAAGGAAGTGACCGTGACCGCCACGCCGCAGCTGATGGAGCAGCAGGACGCGCTCGGCAACAAGGTCAAGGTGGCCGTGATCGGCGTCGTCAACAACCAGGAACTCGGCCAGCCCAGGCTGATCACCTACAGCCCCGCCGGCGCGTTGGCCGCGGCGGTGGAGGAAACCGGGCACGTCATCCAGCGCACCGGCCAGTTCCTGCAGCGTTTCGTCGTCGGGCGCGAGGACAAGTGCCAGCTCGGCGGCCCGGTGAAGATCGCGGACATGGCCGGCAAGGCGGCGAAGCTCGGCTTCGAATGGCTCGTGCAGCTCGTTGCGCTGCTGTCCGTGGGCATCGGCATCCTCAATCTTTTGCCGATTCCCCCCCTCGACGGCGGCCATCTCCTGTTCTACGGCGTGGAGGCCGTCATCCGCCGGCCGGTGTCGGAACGGATGATGGAAATGGCCTATCGGGCCGGTCTGCTTCTGGTTTTGGGCTTCATGGGTTTCGTATTCTGGAACGATCTGTTTGGATGCTGAAATCATGAAGAAATTTGGCTTCGGGATGGTCGATGTTGAGACGCCGTTTACCATGCACGGGGATATGAGTGACGCGAAAGCCACGCACCAGGGTTAAGTAAATACAAATTAACCAGAAGCCTTGCGTGTAGGGAAAATCCGGTTAATACGGTACGAGAAATTACCGCACGTCCGGTTTTCTCGCCGTGGGGACTACGAGAAAAGGTTATTAAGCCCGATGAAGGCAGCATCCAAGTTTTTGAGCGCCGCTTCCGCGGCAGCCCTGTCCGCGGCTTTGGTCGTGCCAGGTGCGCTCGCAGTGCAGTTCGTTGCCACATCGGCGGCCGAAGCCGCTGTCGTCAGCAGGGTGGAGGTGAGCGGCAACCAACGTGTCGACGCCGATACCATCCGCAATTACATCACCATCAAGCCGGGCAAATCCTTCTCCAGCTCCGACATCGACAGCGCGGTCAAGGCGCTCTTCGGAACCGGGTTGTTCTCGGATGTGCAGATCAATCAGGTCGGTTCGACGTTGGTGGTCAAGGTTTCCGAGTACCAGGTCGTCAACCAGGTGCTGTTCCAGGGCAACAAGAAGCTCAAGGACAACGCGCTTGCGGCTGCCGTGCAGTTGAAGCCGCGCGGCACGTTCTCGCAGGCGGCGCTCGACGCCGATGTAGAGTCGGTCAAGGCCGCCTACAGGCGTATCGGCCGTGACGATGCCGCCGTGACCACCGAGGTCATGCAGCTCGGCGACAACCGCGTGAACGTGGTCTTCCATGTCAATGAAGGTGATCGCACGCAGATCGCGGCGATCAATTTCGTCGGCAACAGCGCTTATTCGAGCCGCCGCCTGTCAGATGTGATCACGACCAAGCGCTCGTCCTGGGTTTCGTTCATCCTGCGCGACGACGTCTATGACGACGACAAGCTGCGCGCCGACCAGGAGCTGCTGCGGCGCTTCTACTACAATCACGGCTATGCCGACTTCCAGGTCGTGTCCGCTGTCGGCGAACTCGACAACGCGACCAACAAGTACACGGTCACCATAACCGTCCAGGAAGGCGAGCGTTATACGTTCGGCGACATCAGCGTCGAAAGCACGATTCCGGAAGTCGACTCGAAGGCGCTGGAATCGGTGGTCGAGACCCACAAGGGCGACGTCTACAACGCCAAGAACGTCGAGGACACCATCATTGCCCTGACTGAGAAGGTGGCCGGCTCCGGCTACGCCTTCGCGCAGGTCACGCCGCGTGGCGACCGCAATTTCGAGAATCATACGATTTCGGTGGTCTACACCATCGACCAGGGCACCAAGGCCTATGTCGAGCGCATCGAGATCCGCGGCAATGACCGCACGCGCGACTATGTCATCCGCCGCGAGTTCGACGTCAGCGAAGGCGATGCGTTCAACCAAGTGCTGATCCAGCGCGCGAAGAAGCGGCTGGAAGATCTCAATTACTTTGACAAAGTCGAGGTTTCGACGGTGCCCGGTTCGGCGCCGGACCAGGTCGTGCTGGTGGTCGACGTGGTCGAAAAGTCGACCGGTGAATTCTCTGTCGGCGCCGGCTATTCGACCGGTGGCGACACCGCCGGTCCGTCCGTCGAAGGATCGATCACAGAGCGCAACTTCCTCGGCCGCGGCCAGTTCATCAAGGTGTCGGCGGGTGGCGGCAAGAACTCGCGCGATTACAGCCTTTCGTTCACCGAGCCCTATTTCCTCGGGCGCCGTATCGCCGCCGGCTTCGACATCTACAAGCGGACCAGGGAATACGACGACTACGACAGCGATACTGTGGGCGCGACGGTGCGCTTCGGCCTGCCGATCACAGACAGCATCTCGACCCAGCTGGCCTACAATATCTCCCGGGAGAAGTATGAGGTAGACGACGGTTGCGATGCCACCGATGTAGATCCCAGCGGCACCTGCGACATTTCCAGAGCCGTGTTGGATGGCATCGAGCAAAGCCCTTGGATCAAGTCGTCGGTCAGTCTGGGACTGGTTTATAACACCATCGACGACATGAAGAACCCGCATGAGGGTATCTATGCCACCTCCACGGTTGAAGTGGCCGGCCTCGGTGGCGACGCCAAGTTCGTGAAGGTCACCGGACGCGGCAGCGTCTATCAGACGCTGTCCGAGCAGTTCGATCTTGTCGGCCTCATTTCGGGCGGCGCCGGCCATGTCGAAGGCTACGGCGGCGACGGCGATCTGCGCATCTTCGATCACTTCCAGAGCACCGATCGCATGATCCGCGGTTTCGCTTATGGCGGCATCGGCCCAGTCGACAGCGACGGTGCGGGTGACCACCTTGGCGGCACCACTTATTTCAACGCGTCGGCAGAGGCTCAATTCCCGCTGCCGGTCGTTCCAGAAAGCTTCGGTCTGCGCGGCGCGGTCTTTGCAGACGCGGCAACACTCTATGGCAGCAAGGTTGCCAATGATTTGGTTGACCAATCATCCGTGGGCATGAAATGGCGCGCCTCGGTCGGTGTCGGCCTGATGTGGGCTTCGCCGTTCGGTCCGATCCGTATCGACTATGCGATCCCGGTCAAGAAGGAAGCGAGGGACGACGTGCAGGAATTCAACTTCGGCATATCGACCCGCTTCTGACCGGCGGATGACGATGCTCCCGGGTCGTTGAGATCCGGGAGAAAATGTTCCGATCTAGCTGGATATAGCTTCTGGAATGACCGATCCGGTGTTCTTCGCGCCATCACGCCGGTATACGGCGGGCGAAGTCGCGAATCTGACCGGCTCGGTGCTTGTCGATTCCGGCCAGTCCGGCGTTTTCATCGACGCGCTGGCGCCTGCCAACGAAGGCGGCGAGAATGCGCTCGTTTTCGTCGATGGCAAACGCAATTCCGTGCTGATGCCGTCGCTGCGGGCTGCCGCTGTGCTGTGCCCGGCGGAGTTCGCCGGCAAGGCGCCTGCCGCCATCGCCGTCCTTGTACATCCCCGTCCGCAACAGGCATTCGCGCTGGTCGGACGACTGCTGTTTCCGACGGCGGCGACCCCGGGGCCAATGACCGGTGAAACCGGTATCTCGCCGCATGCCCATATCGATCCGAGCGCACATGTCGAGGAAGGTGCCGTCGTCGAAGCCGGCGCGGTGATCGGTCCTGCGGTGTCCATAGGCGCCGGCACCGTCATCGCGCCTCACGCCGTCGTCGGCCGTTCCTGCCAGATCGGGCGTGACGGCTATATCGGCCCGGGCGCCAGCGTCCAATATGCCTTGATCGGCAACCGCGTCATCATCCATGGCGGCGCCCGGATCGGCCAGGACGGCTTTGGCTTCGTTGCCGGCGCCAAGGGGCCGGAACGTGTTCCGCAGATCGGCCGCGTCATCATCCAGGACGACGTCGAGATCGGTTCCAATTCCACGGTCGACCGCGGCGCCATGTCCGATACGATCATCGGCCAGGGCACCAAGATCGACAATCTCGTGCAGATCGCGCATAACGTCCGCATCGGCCGCAACTGCATCGTGGCCGGACTTTCGGGTATCTCCGGTTCCGTCGTCGTGGGCGACAATGTCACCATGGGCGGCGGCGTCGGGCTTGCGGATCACCTGACCATAGGATCGGGAGCGAAGCTTGCCGCGAGAAGCGGATTCATGAGCAATGTGCCCGCGGGCGAGATCTGGGGCGGCTATCCGGCACAGCCGATGGCGGAAGCCATGCGCGAGATAGCCATGCTGCGCAAGCTCGCCAGGACCCGCAAACAGGGCGAGGGGAGCAATGGCTGACATCACCGGGACGACGCTGGAAGCAGTCGACATATTGGGGCTGATGAAGCTCCTGCCGCATCGCTATCCGTTCCTGATGATCGACCGCATCGTCGACATCGATGGCGACGAATCCGCCACCGGCATCAAGAACGTGACCATAAACGAGCCGCATTTTCAGGGTCACTTCCCCGAGCAGCCGGTCATGCCGGGCGTGCTCATCGTCGAGGCGATGGCACAGACTGCCGGGGCCATCTGCATCCGCAGTCTTCGCACTGAAAAGCCGTCGCTGGTCTATTTCCTGACCATCGACAACGCCAAGTTCCGCAAACCGGTCGTTCCCGGCGATCAGTTGAAGATCCATGTCAAGAAAATCAAGAAACGCGGCAACCTGCTCAAATTCGCCTGTGAAGCCCTGGTCGACGGCAACAAGGCCGCCGAGGCTGAGATCTCAGCCATGATGGTCACCGGCGACTGACAATCGAATGCTTATGAAAATCAAGACATCCATCCATCCTTCCTCCGTCGTGGAGGAAGGCGCTCAAATCGGCCAAGGCGTCCGCATAGGACCGCTCTGTTATGTCGGCGCAGATGCCGTGATTGGCGACGGCGTTGAACTGGTCAGCCATGTCTCGGTGATAGGCGCGACGACGATCGGCGCGTCGACCAAGGTCTATCCGATGGCGATACTGGGCGGGCCGCCGCAGAACACCAAGCACAAGGGCGGCCGCACCACGCTCGTCATCGGCGAGAACTGCACGATCCGCGAAGGCGTGACCATGCATGTCGGCACCGATACCAGCCGCGGCGAAACGACGGTCGGCGACAATGGCAATTTTCTCGCCTACGCCCACATCGCCCATGACTGCGTCGTCGGCAAGAACGCCACCTTCGCCAACGGCGCGACGCTGGGCGGACACTGCGAAATCGGCGACAACGTCTATATCGGCGGTCTCAGCGCCGTTCATCAATTCGTGCGGGTAGGCGACAACGCTTTTCTTGGCGGGTGCTCGGCTTTTGTGGGTGATGTCATTCCCTATGCAATGGCGGCGGGAAATCGGGCCAGCCTGCGCGGCCTCAACATCATCGGGCTCAAGCGCTCCGGTCTGCCAAGATCCGAGATCTATCTGCTGCGCAGGGTCTATAAGACAATATTCGACCGCTCGCGCACCGTTGGCGAGAACATTGAATTCGCCAAGGCGGAATTCGCCACGTCACCGACCGCCATGAAGATCATCGATTTCATCTCCAGTCGCGGCAAGCGGCACTATGCTGTGCCATCGCTCAAGGGGAGCGATGGCGATGACGGCGATGACGAAGACTGAGGCGGCGGCAGCGGATTTCGTTCTCTCGCCGGGGGCCAGGGTCGGCATCATCGCCGGTGGCGGCAGCCTGCCGGTGGAAGTCGCTCAAGGCCTGGCCGCGCATGGCTACCCGCCCTTTATCCTCTTGATGGAAGGCGAGGCCGATCGCCGGCAGGAGTTGCTGCGATACGAGCACGGCAGCCTTGCCCTCGAGCAGATCGGTTCACTGGTGGCGACGCTGAAGCGCCACGGCATCACTCATGTGATCCTTGCCGGCGAAATCAGACGCCGGCCCCGGCTGACCGACATCCGCCTGAGCCTTGGCTTGCTGGCGATCGTGCCATCGGTGATCATGGCGCTGGCGCGCGGCGATGATGGACTTTTGAAGGTGGTGACACGCGGCCTGGAGAAGCGGGGCATCAAAGTGGTCGGCGCGCATGAGGTCGTTCCCGAATTGGCCGCCGGCGAAGGCACGCTGACCGCGGCGAAACCAAAGCAATCGGACTGGCGCGACATCGAGGCGGCCAGGCTGGCCGCCAAGGCCATCGGCGCGCTTGATATCGGGCAGGCGGCGATTGCGATCGGAGGCCGGGCCATCGCGCTGGAAGGCATCGAAGGCACGAGCGGCCTGCTCGAAAGAGCGCGCGCGCTGCGCGGCCATGGCAGGCTTGCCGGAAAGACCCGCGGAGTGCTGGTCAAATGCGCCAAACCCGGCCAGGAGCTGCGGGCCGACCTGCCGTCGATAGGGCCGCAGACGGTGGAAGCAGCCCATGCGGCGGGGCTTGCCGGAATTGCCGTCGAGGCGGGGCGCTCTCTCATCCTGGAGGGGCCGGCGACGCTGTCGCGGGCGAATGCGCTCGGCCTGTTCATCGTCGGCCTGCCAGCAGGGGAGCCGGCGCATGGCTGACAAGGCGCTGAAGATCGCAATCGTGGCCGGCGAGGAATCCGGCGACCTGCTTGGCGCCGACATCGTGCGTTCGATCAAGCAGTCGACGGGCCGCGAGGTGCAGCTCGTCGGTCTCGGCGGCCGCCATCTGCAGGCGCTCGGGCTGGTCTCGCCGTTCGACGCCGGCGAGATCGCGCTCATGGGCTTCAGCGCCATTCTGCGAGACCTGCCGCGGCTGATGCGGCGGATCGGCCAACTGGCCAGGATGGTCGCGGATGAGAAACCCGACTGCCTCATCACCATCGACAGCCCCGACTTTTCGCTGCGCGTGGCCAGGAAAGTGCGCGCGGCCAACCCCACCATCCCGATCATCCACTATGTCTGTCCCAGCGTCTGGGCATGGCGGCCGGGCAGGGCGGTGGCGATGAAGCCCTATGTCGACCACATCCTCTGCATCCTGCCGTTCGAGGTGAAGGAGCTCGGCAGGCTCGGCGGACCGCCAGGGACCTATGTCGGACATCGCCTCACCCATGACGCGGGCGTGCTCTCGGCAGCCAGGACGCAGGCCCAACCGCGGGATCTTTCGCCGGATCGCCTGAAGACGCTGCTCGTCCTGCCCGGCTCGCGACGCAGCGAAGTGCGGCGGCTGCTCGAGCCATTTGGGGAGACCGTGTCGATGCTGCGGGCACGCGGGCATCGCCTGCGGCTGATGTTGCCGACCGTGCCGCATGTCGCCGATGTCGTGCGCTCGGCGGTCGCTCGCTGGGACGAGAAGCCCGAGATCATCCTCGACCCTGAGCGAAAGTGGCAGGCCTTCGGCAAGGCTGACGCGGCGCTGATCGCGTCCGGCACGGTTTCGCTTGAACTGGCGCTGTCCGATGTGCCGATGATCTCCTGCTACCGGCTTGACCCTGTTGCGCGCATCGTGGCGCCATATCTCGTTTCGGTCTGGTCGGCGCTGCTACCCAATCTGATATCGGATCGGGCGCTGATCCCGGAATTCTACAACGAGTATGTCAAGCCGAACAATCTGGCCCGCCAACTCGAAGCGCTGTTCGCCGACACAGGCATTCGCAGATGGCAGAAGGACGGGTTCGCCGAGATCGCGCGGCGCATGACAACCGCCAAGCCGTCAGGCGACATCGCCGCGCAGGTGGTGATGGGGTATATCAAGAGAGTGAGTAGTGAGTAGTGAGTAGGATTACCGCTCTTTCCCTACTGACTACTGACTACTCACTTATTCACTTCTTCCTTTTTACCGCTTCGCGATCGGCACGTAGTCTCGCTCCGGCGCGCCGGTGTAGAGCTGGCGGGGGCGGCCGATCTTCTGGCGCGGATCCTCGATCATCTCCTTCCACTGCGCGATCCAGCCGACGGTGCGGGCGACGGCGAACAGCACGGTGAACATGGTGGTGGGGAAGCCCAGCGCCTTCAGCGTGATGCCGGAATAGAAGTCGACATTGGGGTAGAGCTTCTTCTCGATGAAATAGGGATCGGTGAGTGCGATCTTCTCCAGTTCCATGGCGATGTCGAGCAGCGGATCGTCCTTGATGCCGAGTTCGCCCAGCACCTCATGCGCGGTCTTTTGCATGATCTTGGCGCGCGGATCGTAGTTCTTGTAGACGCGGTGGCCAAAGCCCATCAGCCGGAACGGATCGTCCTTGTCCTTGGCGCGGGCGATGAATTCCGGAATATGATCGACATGGCCGATCTCGCCGAGCATGTTCAGCGCCGCTTCGTTGGCGCCGCCATGCGCCGGGCCCCACAGGCAGGCGATGCCGGCGGCGATGCAGGCGAACGGATTGGCGCCAGACGAGCCGGCGAGCCGAACGGTAGAGGTCGAAGCGTTCTGCTCGTGGTCGGCGTGCAGGATGAAGATGCGCTCCATGGCGCGCGCCAGGACCGGGTTGATCTTGTATTCCTCGCACGGCACGGCAAAGCACATGTGCAGGAAGTTGGCGGCGAAATTCAGTTCGTTCTTCGGGTAAATGAAGGGCTGGCCGATATGGTATTTGTAGGCCATGGCCGCGATCGTCGGCATCTTGGCGATCAGCCGCATCGACGCCACCATGCGCTGGTAAGGATCCGAGATGTCGGTGGAGTCGTGATAGAAGGCCGACAGCGCGCCGACCACGCCGCACATCACCGCCATCGGATGCGCGTCGCGGCGGAAGCCGGTGAAGAAGCGCGACATCTGCTCATGCACCATGGTGTGGCGCGTCACGCGGTAATCGAAATCGTCCTTCTGCGCCTTGGTCGGCAGTTCGCCGTAGAGCAGGAGATAGCAGACTTCCAGGAAGTCGCCATGTTCGGCCAACTGGTCGATCGGATAGCCGCGATGCAGGAGAATGCCGGCGTCGCCATCGATGAACGTGATCTCGGACTCGCAGCTTGCCGTCGAGGTGAAGCCGGGATCGTAGGTGAAGGCGCCGGTGGTGCTGTACAGCGTGGCGATGTCGATGACGTCAGGCCCGACTGAACCACTTCGCACCTTGAATTCGTGCGTCTTGCCGGCGAATTCCAGCTTTGCCGTGGCTTCCTGGGTCTTGCCGCCCAGTTCCCGTCTTGTCGCAGCTTCGGTCATTGCAAACTCCTTCTTGTTTCCTCATGCCGGCAAAGGCAAATTCTGCAAAGCGACACGTCGAAGTCACCGAATGCGCGTATTCGCGACCGCATTTTAGGAAGTGCGTGCCAGATTGGGCCAAGGCTCAATGTTGCACTGCGAAACGCGCCTTTCAATGCCAATCTTCTTGGGCCAGATTGCTCCTAATCGATTTGATCGGCGATGCGCGCCAGGCTCTCCTCGCGACCAAGCACGGCGAGAACGTCGAACACGCCGGGCGAGGTGCTCTTGCCTGTCAAGGCGGCGCGCAAGGGCTGGGCGACGGCGCCGAGCTTGTAGCCGCCGGCCGTCGCATAGTCCCGGATCGCGGCTTCAGCCGAGGCCGCCGTCCAGTCGCCTGAAACCGCCTCGAGCGCGTCGTGAGCGCCACGCAGGACCTTGCGCGCATCGTCATTGAGCAGCAGGGCTGCCTTCTCATCGATCGGCAACGGCCGCGCGGCAAACAGGAAGGCAGCGCCATCGACAAGTTCGACCAGCGTCTTGGCGCGCTCCTTCAGCCCCGGCAACGCTGCCAGCAACTGTGCCCTGTTCCGGTCGTCGAGGCGTGCGGCCATCGCCGGGCCGCCCTCGAGATAGGGCAAGGTGGCGATGAAGATGTCGAACAGCTCGGCATCGCCCATGCGACGCATGTGGACGCCGTTCAGCGCCTCCAGCTTGGCGAAATCGAAGCGGGCGGCGCCCTTGTTCACATCGCCGATGTCGAACCAGGCGATCATGTCCTGGATCGACATGATCTCGTCGTCGCCGTGGCTCCAGCCGAGCCGAGCCAGATAGTTCAACAGCGCTTCGGGCAGGTAGCCCATGGCGCGGTAGGCCTCCACGCCCAGCGCGCCGTGCCGCTTCGACAGCTTGGCGCCGTCGGCGCCGTGGATCAGCGGTATGTGCGACATTGAAGGCACATCCCAGCCCATGGCGTTGTAGATCACGGTCTGGCGGGCGGCATTGGTCAGGTGGTCGTCGCCACGGATGATGTGGGTGACGCCCATGTCGTGGTCGTCAACGACGACGGCATGCATGTAGGTCGGATTGCCGTCCGAGCGCAGGATGATGAAGTCGTCCAGATCCTTGTTGGGAAAGCGCACGTCGCCCTGGACACGGTCATGCACCACCGTCTCGCCTTTGGTCGGCGCCTTGATGCGGATCGCGCCCTTGACGCCAGGAGGCGCCTGCGAAGGGTCGCGGTCACGCCAGCTTCCGTCATAGCGCGGCGGCAGGCCCTTGGCCCGCGCCGCGTCGCGCATTGCCTCAAGCTCGGCAGGGGTCTCGTAGCTGTAGTAAGCCTTGCCCATGCGCACCAGCTCCTCGGCCACCTCGCGATGGCGCGGCGCGCGCTCGAACTGCGAGACGGCGTCGCCGTCCCAGGTGAGGCCGAGCCAAGTCAGTCCTTCGAGAATGGCTGCTGTCGCCGCATCGGTGGAGCGCTCGCGGTCGGTGTCCTCGATGCGCAGCAGCATCGTACCGCCGGTGTGCTTGGCGTAGAGCCAGTTGAAGAGCGCCGTACGCGCGCCGCCGATGTGCAGGTAGCCGGTGGGCGAGGGGGCAAAACGGGTGACAAGCTTGTCGGACATACAACTCTCGGGAAACGTCTGGAGCGGGGTGCGGATCACACGCACTTTCGCGCGTCGCGCGTTCATGTAGCATAGGGTGTCGAGGGCGCAAGGGGCAGACCCGATGGCTGGAGCGGGCAGGGGCGCGGAGGAAGGCGAGGACGTCGTTGCCGGCGTCAGCGAACGCTCTTTTTTTGCCACGCCCGCGCCCGCCTCATTGCCGCTGGCGTTGTCGCCCCTACAGCAGCCGAGCAAGTCGCCGCCGGCGGATGTTTCCACGCCGCCCGGCATTCCCGCAGCCGGCGCGGCCGTGCGTCTGCGCCGTGAGTTCGGCCGTGCTTCATGGCCTCGTCTGCGCAACGGCGTGGCCAGAGCGTCCGAGCTCGAACTCGATCGGGGCATAGCCTTCCTGCTCGTGCCGGTGTTCCTGGCATGCGGATCGATCGCCTATTTTTCGCTGGCGGCGGAGCCGGGCTTTGCCAAGCCTGTCGCGGTCGCGATCCTGATGTCGCTGTGCGCGCTCGTTTCACGCTCATGGCCGAAAACGCATCTGTGCTTCATGGCGGCGCTGTTGTGCGCGCTCGGCATGCTCGCCGGCAAAGTCGAGACGTGGCGAGCGGGAACGCGGATGCTGGGCTCGGAAATCTCCACGCAAATCACCGGCCGCGTCGTTTCGGTCGACCAGATGGAGACCGGGCGCATCCGGCTGACCATCGATGTGACATCGACCGCGCGGCCGAAACTACTCTACGCGCCGGAGCGCGTTCGCCTTTCGGCACGCAAGGTGCCGGCTGAAGTGACGGCCGGTTCGCTCGTGACCGGCTATGCCAGGCTGTTGCCGCCGACCGGACCGGTGCGGCCGGACAGCTACGACTTTTCCTTCGACAGCTACTTCGCCGGCATAGGCGCCAGCGGCTTCTTTCTCGGCAACCCCAAAATCGTCTCAGCCGATGACAGGCCGCTGTGGGCCGCCCTTTCAGCCGCCATCGAGAGTGCTCGCGAAAGCATTGCCGACCATATCAGGGGCAGCATCGGCGGCGCCGAGGGCGAGATCGCCGCGGCGCTGATCGTGGGTGTGCGCGCCGGGATTCCCGACGAGATCAATGAAGCGATGCGACGCACCGGCATCTACCACATCATCTCAATTTCCGGGCTGCACATGGCGCTGGTCGCCGGCACGGTCACGGGTCTGCTGCGTGGCGGCTTCGCGCTGTTCCCGAATTTTTCCTCCCGCCGGCCGGTCAAGAAATACGCGGCCGCGGCGGCACTTTTCTCCATCGCCGCCTACCTCGTCATTTCGGGCGTCGTTGTCGCCGCCGAACGCAGCTTCATCATGCTGGCGGTGATGCTGATCGCCGTTCTGTTCGATCGGGCGGCACTCACCATGCGCAATCTGGCTATTTCGGCGATCGCCGTCATCGTGGTGTCGCCGCACGAGGTGGTAGGGCCGAGCTTCCAGATGTCCTTCGCCGCCACCGCGGCCCTGGTCGGCGCCTATGCCGGCTGGTCGGATCGCAAAGCCGACAAAGCGCGGACCCCGCCGCCGCAACGGACCTTGCCTGGCCTGCTGACGCGAAAATTGCTGCTGGCGACAGGTGGGCTGGCGATGACCTCGATTATCGCGGGAAGCGCCACGGCGCTTTTCGCCATCTGGCATTTCCAGCGCGTGTCGCCGCTCAGCCTGTTCGCCAATCTTGCCGTCATGCCGATCGTTTCGGTCGTGATGTTCCTTGCGGTTGCCAGCGCGCTGCTGATGCCGTTCGGGTTCGATGGACCATCCCTTTATCTGATGGGCAAGGGACTGACCGCGATGATCGCCATATCAGGATGGATCTCGCAACGCTCGCCGGTCGACGCGGTCGGGTTGATTTCGCAGCAATCCGTCCTTCTGGTGGCGATCGCCCTGGTCATCGCGACGATGGCCACGACATGGCTGCGGCTGGCGGCACTTCCCTTCGCGCTCGCCGGCCTGTTGACCGTCTCGGACACGCGCACGCCGGACGTGCTGATTTCGGAGGATGCCCGCCTGGTGGCGTTGCCGATCGGCGGCGGCGAGCTCGCGATCAACCGGGCGCGCCCGAACGAATTCACCGTCGATAATTGGAAACGCGCGCTGAAGTCCGAAACCATCGTTGCGCCGGAACTGTTCGACAGCGGAGACCGACAGTTCGACATCTTCGATCCCGCGCAACTTCCGGCGGGAGCGCCTTTCTATTGCTTCACGGGCCTGTGCATGGCCCGGCATACCTCGGGGGCGATCATCGCGCAGGTGGAGGATCGCAAGGACGCCTGGAGGGCCTGCTCCTATGCGGATCTGATCGTCATCAACGACCCCGCGGGCTACGATCCCTGCCACAATCCGCTGGTTCTCGTCATCACCAAGCGGCAGCTCGCTCGCAAGGGAAGTGCCGCCGTCTTCTTCGACCAGCAATCGGCGACGGCACCGGCACGGGTCAGCTTTGCCGTCGACAGGCCATATCGGCCCTGGCACGAACAGCGGAAATTCTCACGCGAGGCAAGGGGACTGCCGCCTTACCGTAAACCCGAAAAGCCCACCGCCGACCCCGCTCAGTAGCGCCTGATCAGGCCGACCAGCTTGCCTTGCACCTTGACCCTGTCCGGTCCGAAAATACGTGTTTCATAGGCCGGATTGGCAGCCTCGAGCGCAATCGAAGCACCCTTTCGGCGGAAGCGCTTCAGCGTTGCTTCCTCCTCGTCCACCAGGGCCACGATGATCTCGCCGGGACTTGCGGTGTCGGCATTGCGGATGATGACCGTGTCGCCGTCGAAAATGCCGGCCTCGATCATCGAATCGCCCTTGACCTCCAGCGCATAGTGTTCGCCGCCCATGATCATGTCAGGCGGCACTGAAATGGAATGCGTCTGATGCTGGATGGCGTCGATCGGCACACCCGCTGCGATGCGACCCATGACCGGGATCGACACCGCTGAAACCGCGTCGTCGTCATTGCCGGCAGCGGGCAGACGCGAAGACGTCGCCGGCTTGATCTGCCGGCTAGGGCTGCTGCCCTGTCCGAGGCTGCCCTGGATGACGCTCGGGGAGAACTTCTTTGCCGCGTTAAGACCCGGCGCGATCGAGTCCGGCAGGCGCAGCACCTCCAGCGCGCGCGCCCGGTTGGGCAGGCGGCGAATGAAGCCGCGCTCCTCCAACGCCGTGATCAGCCGATGAATTCCCGACTTGGAGGCGAGGTCCAGCGCTTCCTTCATCTCGTCGAAGGACGGCGGAATGCCGCTTTCCTTCAGCCGTTCATGGATGAACATCAAGAGTTCATGTTGCTTGCGCGTGAGCATGGCGGCCCCCAAAGGCATTGCACGAAGGGTCTGGAACCAGAATCAGAAAACAAACCCAGAACAAACACTATCTGTTCCAGTTGTGTTCCGCAACCATTTAAAGTTTAATGAATTTGTTAAGGCGACGGAAACGAAATGCCCTCCCGCAGCCAGCATCCTGCCAGCGCGGTCCGTCGTCAATGCGCTCCCGGGCCCTTTGAAACTATTTTGGTTAATGGCCTGTGGCCCGACCGGTCTCCACTCTTGGCACAAGCCTGCAAGCTGGGTGACCGGCAGGTGCGGGGTGCGTTTGGGCGGATTAGAAACCCCTGCGGCTCGTGAACGAAACGAAACCAAAATGCCAACTTCCGCCGGAAAACGGCCAGACACCACCACTGGTCGCGACGGGCTGCGTTCGTTCGTTCGCTTGACGAAACCGTATAATAATGTACGGTTTTCGAAGAGGAACACCAATGACCACGCCGAAGCAGGCCGCGCGACGCGAACGGATAGAGGAGGCCGCCTATGCGGTGCTCCGGGAAGCCGGCTACAAGAGCGCCTCCCTGCTTGCTATCGCCAAGCGGGCATCGGCCTCGAACGAAACCCTCTACAACTGGTACGGCAACAAGCAGACCCTGTTTCGATCCTTGATCGAAGCCAATGCGGGAGAGGCAAGGAAGCTGCTGGAGGACGCCCTTCACCAGGCGCGCGATCCGCTCGAAACCCTGAACTTGCTCGGGCCAGTCCTGCTGACCCTCGTGACGGGCGACAAGGCGGTGGCGCTCAATCGCGCCGCGGCCGGCGACGTCAACGATACAGGCACGCTTGGCCAATCGATCGCGCAATTCGGCCGCAATACCATAATGCCGCTTGTTGGCGACCTGCTTCGAACCGCAAGTCGGGCCGGCCCGATCGCCTGTGACGATCCTGCCGAAGCCGCCGACATCTACATCAGTCTTTTGATCGGCGATCTCCAGGTTCGCCGGATCGTTGGGGTGCTCGAGGAACTGCCTCGGGCGGAAATCGAGCAAAGATCGAACCGGGCGTTCACCCTGTTCTTGCGCCTCTATGCGGCCAGCCCTTGCCCGGGCGGCAAAACAGCCGGCCCGTTTCCAGGGCGCTCTTCTCACCGAGGAACATCGCGACCATGAGCAAAATTCCCGATCTCGCAGCGATCGAGGCAATGGACACCGCGGATCCGCTGCGTGCCATGCGTGACCGCTTCACCTTGCCCCAGGGGGTGATCTATCTCGACGGCAATTCGCTGGGCGCCGCTTCGCCAGCCGTGTTCGGCGAGCTGCAGAAGGCCGCCACGCAGGAGTGGGCGCAGGATCTCATCCGCGCCTGGAACACCGCCGGCTGGTTCGACATGCCGGTCGAACTCGGCGACCAACTCGGGCGCCTGATCGGGGCCGCCGCCGGCCAGACGGTGGTCTGCGATACCACCTCGATCAACATCTACAAGGTGCTGCATGCGGCACTCGGGATGCGGCCGGACAGGTCAGTCATCATCGCCGAGGGGGACAGCTTTCCGACCGATCTCTATATGGCCGAAGGCGTTGCCTCGACGCGGCCGGGCACGGTGCTGCGGCTCGAGGGTGTCGATGCGCCGACCATAGAAGAACTGATCGACGAGCGGGTCGCGGTCATCCTGGTCAACCACGTCAACTACAAATCCGGGCAGTTACGCGACATGGCCGCGCTGACGCGGACGGCACATGATGCCGGCGCGCTGATTGTCTGGGATCTCTGCCATACCGCCGGCGCCTTGCCCGTCGAGCTCGACCGTTCGAATGCCGATTTCGCCGTTGGCTGCACCTACAAATATCTCAATGGCGGCCCGGGTGCCCCGGCCTTCATCTACGCGGCCGAGCGCCACCATGGCGATGTCCGCCAGCCGCTCAGCGGCTGGTGGGGCCATGCGCGGCCATTCGCCTTCGAACAGGGTTTTGCTGCCGGCACAGGCATCCGCCGGTTTCTCTGCGGCACGCAGCCTGTGCTGTCGATGCGCGCGCTCAAAGGGGCGCTCGATGTCTGGAACGACGTCGACATGGCAGAGGTGCGCAGGAAGAGCATGGCGTTGACCGATCTGTTCATCCAACTGGTCGAGGCAAAATGCGGCGCCTACGGCCTCGAACTCGAAAGCCCGCGCGATGGCAATGAGCGCGGCAGCCAGGTTTCGTTCCTCCACCCGCATGGCTATCAGGTGATGCGGGCCTTGATCGAGCGCGGCGTGATCGGCGATTTCCGCGCGCCATCCACGATTCGCTTCGGCTTTACGCCGCTTTATGTCGGCTATGTCGATGTCTGGCAGGCTGTCGAGGTGCTGGAAGACATTTTGCGCACGGACGCGTGGCAGGAGGCGCGTTTCGCCGTCAAGGCGGCGGTGACTTAAGAGCCTGTCGCTCAGAAAAGCGCAGTGGGTTCGGGATAACGATATGCAGTCGGCAAAGCTACGTCAGAGCCGGGTGCGGACCTTCCACAGCTCCGGGAACAACTCCACCTCCAGCATCTTCTTCAGGTAGGACGCGCCCGATGTGCCGCCGGTGCCGCGCTTCATACCGATGATGCGCTCGACCGTGGTGACGTGGTTGAAGCGCCAACGGCGGAAATAATCCTCGAAATCGACCAGCTTCTCGGCGAGTTCGTAGAACATCCAGTAGCGCTGCGGGTCGCGGTAGATGATCTGCCAGGCGACAAGGACCTCTTCGTTCTCGGTCCGCGTTTCGCGCCAGTCCGTACGCCTTGCGTCGGCACCGATGTCGAAGCCGTTACGGGCGAGCAGCAGCAGCGCCTCGTCGTAGAGCGACGGTTGCGCCAGGATCGCCTCCAGTTTCTCGCTGAGGTCCGGCCGGTGCTTGTGCGGTCCGAGCATTGCGAGATTGCGGTTGCCGGCCATGAACTCGATGGCACGGTACTGCCACGACTGGAAGCCCGAGGACTGGCCAAGCGCGTCGCGGAACTCGGTGTATTCGCTGGGCGTCATCGTGCGCAGCACGTCCCAGGCATTGTTGAGCTGCTCGAAGATGCGGGCGACGCGCGAAAGCATCTTGAAGCTCGGTTCGAGACGGTCGGCGCGGATGGAGCGGATTGCGGCGCCGATTTCGTGCAGCGCGAGCTTCATCCAGAGTTCCGATGTCTGGTGCTGGATGATGAACAGCATCTCGTCATGGGCTGACGAAAGCGGCTCCTGCGCCTCGAGCACCTTTTCCAGATGCAGATAGTCGCTGTAGGACATGCGCTCCTTGAACGACATTTCCGCGCCCTCGGCGGACGGGTCGTAGGGCTTGCTCAATTGATCTTCTCCGCGCGCAGCCGGAAGCGCTGGATCTTGCCGGTCTGCGTCTTGGGCAAAGCGGCGATGAATTTTACCGAGCGCGGATATTTGTAGGGCGCGATCGTGGCCTTGACGTGATCCTGCAGACGCTTGACGGTCATTGCGTCTGGCGCCACGCCTTGCACGAGCACCACATGAGCCTCGACGATCTGGCCGCGCTCGGCATCCTCGGCGCCCACCACCGCGCATTCGGCGACATCGGCATGCGCCAGCAGCGCCGCTTCGACCTCTGGGCCGGCGATGTTGTAGCCGGCACTGACGATCATGTCGTCGGAGCGCGCTGCGAAGTGGAAAAAACCGTCCTCGTCCTGCCAGAACGTGTCGCCGGTGAGGTTCCACCCGTCGCGGACATAGTCGCTCTGCCTGGCATCGGCCATGTAGCGGCAGCCGGTCGGTCCCCGCACCGCGAGCCTGCCCGCGGTGCCGCGCGGCACTTCGCGCATTTCGTCGTCGACGACGCGCGCCTGATAGCCGCCAACGGCCTTGCCGGTGGAGGCAGGCTTCATGTCATCGAAGCGGTTGGAGATGAAAATATGCAGCATTTCCGTGGCGCCGATGCCGTCAAGGATCGGCTTTCCGGTTTTCTCAGTCCATTCCTCGAACACCGGCGCCGGCAAGGTTTCGCCGGCCGAAACGGCGACGCGCAGCGACGATAAATCGGCCCCTTCGTCCATGGCCTTGAGCATTGCGCGATAGGCGGTGGGCGCGGTGAAGGAGATCGTCGCTTTGTAGGTTTCGATGATGTGGACCATGTTGGGCGGCGTTGCCTGTTCCAGCAGCGTCGCCGCGGCGCCGAAACGCAGCGGGAAGATGGCGAGCCCGCCAAGGCCAAAGGTGAAGGCCAGGGGCGGCGAGCCGACGAAGATGTCGTCAGGCGTCACCTGCAGGATCTCGCGGGCGTAGGCGTCGGCGATGATCAGGAGGTCGCGGTGAAAATGCATCGTCGCCTTCGGCACGCCTGTCGTGCCTGAGGTGAAGCCGAGCAGGGCGACGTCGTCACGCCCGGTCTGCACCGCGGTAAACGTCACGGGCTTGTCGAGGGCGGCGCGATCGAGTTCGGCGTCGTGGTTGGCGGTGCCGTCGAAGCCGATGACCTGCTTGAGGAACGCGCTGTCCTTGGCGCAGGCGGTCATCTCGTCCATCAGCCTGGTGTCGCACAGCGCTGTGGTGATTTCGGCCTTGTCGACGATCTTGGCGAGTTCGCCGGCGCGCAGCATCGGCATCGTGTTGACCACGACGGCGCCGACCTTGGTGGCGGCCAGCCAGCAGGCCACCATTGCGGGGTTGTTGGCCGAGCGGATCAGCACCCGGTTGCCTGGCTTGACGCCGTAATTCTCGACCAGCGCATGCGCCAGCCTGTTCGTCCAGTCGGATAATTCCTTGTAGGTGCGGCGGCGGCCGTTGCCGATCAGCGCGGTGTGGTCGCCCAACCCTTTCTCGACCAGCCTGTCGGTCAGTTCGACGCCGGCATTGAGCCGTTCGGGATAGTCGAAGCCGTCGAGCAGGAAGTCCGGCCATTGATCCGGCGGCGGCAGGTTATCGCGCGTGAACGTGTCGATATGCGCTGATGGCCCAAGCATTTTCGGCTGCCCCTGTCTGCCTCACGCCCATCGCTGAACAAGGCACAGGATCGCACCAGTCGAAATTTGTTTCAAGCCTAAAATGTTTTGCCCCCGGAGCATTGACGTTGCCGCTGTCGATCGCCATTGCTATCGGCTGAAACGATGCCGTCCGGGGGAGGGTGCCGATGCTCGAACATCGCATTGCCGATTGGGACAATGCCTACGCCAACGGCGCCAACATCGCCGGCAGCGATCGCTGGCCAGCTGCATGGGTCGAACCGGCGCAGGCATTTCGCGATGCGCTTGCGGCAAAGGGCAGGGCTCAGCTCGACATCGCCTATGGCGACAGGCCGCGCAACCGGCTCGATCTCTTCCTTCCCGCCGGGGCACCCAAGGGGCTCGTCGTGTTCATCCATGGCGGCTACTGGCTGGAGTCCGACAAGGATAGCTGGTCGCATCTCGCCAAGGGCTCGGTTGACAGCGGCTTTGCCGTGGCGATGCCGTCCTATACGCTCTGCCCCGCCATACGCATCGCCGGCATCTCCCACGAGATCGGCGCGGCGATCGGCAAGGCGGCGGCGATGGTCGGGGGACCGCTTATGCTGACCGGGCATTCGGCCGGCGGCCATCTCGCCAGCCGCATGGCGACGACATCAACGCCCCTGGCGGCCGGCGTGGCAAGGCGCGTACGCCACGTCGTTTCGATTTCGGGCCTGCATGACCTGCGTCCGCTTATGCGCACCGGCATGAACGCGGCGCTGAAAATCGATGAAGCCGAGGCGCTGACGGAAAGCCCGGCGCTGCTGCGGCCCATGGATGGCGCTCGCGTCACGTGCTGGGCCGGAGGCGGCGAGCGGTCCGAGTTCTTGCGCCAGAACGCCTTGCTGGCCAATATCTGGACAGGGCTTGGTGCCGTCACGAGCGCGGTGGTCGAGCCGGACCGACATCATTACGACATTGTCGAAGGCCTGGCTGATCCGGTCCATCCGCTGACACGAACTTTGCTTGCGGAGTAGAAAAACGGCGAAACTTCACCTCAGCATTATAACGCTGCAGGCATTTCCTACAGCCGCGGCGGACGCAGACGGTTCGCGCACGATCAGTCCGTTGGCGTCGGCCAGTATCCTCAGCATCGAGGAATCCTGGATGCTGAAAGGGGTTGCCACCAGCATGCCGGCCTCTTGCCTGACCACCGCCCGCACATAGTCCTGGCGCAGATCATTGGCCTGCATGGCGGCGCCCAGCCTTGCCTGACGAATATCTTGCCGGAAATCGCGGCCGCCGAGGCGTGCCAGGAGCGGTTTCAGGAACAGTTGCGAGCAGACGAGGCTCGCCACCGGATTGCCGGGCAGGCCGATGCACCTGATGTCGCCGAGGCGGCCGAACATCAGCGGCTTGCCGGGACGCATGGCGATCTTCCAGAAACCGAGCGTCATGCCTTCGCCGGTCAGCACGTCATGGATCAGATCGTGGTCGCCGACCGAGGCGCCGCCAAGCGTGACGACGACATCAGCGCCGGCCGCGACCGCTTTCCTGACCAGCGCCGCGATGGCTTCCTCGCGATCAGCGGCAATGCCGAGATCAAGCGCATGCGCGCCGACCGATTGCGCGGCGGCGGCGACGCCATAGGCGTTTGACGAAATGATCTGGTCGGGGCCGAGTTCGCTGCCGGGCGGCAGCAGCTCGTCGCCGGTGGCGATGATGGCAACCAGCGGCCGCTTTACGACGCCCACCCGGGGATGGTTGGCCGAGGCGACAAGCGACAGTGCTGCCGGATCGAGCACGCGGCCTTTTTCCAGCAGGATGTCGCCCTCGGAGAAATCGAGCCCGAAGCGGCGGATGTTGCGCCCCTCGGCCGTCGGTTCGACCACCTCGATGCTGCCGCCGCCGAGGTCACGAACGTTTTCCTGGATGACGATGGTGTCTGCGCCTTGCGGCAGCGGAGCACCGGTGAAGATGCGCACGGCCTGCGCCTTGCCGACGGCGCCGTCAAAGCCGCGCCCGGCCGCCGCCACGCCCATCACCGAAAGCCGAGACGGCACGGACGCGACATCGACAGCGCGGACCGCGTATCCGTCCATGGCAGAGGCGTTGAAGGGCGGTTGGGTGCGCAACGCCACCACCGGTTCCGCGAGAACGCGATCCACGGCCTCGAGGAGCGAAACGCTTTCGCTCGCAAGCGGCGCAGCACCCTCCAGCAGGCGTTCGAGCGCTGCTGCGACCGGAAGCAGCGCCATCAGGCGACCGCCCCATCTTCGCCAGCGGCTTTGTAGTCGCCCGACTTGCCGCCGGTCTTTTCGACCAACCGGATGCCGGTGATGACCATGGCACGGTCGACCGCCTTGGCCATGTCGTAAATGGTCAGGCAGGCAACCGAAGCCGCGGTGAGCGCTTCCATCTCGACGCCGGTCTTGCCGGTGACGCACGCCAGCGCAACGATCTTCAGTCCGGGCAGGGCAGGATCGGGCTCAATGTCGACGGAGACCTTGGTCAAGAGCAGCGGATGGCAGAGCGGGATCAGCTCATGCGTCTTCTTCGCTGCCATGATGCCGGCTATGCGCGCGGTGCCCAGCACATCGCCTTTCTTGGCATTGCCGGCCAGGATCATCTTCAGCGTCTCGGGCCGCATCGAGACGAAACCCTCGGCGACAGCGGTGCGCGTCGTTTCGTCCTTGCCGCCGACATCGACCATGTTGGCCTGGCCCTGCGGGCCGAGATGGGTGAGGGCGGCCGTCATCGTCAGACGGCCTCGGCCGCTGCCTTGCCGGTGAGCAGCGCGCGCGTTGCCGCGGTCACATCCTGCTGGCGCATCAAACTTTCGCCGACCAGGAAGGTGCCGATGTCGCTCTTCTGCAATCTGAGGCAGTCGTCATGAGAGAAGATGCCGCTTTCGCTGACCAGCAAGTAACCGCCCGGAATCATCGCCCGCAGTCGTTCCGAGGTTTCGAGACGGGTCTCGAATGTCCGCAGATTACGGTTGTTGATGCCGATTAATTGCGACGACAGCTTCAGTGCGCGCTCCGTCTCGGCCTCGTCGTGGACCTCGATCAGCGCATCCATGCCGAGTTCGAATGCCGTCGCTTCAAGCTCGCTCGCCAAATGGTCATCGACGCTGGCCATGATGATCAGGATGGCGTCCGCCCCCCAGGCGCGAGCTTCATGGACCTGATAAGGATCGAACAGAAAATCCTTGCGCAGCGCGGGCAGGGTGACGGCGGCTCTTGCCTTGGTGAGAAATTCCGGCGCGCCTTGGAAAGACGGTGCGTCGGTCAGCACCGAAAGACAGGCGGCGTCGCCTTTTGCATAGGCCCGCGCGAGCGCTGGCGGATCGAAGTCGGCGCGGATCAAGCCCTTGGACGGGCTTGCCTTCTTGATCTCGGCGATCAGAGCGAAGCCGCCGGATCTGCGCTTCGCCTCAAGTGCTGTGAGAAAGCCGCGCGGCGCGTCAGTGTCTTTCGCCCGCGCCTTGATCTCGGCCAGCGGCACGCGCGCCTTGGCCGTCGCGATCTCGTCGCGCTTGTAGGCCTCGATCTTGCGCAGGATGTCCGACATCTGTCTAACCGTTCGAAATCTCGACCAGCCGGTCGAGCACCTGCAGCGCCCGGCCGCTGTCGATGGCTTGCACCGCCGTCGCCATGCCGTCGGCGAGCGTCGTCGCCTTGCCTGCCACCACCAAGCCGCCACCGGCGTTCATCAGCACGGTGTCGCGAAAAGCGCCCCCGGCGCCACCCAGCATAGCGCGCAAAGCCTCGGCGTTGTAGGCAGCGTCGCCGCCGCGCAGTTCTTCCTTGGTGTGACGGGCCAGGCTAACCGCTTCGGGCGTCAAGGTGAAGGTGCGGATCTCGCCGCCGATCAGTTCGGCGACATGCGTTTCGCCCGTGGTGGTGATCTCGTCGTAGCCATCACCATGAACGACCCAGGCATGCTCGGTGCCCAGCGCCTTCAGCGTCTCGGCCACCGGTATGATCCATTCCGGCATGAACACGCCGACCATCTGCCGGCGCACGTCGGCCGGGTTGGAGAGCGGACCGAGCAAGTTGAAGATGGTTCTGGTGCCGAGCTCCACGCGGGTCGGGCCGACATGCTTCATCGCCGGGTGATGTGCCGGCGCGAACATGAATCCGACGCCAGCCTCGTGGATGCAGCGGCCGATGGCCTGCGGCGTGAGATCGATCTTGACGCCGAGCGCGGTCAGGACGTCGGCCGCACCGGTCAGCGAAGACAACCCGCGATTGCCATGCTTGGCGACCGGAACCCCGCTGGCGGCGATGACGAAAGCGGATGCCGTCGAGATGTTGACGGAGTGCGAATTGTCGCCGCCGGTGCCAACGATGTCGATGGCGCCGACAGGTGCGTCGACGCGAAGCATCTTGGCGCGCATGGTGGCGACGGCGCCGGAAATCTCGTCCACCGTCTCGCCGCGCACACGCAACGCCATCAGGAAGCCGCCGATCTGGCCGGGCGTAGCATCGCCCGACATGATGATGTCGAAGGCCTCGCGCGCCTCGTCGAAGGACAGGGCGGTGCCGGTCGCGACCTTGGCGATATGGGTTTTCAGCGCGCTCATCTTGTCGAGGCTTGGGCAACGGCAGCCTGGTCGACGCGGACGCCGTACTGCGTCTGCAACTGCGCCACCAACTGGTCGAGCAGATCGTCCGACATGCCGGAGGTGAAGGACCTGCGCGCGTCCTCGGGCACCGAACTGGCATCGGCCCCGGCGGGTTCGAACACCTCGGCGACCTTGAACAGGATTTGCGCGTCGCTGGTGGGAGAGGGGATCAGGCCGGTGCCGCCTTCGCCGACGCCGAACATCACCGCTGCACCTTCCTTGCCGAAATCGGCGTCGTCGGCTTCGCGCTTCAGGCCACGCTTGGTCTGCTTTTCCAGCTTGAGCTCGCCGGCAATGACGTCGAGCGTTGCGCCGGCCTTGAGCCGCTTTTCCAGCTCCTGCGCCTTGGCGGTCAGCCGCTTGGCCGTCTCGGCCGCGGTCCAGTCGGCAACGACCTTCTGGCGAACTTCGTCCAGCGTGCGGTCGCGGGCCGGCGTGATCGAAGCCACTTCATAGAAAATGAAGCCGTTATCGGCCGTGGTCAGCGCCTCGTTTTCAGTATTCGGTTCGGCATCGAAGGCAGCCTTGATCAGGGCCGGCGATTCCGGCAGATCCTTGACGATGGAGCCATCGGGCCGCAGGCCACTGCGATCGATCGCGTCGACAGTGACGACCTTCAGCTTCAGCTTGGCGGCGGCGTCGGCCAGCGAACTGCCGGCGGCGCGACTGTCCTCGTAATTATCATGCACGTCCAGAAGGATGCGGTTTGCCTCGCCCAGCGCCAGGTCCTTGCGGATCTGGTCCGACACTTCGGCCAGCGGCTTCACGACTTCGGGCTTGATCTCGGTGACGCGCAGCAGCACGGGACCAAAGGCACCCTGCACGACAGGGCTGACCTCATTGACGTTGAGCGCAAAAGCAGCGTCGGCGACCGCCTTGTCGGCGATCTTGTCCTTGGCGAGCGTTCCGAGCAGCGTGTCGGCCGGGGTCTTGCCTTCCGCAGTGACGAGCTTGTCGAAGGTTGCGCCGGACTTCAACGAATCGAGCGCGGCCTTGGCCTCGTCCGGCGTCTTGAACACAAGCTGCTCTATGGTGCGCATCTCGGGAGTGGTGTAGCGCGCCTTGTTCTTGTTGTAGTCGTCGCTGACCTGGGCGTCGGTCACCGAGCTCGTGTCCATGATGTCCTGCGGCTCGAGCCTGACATAGGAAAACTTGCGGTATTCGGGCGCGGCATAGGTCTTCTTGTTGGCCTCGAAATAGGCCTGCAGCGCGCTGTCGCTCGGCGCCTCGATGGGTTCGACCAGCGCCTTCGGCAAGGTCAGATAGTCGACCGTACGATCCTCGCCACGGTACAGGGCCACCGCCTTGAAGAAGGTGTCAGGCGCCTTGAGGCCGTCCGAAACCGCCTCGACGATCTGCTGGCGCACCGCGACCTGGGCACGATTCTTCAAATAATCCTCCGGGCGCATGCCGACCTCACGCAGCCTGTATTCGAAGGCTCTCCGGTCGAACTGTCCGCCGGGGCCCTTGAACGCCGGATCCTCGCGGGTGAGTTCCGCCAGCCGGTCCTTGGACAGGCCAAGGCCGAGCTTGCGAGCCTGTTCGTCGAGGACCGCGCCCGAAACAAGCTGCGCCAACACCTGGTTGTCGACGCCGAGCGCCTTTGCCTGTTCGTGGGTGAGGCGCTGACCGAACTGCTGCGACATGACGGCGAGCTGGCGGTCATAGGCGAGGCGGTATTCGTTGATCGACACCTTGGTGCCGCCGGCCGTGATGACGGAGTCGTGGCCGGCAAGGCCACCCATCAGCCGTCCCGATACGCCCCAGACCGCAAAACTGACCACCAGCAGCGAAAGCAGTAACTTCGCGACCCAGGTGCCCGCCGCGCTTCTCAATATACCAAGCATCGTTACTTCCGATTTATGCGCATTTTCGGATGCGCCGAGTCTGAAACAAGCGCAATAGCGCCCTTCCGGTCCACTGTCGATTGCTTTGTGGCTTGATTTTGGTAGTGAGAACGCCAGCCGAATGTCACCCGGAGAAGCAAACGATGACGCCAGGAATTCGCCCGCTCGTCGCAGGCAACTGGAAAATGAACGGTACCAGCGCCTCGCTCAACGAACTCAGGATGATCGGCAACGGTTTCATGAGCGGGCTCGACGCAGACACCGAGGCGCTGGTCTGCGTTCCCGCGACCTTGCTCGCCCATGCCGCCGAGATTCTGTCGCGTACGCCGGTTCATGCCGGCGGTGAGGATTGCCACGCCAAGGAGAGCGGCGCCTATACCGGGTGCATCTCCGCGGAGATGCTGAAGGATGCGGGCGCGACCCATGTCATCGTCGGCCATTCCGAATGCCGCGAACAGCGCGGCGAGGATGATGCGACAGTTCAGGCCAAGGCCTCCGCAGCCTGGCGCGCCGGGCTTGTGGCCATTGTCTGCATCGGCGAGACGCGGCAGGAGCGCGAAGCGGGCGCGACGCTGGACGTGCTGTCACGCCAAGTTGCCGGTTCGGTGCCGGCAAGCGCTACCGCGTCCAACACGATCGTTGCCTATGAGCCGGTGTGGGCGATCGGCACCGGCCTGACCCCGACCGTCGCCGATGTAGCCGAAGCGCATGCGCATATTCGCGAAAAACTGTCGGAGAAGCTCGGCGCCGCCGCGGGCAAGATGCGCATTCTCTATGGCGGTTCGGTCAAGCCGTCCAATGCAGTGGAACTGCTTGGGGTCAGGAATGTCGACGGCGCGCTGGTTGGCGGGGCCAGCCTGAAAGCGGCCGACTTCCTGGGCATCGCGGAAGCCTATCGCAGCATCTCCTGATGACTTCGCGCGGCGCCGAAGCGGGCGCGGCGCACGGGAAATCGTTGTAAAGGACGCCTTGCTTCCCATATTCCGGCCACGGGCTTGGAAATGCCGTGAAAGCATTGTATTGAGCCGCCTCCAATTCCCCGGTCGTGTCCGCGGCCGGGCAGGGCATTGCCAGGATAAACTATGCAAACCGTACTGATCGTCATCCATCTCATGGTCGTTCTGGCCCTTGTCGGCGTTGTGCTGCTGCAGCGCTCCGAAGGCGGCGGCCTTGGCATTGGTGGCGGATCCGGCTTCATGACGGCGCGCGGCGCCGCCAATGCGCTGACCCGGGCGACGGCGATTCTGGCGGCCGCTTTCTTCGTGACGTCGCTGACCTTGTCGATCATTGCCCGCTACGGCGAGAAGCCGATCGACATTCTCGACCGCGTTCCCGCAACATCGGACGGCGCCGGCAAGGGCGTACTCAACCAATTGCCTGGCACGACCACCCCGACGCCGCCTTCAGGCAACGCGGCGCCGACGCCGCCTTCCGGCAACGGAGCCGCGACAACGCCGCCAGCCAATGCTCCGGCCGCGCCGCCCGCCGCCGGCTCGACGTCGCCGGCGACCAACGGCGCCAGCACCGCGCCCGCGGCCCCGCAGGTGCCGAACCAGTAATCCGGGTTCGTTCAAGGGCTATCTGACAGGGAGCGCCGGCGTGCGAACGCCGGCATTCTGCGTCGTTACAACCGAACTGCGCTCGGTTCCGGTTCTCGCCGCCGGGCTCTCGGCCCGCTCTGATCTCTTACACTCAGCCGATCTGTTGTCGTTTGACCACAGTCGCGGCAAATGCGGCGGCATCACGAAGATTCGACGGGAAGTGCAGCGGCCTCGCGCTTGAGGCGCCCGCGCTTATTCGACTATAGATTGCGCGCGGCATTTTCGGTGTCCTTGGGGGACGCCGGGCGACGCCGTGGGCAACAAATATTGAACGATCGGATCTTCGCCATGCAGCTTCGCAGCTTCATCTTCCTGGGACTTTGCGCCGCACTCGGCATGAGCTCCCCGGCTTTCGCCGGCGTGCCAGCCAATTTGGCCGCCAATCAGTCGGTCGGCAAGACCGATGCCATCAACGTCGCAGCCAAGAGCGATGCGGCGCAGTTGAGGCTTCTCAAGAAGAAGAAAAATCCGACACCGGACGATCTCGCCCAGATCAAAAAGATCGAGGCCAAGATCGTTGCCGACAAGGAAGCCGCCAAGGCCAAGGCGCTGGAAGCCAGGAAGATGGCGATGCGCGAGGCGGCGAAAGCGAAGGCCGAGGCGGAACGGCAGGCGTTCCTGGCCAAGAAAGGCAAGACTGCCCCAGCGACCGAAGTGGCCGCGGCCAAGCCGGCCAAGAAGATCACGAAAATCATCGAGCCGTTGACGCCGATCGAGCCGATTCCTTCGGCCGAACCGGAATCGGCCGAGGTGATGAACGTTGCGCTGACCGGCAATAATGGCGAATTGCGCAGCGAGCTGCCTGGCCAGAAACAGCGCACCGGCGGCGGCCTGTTCGCCGGACTGTTTGGCGGCCAGATGGCATCGTCCTCGATCAACTATCTGCCTGAAACCCGTGCGCTGGATTCGGCGCTCGCCAGGAAAAACGCCAAGAAGCCGTTCAAGGTAAAGCCGGAGTTCGTGCCACAGGACGTGGAATTCACCGGTTACGAGGCCGGCACGATCGTCATCGATACCAGTGCCCGCCGGCTCTATCTGGTGGAATCATCGTCCACCGCCCGCCGCTATGCCATCGCGGTCGGCCGCGAAGGATTGCAGTTCAAGGGCACCGTGGCGGTCGGCGACAAGCAGGAGTGGCCACGCTGGATCCCGACGCTGGACATGCAGAAGCGCGAGCCCAAGCATTATGCCCAGTACAAGGACGGCATGCCCGGCGGCGGCCAGAATCCGCTCGGCGCCCGCGCCATCTACCTCTATGACGGTAAGAAGGACACGCATTTGCGCATCCACGGCACCATCGCGCCGCAGTCGATCGGAACCAGCGCTTCCAATGGCTGTTTCCGCATGATGAACGAGCACGTCATGGACCTCTACAGCCGCGTCAAGGTCGGCACCAAGGTCGTCATCATCTGACGTTTGCAGCAGCTTGCCAAAAGGGGCCGGTTCAGCCGGCCCTTTTGTTTTGCCTCGCTCTCGGTCGCGTTCCAGTGGAACGGGCCAGCCCGTTCGACATGGGCCTATCCGAAAACCGGATCCCATTTTCGGATCACGGTTCGAGCGCCTTCTTGGGAAAAAGCCTTAGCGGCGGTTTTTTCTCTGGCGGAATCAATCCGGCCGCGTTAAGCGATGACTCCCATGGCGCGATATGTATTCATCACAGGCGGCGTGGTTTCCTCACTTGGAAAAGGCATTGCCGCAGCGGCCCTAGGGGCTCTCTTGCAGGCGCGGGGCTATCGCGCACGCATCAAAAAACTCGATCCCTACCTCAATGTCGATCCGGGCACGATGTCGCCGTATCAGCATGGCGAGGTGTTCGTCACCGATGACGGCGCCGAGACCGATCTCGATCTTGGCCATTACGAGCGGTTCACTGGCCGTTCCGCCAACCAGCAGGACAACATCACCACCGGCCGCATCTACAAGAACATCATCGAGCGCGAGCGGCGCGGCGACTACCTCGGCGCCACCGTGCAGGTCATCCCGCACGTCACCGACGAGATCAAGAATTTCGTCCTCGACGGCAATGACGACTATGATTTCGTGCTGTGCGAAATCGGCGGCACCGTGGGCGACATCGAGGCGATGCCTTTCCTGGAGGCGATCCGCCAGCTCGGCAACGACCTGCCGCGCAACAACGCCGTCTATGTGCATCTGACGCTGATGCCCTATATCCCGACCGCGGGCGAATTGAAGACCAAGCCGACCCAGCATTCGGTCAAGGAGCTGCGCGGTATCGGCATCGCGCCCGACATCCTGCTCGTCCGCGCCGACCGGGCCATTCCCAAGGAAGAGCGTAGAAAACTGTCGCTGTTCTGCAATGTCAGGGAGAGCGCGGTCATCCAGGCGCTCGACGTGCCGCACATCTACGACGTGCCGATGGCTTACCACAAGGAAGGGCTCGATTCGGAAGTGCTGGCCGCGTTCGGTATCGACCCTGCGCCGAAGCCGCGCATGGAGCCGTGGCAGGCCGTGTCCAACCGCATCCACAATCCGGAAGGCGAGGTGACCATCGCCATCGTCGGCAAATATACCGGCCTCAAGGACGCCTACAAATCGCTGATCGAGGCGCTGTCGCATGGCGGTCTGGCCAACCACGTCAAGGTCAAGCTCGACTGGATCGAATCGGAAATCTTCGAGAAGGAGGATCCGGCGCCCTGGCTGGAAAAGGTGCATGGCATCCTGGTGCCCGGCGGTTTCGGCGAGCGCGGCTCGGAAGGCAAGATCCTGGCTGCGAAATTCGCGCGTGAGCGCAAGGTGCCGTATTTCGGCATCTGCTTCGGCATGCAGATGGCCTGTATCGAGGCGGCGCGGTCGCTGGCCGGGGTCGATGAGGCCTCCTCGACCGAATTCGGCCCGACCAAGGAGCCGGTCGTCGGCCTGATGACGGAGTGGCTGAAGGGCAACATGCTGGAGAAGCGCCGGGCAACCGGCGATCTCGGCGGCACGATGCGGCTCGGCGCCTATCAGGCCGAGCTCGCCAAGGGTTCCAAGATCGCCGACATCTATGGCGACACGCAGATTTCCGAGCGTCACCGCCACCGCTACGAGGTCAATATCGACTATAAGCAGCGGCTGGAGGATTGCGGCCTGGTGTTTGCCGGCATGTCGCCCGACGGCGTGCTGCCCGAAACGATCGAATACCCCGACCATCCCTGGTTCATCGGCGTGCAATACCACCCCGAGCTGAAGAGCCGGCCGCTCGACCCGCATCCGCTGTTCGCCAGCTTCATCGAGGCGGCGGTCGAACAATCGCGCCTGGTATAGGCGCGCCAGGCGGGGTTCGGCATCCGATGCAGACCTACGTCGCCCTTCTCTACAGCATCGTCCTGGGAGAAGGGCGCCGGGTCGTGATGTCCGACCTGAAGGCGATGGCGGAAGGCCTCGGGCTGAAGAATGTCCGTACGCTCGTGGCGACGGGCAATCTTGTCTTCGAGGCGCCGGCGACGGACGTCGCCGGTCTCGAGCAGCGTCTGGAAGCCGCCTTCAAAAAAGCTTTCGGCCGCCATGTCGATATCATCGTGCGCGGTGCCGAAGATTGGCTGAGGCTCGCGGCCGGCAATCCGTTTCCGGCTGAATCCGCCGAGACCGGTGACCAGGTGGCCGTCCGGATAATGCGCAAGCCCGTGCCCGACGATGCGGCGGCGGCGCTCGAGACCCATGCCGCCGCCGATGAGAAGGTGATGTCACGCGGCGGCGACATCTGGGTCGTCTTTTCGCGGGAACGACCGAGTTCACGGCTGCTCGCGGCCGCCAATCACAAACGCCTGGGCGTCGGCACGTCGCGCAACTGGAACACGGTGCGCCGGTTGGCCGAGATGGTAGGAGTAAGCAGTAGGCAGTAGGCAGCAGGGGGAAGCCGTCTGCTTTCCCTACCTTTCCTGCCTACTGCCCCATTTCAGGCCTTCGCCGTCTTGGCGCCGGCACCCACGGCGGCGGTGCGCAGCACGTAGTAGATGATGCCGGCAATCCCGACGCCGAAGAACCAGCCATAGACGCCCCACCAGGATGGCAGCCAGTTGGTGAAGTTCGGCAGGATCGAGGAGAAGACGGCGCCAATGCCGGCAGCGATGAAGGCATTGACATGCCAGCCGCCCTGGAAGCGGAACTCGCCGTCCTCGCGATAAAGCGCTTCGACGTCGACCTCGCCCTTCCGGATCAGGTAGTAGTCGACCATCATGACGCCGAAGATCGGCCCCATCGTCGCACCGATGATGTTGACGAAGGACGCAGCGCTGCCTTCCCAAGGCGCGAAGGGATAGAGCACGAGCGCGATCAGTGCCGCGATGTAGCCGCCCTTCTTGAAGTCGATCTGGCGCGGGAAGACGTTAGAGAAGTCGAAGGCCGGCGAGACGAAGTTGGCCACGACATTGATGCCGAGCGTCGCCACCGCGAAGGTCAAGGCGGCGAGCGCGGCCAGGAACCAGCTGCCGAATTTCGCCGATATCTGGTCGGGGTGCAGCAGCACCTCGTGATAGACGTCGTAAGCGGCAATGGTGGTGACGCCAGCGACCAGCGAGAACAGGATGAGATTTATCGGCAGGCCCCAGATATTGCCCTTGCGCAGCGATGCCTTGTCCGGTGCATAGCGGGCGAAATCGCAGAAGTTGAGATAGAGAGCCGAAAAATAGGTCACCCAGATCGCGGCGACGGCGAACAGCGACGTCCACGATCCCGGCGCGCCTGGCACGCCCGCATCCTTGGTCTTTTCGAGTAGCACATCCATCGGAATGTCACTGGTGAAGGCGAAGGTCCCGGCTTTGACGCAGAGATAGACGGCCAGGATCAGCATCATCACCCAGACGGCCGGCCCGGCCCAATCCTGGAAGCGGCGCACCGTCTCCATGCCGTTCTGGATAATCAGCAGCTGCAGCGCCCAGATGACCACGAAGCAGATCACTTCCAGCCCAGAGTGGCCGAGGAAATGGGTGTTGGCGTTGAAATCGGCGAACCATTGCGAACGGATCAGCAGCGCGACAATGGCGCCGGAAGCGGCCGCCGTCTGTGCGCCGTACCAGAAGCAGGCGACGATGGCGCGCACCAGCGCCGGTATGTTGGCGCCCCAGATGCCGAACGAGGCGCGGGCGAGCACTGGGTAAGGCACGCCGGTCTTCACGCCGGCATAGCCGACCATGTTCATCAGCGCGTAGATGACGAGCGAGCCGATGCCGATGGCGATGATGAAGTTGACGAAACCGCCGCAGAACAGGAAAAGGCTGGCGGCGAGATAATAGCCCCAGAGGCTGTGGACGTCCGACGTCCAGACGTTGAAGATCGAGAATGGTCCCCAGTTTCGTATCTTGGCCGGTGCGAGATCTTCGTTATATAGATCCGGCGATGCGCCTTGTATCGTCATTGCAATTGTCCCCTTCTTGCAGCACGCGCCCTCACGCGTTGACCGTCAAGGTTACGCCTGACGCGAGGGAAGGGGCAATCGGCTGATTTGCCGGCTTTGGCCTTAAAGATATTCAATGGGGATCGCTCTTATCGCGCGGCACGATACTTGCCGCTCTGATCGGCGAGTCCGATTCGTGGCGCTTTCAAGCGCCGGCGCGACGACATCGGAGCCGCGGCGGGCAAACCTGCCCTTTTTTTGCCAAGCGTACGTTTTTTATGGAACCAAGTGGATGATGGCGCGTTTGATGGGGTTCGGTCGAACACGTCGCGACCGAGCGGGAGGATATGATGGACTATTTGCATTTTTTTTCGCCCGTGCGGATTTCACGCGGGCAGGGACACCCTATCGAGGAAATCGACAGTGTTGCCGAGGCCATGGTGTTTTTGCGTAAATGGCCGACCGGGCGACGTGGCCCCGTCTATCAATGCGCGCTGAACTGCTGCGCGGCCGCCCTGTCGGGGCAGATGTCGGCTGAAGAAGCTAGGAAGGCGTTCACGGGCTTCGCCCGGATCACGCGGCTTCTGGATGACGACATGGCCTTGTCGGTGGGCAGCGAGCCAGCGGGGCGCGTGTACGCGCTGCGGCGGTAACGTTCTGGACCGACTGTAGTCGAAAACGGCGCCGGCCCCCAGCGCCGATTTGACTGTTTGTCCGTTTGCCATGGCGTCGGCGAACGCCTAATGCGGCGCGGCCCAGGATGGCCACCATCCGCTTATGGTCGGCAACCTCGGAAAGCAGCTAATCCTGGAAAGGCGGTCCCCCGTCTTGTTCGCCGCAGTTGAAAGACCATCGACCAGGTCGCAAAACGGCGTGCCGCTCTCCTGCGGTGTAGCAAGGGGGTGCAAGCTTCCGATTTCTTGGAGCGATTTCGCCCAGCACTCGAAAAAACGAGAAGACAGCACTTCAGGCCATAGGATTTGGCAGGCGCAGAAGGACCGCCTTCAGACTTACTGCTCGAGCGAGGGGCTTGCCTACTTCGCATATGTCGCCGATATGATGATCGGTGGCCATGCCGCCCGCATCAACCAACCAATTGACGCTAAAAATGTCGAGATACCAAGAGCATAAGGTGGCAATCGCCCCGATGATGGATTGGACGGACCGCCATTGCCGCTTCTTCCATCGCCAGCTGACTCGCCGTGCGTTGCTCTACACCGAGATGGTGGTGGCCGACGCGGTCATCCAGGGCGCGCGCGAGCGCCTGCTCGGTTTCGACGATGCGGAACATCCGGTCGCGCTGCAGCTCGGCGGCTCCGATCCGGGGAAGCTGGCCGAGGCGGCGCGCATCGGCCAGGCTTTCGGCTATGAGGAAATCAACCTCAATGTCGGCTGCCCGTCGGACCGCGTCCAGTCCGGTACGTTCGGCGCCTGCCTGATGAAGGTGCCTGACCTCGTCGCCGACTGTGTCGCGGCGATGAAGGCGGCCGTGACCATTCCCGTAACCGTCAAATGCCGCATCGGCGTCGACGAGCAGGATCCCGAGCCGGCGCTGGATGCGCTTGCAGACGGTGTTTTCGCGGCCGGCGCCGACGCCCTTTGGGTGCATGCGCGCAAGGCATGGCTGGAGGGGCTGAGCCCCAAGGAAAACCGCGACATCCCGCCGCTCGACTATGGCCGCGTCTATCGGTTGAAGGCGAGAAAACCGAGCGAATTCATCGGCATCAATGGCGGTATTCAATCGCTTGAAGAGGCGCAGACGCATCTCCAGCACCTCGACGGCGCCATGCTCGGCCGCGCCGCCTACCATACTCCAGGCATTCTGACCGGCGTCGATGCCATGTTTTATGGAGAGCGGACCGGTCCCTTCGATTTCGCCGCGCTGATCGATGTCATGGCCGGCTACGCCGCACGCCATGTCGAACAGGGCGGGCGGCTCGGCCACGTCACCCGCCATATGGTCGGGTTGTTCCATGGATTGCCCGGTGCGCGCCGCTACCGCCAGATCCTCTCCACGGATGCAACGCGCCCCGGCGCTGGGCCGCAGGTGCTGAAGACGGCGTTCGCTGCGGTCGACCTCAGCGGGGCGGTCGACAAGGCCGCCTGAACCGCTTTTGCCGAACGTCAATCCCGGAGGGTCATCCGGTCGCCGCGCACGTCGAAGCCGGACAGCGAACTGATGAAGTTCATGCCGAGCAGGCTCTGGCCAAGCATACCGGGTGCCGCGACCATCACCGGCATATTCTTTCGCACGATGCCGCCGATGGCCAGTTCGTTGGTTTTCACAGCCGCGGCGCGCGCCGTGCCGTTGGCGGTCGAGACCGGTATGGTGAAATCGAGAGCGGCGGGATTGATCCCGGCTGCCTGGGCGTCCTGCGACGTCAACACGGTGCTGGTCGCTCCTGTGTCGACCACCGTGCGCACTGGCGCGCCGTTGATCAGGATGCGCGCCTCGAAATGGCCATTGTCGGCCTTGTCGAGCGTCACGGTGGCATGGCCGTCCTCGATGCCCAGCGCCAGCGGGCTGCCGGGAACAAGGCCAGCGGTTACCCGGTTGGCGAAATCCTGCAATTCGTAGCGATATTGATAGCCGGCGATCAGCGCGAGCGCGATCGCCGCCCACGCGCCGAGATTGCGCGCCATGGCCCCGAGCGGGCGGCCCGACCTTAGCAGGCCGGCGCCGATGAGCGCACCGAAGGCGCCAAGCCAGATCAGCCGGCCAAAATCATCGTTCTCTACGCCGAGCGTATTGCCGGCGGAATCGTTGAACATCAGCAGCACCGCGCCGACGCCGATGACGAGCATCAGGATCCAGAACAGGCGGTTCATGTCGGCAATCCGTTCACGAGAGCGCGTCGCGTTCCCGTGCCATACGGGTGCGGCGGGTTTCGCGGCGCGGCCGGCGCTCTACCGTCTCCAGCCTTGCAGGCAGTTGGGCCATGACGTCACGGCGCGCCTGCGCCGTCATGTCGATCCAGGCGCCGATCTCGTCCCGGGTGCGGCCGCACCCGAAACAGAAACCGGTCTTCATATCGATCGAACAGACCAGAATGCATGGGGATTCGATGGCCGTCATGAATGTTTCCTTGGCTGACTTCCACATGGTGCAACGGCATGCCCTTTGCAAGCCCTCGGGAATGCGTCGCCCACGGCCGCTTTTACATCAGGCGCGGGAGGTTGTGCCGGCGCACGAGGGCGGCTATGCCGCTGCCATCTGCAAGGACGATTTCCACGACATGACCAGAGCACAGCCCTTCGACGATTTCCGTAACCTGCTGGCCAACCTGCCGGCGGCCGACACGACAGCCGAGGCCCGTGTGCGAACGCTGTTCGCCAAGGCGGACAAGCCAAGGAACTCGCTTGGTCGCATCGAGGATATCGCTGCCTGGCTGGCAGCATGGAGTGGCCGTGCGCCGCCGGCAGTGACGCGGCCTCTGGTCGCGGTCTTTGCCGGCAACCATGGTGTTGTCAGGCACGGCGTCTCGCCGAGAGCCGTGGCGGCGACCGCAAACGCCGTCGAACTGTGTGCGGCCGGCGGTGCAGCGATCAACCAGGTCTGCGTCGCCAACGACCTCGGGCTGAAGGTTTTCGATCTCGCCTTGCATATTCCGACAGCCGACATCACGCAGGATGCCGCACTCGACGAGCGGGGTTGCGCCGTGACCATGGCCTTTGGCATGGAGGCGATCGCCGGCGGCGCCGACCTGCTTTGCCTCGGCGATCTGGGCGTCGGCAATTCCACCGTCGCCGCGGCCCTGTTCGCGGCCGTGTTGGGCGGCAAGGGCACCGATTGGGTCGGCCCGGGCTCTGGCGCCGATGCGGCGATGCAGGCGCGCAAGGCGGAGGTGGTCGATGCGGCGCTGGCTTTCCACGCCGGCCATCTCGATGAACCGTTGGAGGTGCTGCGCCGGCTCGGTGGCCGTGAGTTCGCGGCGATAGCCGGCGCCATCCTTGCGGCACGGATGCAAAAGATCCCCGTGCTGCTCGACGGAGTTGCGGCAACGGCAGCCGCAGCGGTCCTGCATGCCGCCAATCCTGCCGCGCTGGATCATTGCCTTCTCGCCGGCCTGTCGCCGGAGCCCGCGCATGCGCAGGCCGCCGAGCGCCTTGGCCTTCGCCCCTTGCTTGACCTCGGCGTCGGCCACGGCGAGGGAGTAGGCGCGGCACTTGCCGCCGGCCTAATCAAGGCAGCGGCACTGACCAGTTCGGGCATGGCCGCGGCCGTTCGCGGCTAGGCCGAGCATTCGTCGCTCATTCCACGCATGAGGCGCGTCAACGCCGACGCGCCGCGACCGCCGCGGTCGGCAGGGCCGGGAGTTCCTCCATCACCCGGCTCAGCGGGAAGATGGCAATCGCCTCTGTGCCTTCGCGCAGCTTGGAATGAAGTTGGAATTCGCCGCCATGCATGGCGAGCAGGCCCTGCACGATCGGCAGACCAAGTCCGGTGCCCTGTTCGGCGCTCTTGATGGCGATCGAACCCTGGCCGAAGGCCGAAAGCACTACCGGGATCTCGTCTTCCGGTATGCCGGGGCCGTTGTCCCTGACCGAGATGTATTGTCCGCCGCCGGCCGTCCAGCCGACGCGCACGCGGATTTCGCCGCCGGTAGCGGTGAACTTGATCGCGTTGGACAAGAGGTTGAGGGTGATCTGGCGCACCGCGCGCTCGTCGGCGAACAGGCGCGGCAAGGCATGTTCGAAATCCTGAATGACGCGGATATCCTTGTTGCGCGCCTTCAACTCCATCATGTGGCAGCAATCCTCGACAATGCCGAGCAGCATCACCGGCTCTTCATTGAGCTGGTACCGGCCGGCCTCGATGCGCGACAGGTCGAGGATCTCGTTGATGAGGTCGAGAAGATGCTGGCCGGATTCGTGCACGTCATGGGCATAGTCGCGATAAGTGGGATTGCTCATCGGCCCCAGGACTTCGTTCGACATCACTTCGGAAAAACCGAGAATTGCGTTGAGCGGCGTGCGCAATTCATGGCTCATCGAGGCAAGAAAGCGCGATTTGGCCAGATTGGCATCTTCCGCGCGCCGCCGCGCCTCGTCCGACATCGATTTCGCGGTCTCGACTTCGGCGATCAGTGCGTCCTTTTCGGAGCGGAACGACAAAAGCATCAGGGAGGAGCGGTTGAGGTTCCGCGCGATATAGGCAAAGAAAGGCAGCGAAAGAACGAGCAGTACGGCCATGATCGCCCCGACAGGCATCCACAGCCTTATTTCGGCGTAGGCGTAAAGCGTCACCGGAACAGCGAAAGTCGCCAGCAGCGCCCCGCGCAGGGATGAGGCCATGATAGCGGTTCCGGCCATGGCAAGCAGCAGCACCACGGCCTTGACCACCTGAAACTGGTCGACCGCGCAGGCACCGCAGCCGAGCCAGACGAACCAGCCCCAGCCGAGGCCGCACAGGAAATGTGCGAACAGGAATTCTCTCTGGGTTTGCAACGGGTTAAGCTCGGACGCTTCCACGCGTTCGACGCGGCGCGCCATGAAAGCCAACATCGTGTAGCAGGTCAGGGTGAACAGCGCCCAGAGAATGATCTCATTGCCGATGCCGGCCAGCCGGCCAAGCGCGGCGATCGCCAGGACAAGCAGCGGAATGGCAATGGCGCCGCTGGTCATCGCGCGCGCATGGAGTTTCAATAGTTCGCGATCGAAATCCGGATTGCCGGCCTGTTGCGAAAGACGGTCGCGCGTCTTGCGCACCGCGCGCGCGACATCGCTGTTGCGATGGCGTTTCCTGCGGTCCACAATGAATTTGTCCGCTGTGTTCGAGCGTTGCAAAGGCATGAAGACTTCAATTATGCGGGCGGCATTTCAAGGTGTTAAGCTACGTTCGAATGATTAACCAACCGTTTGCCATATGAGCCGTTCCTGGTCGCAAGGACCGCGCCGGCGGTACGCTGCGCCGCGTCCGCGAAGCCCATGGCGCAAATTGCTGGACTACGGGCTGACCGTCATTATTCTGGGGTTGCTGATCGTGCTTGCGGCGCGCCTCGATCGCGTGGAGACGCGAAAGACACAGGGCGTCGCCATCATCAATGATGGCGACTCGATCACGCTCGGCGCCGAACGCATTCGCATGCGCGGCATCGACGCGCCGGAATACACTCAGACCTGCCGCAAGAAAGGCGCCGACTATTCCTGTGGCACGCTTGCGCGCCAATCTCTGGTGCGCCTGATCGCCGGCAGGCCCGTCATCTGCAGCGGCTGGCAGCGCGATCGTTACGGCCGGCTGCTCGGCGATTGCAAGGCGGGCGATACCGATCTCAACCGCGCACAGGTCGAGGCAGGCTGGGCGGTCGCTTTCGGCGATTACGAGAGCGAGGAAGCCATCGCGCGCGCGGCAAGGGCCGGCATCTGGGCAGGTACATTCGACCAGCCGCAAGATTGGCGCGACAGCCACCATGGCGAGTCCGTCGAGAGAAAACATGGCACGCTCGCCTCCATCGCCGATGCCGTGCGAGAGATTTTCCGCTTCTGGTAAGCCGGCGGAAGCTGAACCCTGCCGTCACCGGCAAGAACTGGAGGATCGAATGAAGCTCTTCGACGGCGGCCGGGCGCCCAACCCAAGGCGGGTTCGCGTTTTTCTGGCCGAGAAGGGAATCGCGGTTCCGCTGGTGTCCGTCGACATGGGCGCGCTGGAACACAGGCAACAGGCGGTCAGCTCGCGCAATCCACTGCGGCGACTGCCGGTGCTGGAGCTTGACGACGGCACCGTCATCACCGAGTCCGTCGCCATCTGCCGCTATTTCGAGGAACTCAATCCCGAGCCCGCACTGTTCGGTCGCGGGGCGCTCGGCAAGGCGCAGGTCGAGATGTGGCAAAGGCGGATGGAATTCAACCTGCTGACCTGCGTCGCGCAAGCTTTCCGCCACACCCATCCGGCCATGAAGGAATGGGAGATCCCGCAGATTCCCGAGTGGGGCGAGGCCAACAAGCCGAAGGCAATCGAATTCCTGCGACTTCTCGACGGCGAGCTGGGAACCCGCGAATTCGCCGCCGGCGACGCCTATTCGATCGCCGATATCACCGGGATGATCGCCATCGATTTCATGAAACCGGCGCGCATCAAGGTGCCGGACGAGTGCAGCAATGTGTTGCGCTGGTATCGGATGGTTTCGAGCCGGCCGAGTGCCGCGGCCTGAGGATGACTGCGGAACTCGAAAGCTTCGCCGCGACGGTTCGCTCCTGCCGCATCTGCGTCGACAATCCGATCGGCCGGCCACTGCCGCACGAACCGCGCCCGGTGCTGCGACCCTCGTCGAATGCCCGCATCCTGATTGCCAGCCAGGCACCGGGAACCAAGGTGCATCTGTCGGGCATGCCGTTCACCGATGCTTCGGGCGACCGGCTCAGAGACTGGCTCGGCGTCACCAGTGAGGAGTTCTACGACACCGAGAAGTTTGCCATCGTGCCGATGGGCTTCTGTTTCCCCGGCCAGGACGCCAAGGGCAGCGACTTGCCGCCAAGGCGGGAATGCGCGCCGGCCTGGCGCGCGCCGTTGATGGGGCTCATGCCGCAGATCGACCTGGTGCTGACGATCGGCATCTACGCGCAGTCCTGGCACATGGGTGCCGCGCGGCGCCCGTCCCTGACGGAAACGGTGAGGGACTGGCGCTCCATCTGGGAGAAATCCGCTGGCCAGAAGGTGCTGCCGCTGCCGCATCCGTCCTGGCGCAACACCGGCTGGCTGAAGCGGAATCCCTGGTTTGAAATGGATTTGCTGCCTTTCCTCAGGTCGGAAATCCGCTATCGCCTCGGTTAGACATTCAGCAAGAAACCACCGGCTTTTCCGCCAATCAGCAGAATTTTTTTCTTGTGAAAGGCTATAATAACGCCGATTATGGCCAATCCATTCCTTCAGGAGCTTTCAATGGACCGCCTTGACCGAAAAATTCTCCGCCTCCTGCAGGAGGACGCGACGCTCGCGGTCGCAGATGTCGCCAAGAAAGTGGGACTGTCGACGACCCCTTGCTGGCGGCGCATCCAGAAGCTCGAGGAAGAGGGCGTCATCAAGCGGCGTGTCGCCATTCTCGATCATGAAAAGGTCAATGTGCGGGTCACCGTCTTCGTCTCGATCCGCACCAATTCGCACAGCCATGAATGGCTGCGGCGTTTTTCCGAAGTCATCCAGGAATTCCCCGAGGTGGTCGAGTTCTACCGCATGAGCGGCGATGTCGACTACCTCCTGCGTGTCGTGGTGCCCGACATTGCAGCCTATGATGCCTTCTATAAGCGGCTGATCGCCAAGATCGAGATTCGCGACGTCTCGTCCTCCTTCGCCATGGAGCAGATCAAGTACACGACCGAAATCCCGCTCGATTACATGGTGCTGGACAAGGAATCGGGCGCGAACGCGGCCTGAGCGCGCGTGGCCTTGGTGCATGCAAGGTCACGCAAGCTCGCCTTGCTTAGTTCTTCTTTTTGTTGAGGAAAGTCCAAGGCGAGTTGACCGGTAGGGTTATTGTGTCCGGCACGGTGTCGACGCCGGTCACGTCTGCCTTGCGCACGGTATAGCCCGACTGGATGACCGAGACGCCGTCCAGGATGAAAAGCTGGCTCTTCTCCATGCCTGGTTTCAGCGCGCCGGTTACGGAAACCGGCTGGTAGGCCCGCGATATTTTGTAGGGCTGAGCCGGGGTGACCAGGACGATCTGGTTGGGTGGTGGTGTCGGCATGTGGCTGCAGGCGCCGGTCCACGGCACCAGTAGGAATTGATAGACAAGATCGCCTTCGCGATCGACCGGCAACGCATAGCCGGCTATTTGTATGGTCTTGTCCTGCAGGCCGAGGGATAACGTCTCGCCGCGATCGGGCAATTTTGCCGCGATCATCGGCAGGCCAGCTTCTTCGGCAACCGCCTGGGTCGCCGGGCGCAAATCCTTCCAGAATATGTGTGTGGTCTCGGCCGAAGCGAGGGCGGCTGTAAAAGCCGACATCGCGCCCGCGAACGCTGCCATGGCTATCAGACGTTTGGTCATCGGACGTTTTCCTTTGCGTTCGAGTAAAGACACCGCCACCGGCGACGTCAACGCTCGAGCCGCATTACATGCCGGCGAGAACCGGTCATGCCGGCGTCGTGAAAGCCGCGCGCCGCAAACATGTCGCGAAACCCCATGAAACGGTAGCTCGGCGATGCCTCGCCCACCGGATAGGCCTCAATGATATGCGCCCCCTTGGCGAACGCGTGGTCAATGGCCGCATCGAGCAATGCGGAAGCAAAACCGCGGCCGCGCAAAGCCCTTGGCACATAAAAGCAGACGATTGACCATACCCCCGTCTCGCTGTCGTCCTGCTGCTTTGAAAGCCTTCGGTAGGTTTCGCGCGGCGCGACCGAACACCAGGCAACGGTCTTGCCGTCGATCTGGGCGAGGATGCCGACCGGCCTGCCGGCATCGATAAGTGCCATCATCTGGCGCTTTTTCTCATCATTCGGGATGTGCTCGCGGACGGACTGCCGCCACGCCATGCACCAGCAATATTTTGGCGCACCCGGCTGCTCGAACAATATCTCGAAGTCGCCGCGTGTTGCCGGCGTCACCTCCGTGAACCGGATATCGGCAAGATCAGCTTTTTCTGGAGGTGAGCCGTTCCAGCCTTTTGACATCCGTTAACTCCTTCACGGCGTCCCGGCCGATCCAGCGCGCCGTCTTGTCGGATGATCCGGCCAACTTTTGCGCGAGCGCAAGGGCAGGGGCATGCAGCGCCGCCGAGCGTTTGCCAATCTGCCGCAGCGCCCAGCTGACCGCCTTCCTGACGAAATTGCGCGGATCGCCGGCATGCGCCTCGATCAACGGCAGATAGGCGAGAAACGTCGCGTCCGGCTCCTGCTTCAGATGCACTGCGCTCCACGCCACCATGGCAAAGCCGGCGCGGCGCACGAACTCGCGTTCGTCGGCAGCAAACTCCTCGATCAACTCACGCCGGAACGACGTTTCAGCAAAGAGATCCGAAACGCTGTCTACGATCTCCCAGGAGTCGAAATCGCCGGCCCAGCGGCGGCACTGCTCGGCCGTGATCCTTTTCGGCTCCCCGGTGAACGCCGCCACCAGCCGCGCCTCGCGAACACCGCTGTCCCACAGGGCAAGCGCCCGCTCGTGATTGCGCTTCAGCTTGCGCGCCAGCGGCCGCAAATCCGAATTGCCTACACCAAGCGCCGTCGCGGTGTTGATGCCGAACCGGGCCATGCCGGCGCGGTTTTCCTGCGTGCCGATCGAGCGCAGGTGAGCGACGATCTCGTCCGCGCTCCAGCTCGGGCCGGGCAGGGACATCTGCGTTCTACTTTTCCAGCCTCGCCAGCAGTGAGGATGTGTCCCAGCGCCTGCCGCCCATCGCCTGGACGTCCTTATAGAACTGGTCGACGAGCGCCGTCACGGGCAGTCTGGCCCCGTTGCGGTCGGCTTCATCAAGACAGATGCCGAGATCCTTGCGCATCCAGTCGACCGCGAAGCCGAAGTCGTATTTGCCTGCATTCATCGTCTTGTGCCGGTTCTCCATCTGCCACGAGCCCGCTGCGCCCTTGGAGATCACATCGATGACCTTCTCGATGTCGAGCCCGGCCTTCCTGCCGAAATGGATGCCTTCGGACAGTCCCTGCACCAGCCCGGCGATGCAGATTTGGTTGATCATCTTGGTGAGCTGGCCGGCGCCTGCCGGTCCCATAAGCCCGACCATCCGGGCATAGGCGTCGATGACGGGCCTGGCTTTGTCGAAGGCTGCCTGGTCGCCGCCGACCATGACGGTCAGAATGCCGTTTTCGGCGCCGGCCTGGCCGCCGGAGACCGGCGCGTCGAGGAACGAGAAGCCGCGCTCCTGTGCGGTCTCGGCCAATTCGCGCGCGACCTCGGCCGATGCCGTGGTGTTGTCGATGTAGACGGCGCCCTTTTTCATGGCCTGAAAGGCACCGTCCTTTGCCGTCGTCACCGAACGCAGATCGTCGTCATTGCCCACGCACGAGAAAACAAAGTCCTTGCCTTCGGCAGCCTGCGCCGGCGTCAGGGCGAGAGCGCCGCCATGCTGGGCGACCCATTGCTCGGCCTTTGCCCTGGTGCGGTTGTAGACGGTGACGTCGTGGCCGCCCTTGTTCTTCAGATGCGCGGCCATGGGATAGCCCATGACGCCAAGACCGAGAAATGCCACCGATGCCATGGCTTGTTCCTTCCGACGGGAGCAAAGATTGCAGTTGCGGAAGGTCTAGGCCATGCGGCGGATTCGTCAAGGCGCGCGCCGAGCCATCGACTGGCACAGATCAGGTAAGCTTACCGTTTCAGGTGAATGGTAATCCGGCGCTCGATCCATTCGACGCCGTGGCGCAGGATCTCGACCATCACCAGATAGACGATCGCCACCCAGACATAGGCCTGGAAGTCGAAGGACTTGGCGTAGGCGAGTTTCGCATTGCCCATCAGGTCGTAGACGGTGATGATGGCGACGATCGCGGAGGCCTTGATCATCAGAACGAGTTCATTGCCGTAGGGTCGCAAGGCCACGATGATCGCCTGGGGCAGAATGACCTTGCGCAGCGTCTGCAGCTTGTGCAGGCCGAGCGAAGCGGCGCCTTCCCACTGGCCCCTTGGAACGCTCTCAATGGCACCGCGCAAGATTTCGGCCTGATAGGCGGCCGTGTTGAGCGCAAAGGCGAACACGCCGCAGTTGAAGGCGTCGCGGAAGAACCACCATAGCCCAACCGATTCGAGCTGCACGCGGAAAGAACCGACCCCGTAATAGACCAGATAGACCTGAACCAGCAGCGGCGTGCCGCGGAAGAAATAGACGTAGCAATAGGCGGGCCACGACAGCAACCGGTTGTTCGACATGCGGCCATAGGTGACGGGCAGCGACAGGATGGCGCCGGCCACCATCGACACCGCCACCAGCGACAGGGTGGTTCCAAGTCCCTGCAGATAGGCCGGCGCATATCGTGCGAAGAACTCGCCGTTCCACGCGGAGACCAGATAGGCCAGTATACCGAAGCCGAAGAGGATCCAGAGGCCGACGAGTGCGTATCCCACGATACGGGCACGCGGCCAGCCGCGCGCCGGCGGCGGCGGCCGTTCGACGGCAATGGTGTCGGTGACGCTCATCGCGCTTCCCTCTGTCCGAGCGACCGCAAGATGAAGCCGGTGGCGATCGAAGACAGGATTGCCAGGATGAGAAAGACCAGCGCCGCGACGCTGTAGAACAGGAACGAATGTTTGGTGACGCGCGCCGCGACGCCCGCATTGCGCAAGGTCTCGGCGAGGTTGACGACCGAGACCAGGGCTGTGTCCTTGAGCAGGCTGAGCCAGCAATTCTCGAGACCAGGGAAGGCGATGCGCAGCAATTGAGGCAGGATCACCTTGCGCATGGTCAGCCACTTCGACAGACCGATCGCATAGCCGCCCTCATACTGGCCCTTCGGAATGGCGCGAAAGGCCGAAAGGAATACCTCGCTGGCATAGGAAGAGAAGATCAGCGAGAGCACGATCATGCCGGCGATGAAGCTGTCGACATCGATCGTCGCCTCGGGCCTGAAGAAGCGGATTATGTATTGCAGCAGGATGGGCATGCCGAAGAAGAACAGGAAGAGCGTCACCAGCTCCGGAAGGCCCCGAAACATGGTGGTGTAAATGTTCGCGGCCAGCCGCAGCGAAGGCTCTTCGGATTGCTTTGCCCAGGCAATGAAAAAGCCGATCGTCAGGCCGATCGGAAGCGTGGCGAGCGCCAGCGCGATGGTGACCACCGCGCCATAGGCGATATCGTCAAGCCAGCCATTGGGTCCCCAACTGAGAAGTGTCCATATGCTTTGGGCTGGCATCGAGTGGTGTTATCTCCAGAGCTCCCAGATCGGGTAAAGCGGCAGGGAGACCCTGCCGCCCTTGGAGGTGATTATCAGGACTCGGCGCCGTAGACGTCGAACTTGAAGTACTTGTCGTTGATTTCCTTGTATTTTCCGTTGGCCCTGATGGCGTCGATGGCGGAATTCAGCTTGTTGACCAGATCGGTCTCGCCCTTGCGCACGGCAATGCCGGCGCCAGGTCCGAAAATCTCGACCGGCTGCGGCGAGGGCTGGCCGAGGATCTTGCAGCAGGCACCGTCAGGCGAATCCAGCCACTGCTGCAGCACCACGATATCATCCTCGATGGCGTCGAGGCGGCCGTTGGCCAGATCCGCCTGTTCCTCGGGGCTGCTCGGATAACCCTTGATCGTGCTGTCGGTGTAGGTCTTCGAGGCATAGTTGAAATGGGTCGTCGTGGTGGCCACGCCGATACTCTTGCCGGCGAGGTCCTCCTTGGTCACGCCCTTCAGCGTCGAATCCTTCGGGACGGCGAGCGCCGAGGGCGTGTTGTAGTATTTGTGAGTGAAGTCTACCTTCTCGGCACGCTCCGGCGTGATCGACATTGATGCCACGATGGCGTCGAACTTGCCCGCCTGCAGCGCCGGGATGATGCCGTCCCAATCCTGGGCGACGAAGGTGCACTTGACCTTCATCTCATCGCAGAGCGCCTGGGCGATGTCGATGTCGAAACCGACGAGCTTGCCATCGGAAGTCAGGTTGTTGAAGGGCGGGTAGGCGCCCTCGGTGCCGATCCTCAGGGTCTTTTCCTGGGCCTGGGCTACGCCGAGCGTCAGCAGCGCGGCCGAAGCGGCGAGCGCGATACGCAGTGCAATACGCATAATGATCCTCTCTTTATGGTCCCGGCCGTCGTTCCGAAACGGCTCTGTGGGGGCGGTGCTTTTGACCGCCCGCTGGCCCGATACTCCCACTCTTTCCAAGAAAAAAGCAACTGCAAAACCACGAAAATCGGCAATGTCCTTCTGCCGTTACGTTACTTCTCAAGCAACGAGGCCGGTCGCGCGCTCGACGAAGTCGGCTATCGATTTCACGTCGTCGAGGTCGAACACCGGCAGGCTTTTGTCCTCGATGACGAAGTCGGCCGCAATGGCAACGATCCCGGGGTCACCCGCCGAAAGCGGCGTCCGGTCCTTCGCCTCCAGGCGCCGGGTTTCGATCTTGCGGTGGGCTTCGCGCTTGTAGCCTTCGACCAACACGATGTCGGACGGCGCAAGCCGCGACAGGATCGCTTCCAGCGCCGGCTCATCCTCGCCGCGCAATTCGTGCATCAGCGCCCAGCGATTGGCGGAGACGATGGCGACTTCCATGGCTCCTGCCTGCCGGTGGCGAAAGCTGTCCGCGCCCGGCTTGTCGATGTCGAAATCATGATGGGCGTGCTTTACGGTCGAAACCGTCCAGCCGCGCCCAACGAGTTCCGCGACCAGTTTCTCAGTCAGGGTCGTCTTGCCGGAGTTCTTCCAGCCGGTGATGCCGAAGAGGCGCTTGTTCATCTCAGATGCTCTGCAGCAACCGCGCCGCCTTGGCAAGATCGCCGGGGGGCGCTTTCGAGCCGCAGCAAGGTCTTGTCGCCGCCGCCCCTGCGTCTGGATTGAACGCCGGCCAGCATCAATCCCGCAATATCCATCACCATCATCGAGCCCGTGCGCCGTCGCGAAAATCACGGGATTCTCCCCGAGCCTCTTATATGCCGTCCGGGGCCATGGCAGGACCAGTGCTTTCCGCGACGATCCTGCGCCGGCCGACGACCCGCTCACGATAAAGCGCGTAAAGGCCGGAGCCCACGATTGTGCTGGCGCCGATGATCATCGTCATATCGGGGACATCGCCGAAGACCAGCAGGCCGAGCACAATGGACCAGAGCAGCGCCGTATAGCGGAACGGCGCTATGAAGGAAATCTCGCCCGAGCGCATCGCCATGATGATGAATTGGTAGCCGATGAGCACCAGCACTGCTGCGAGCGCCAGCAGTGCAGTGGCTTTGCCCGTCATCGGTGTCCAGCCGCCCATCGGCGACAGCAGCAGCGCGCCGACCACCGTCATGGCCAACGCCGTTGCGGTTGAGACGAGCAGCGTGGGGATAGCCTGCGGAATCCGCTTGGTGGCGAGGTCGCGTACCGCACAGCAGGCGACGCTGGCCAGCGCCACCAGCGAAAACATGCTGAACCCGTCGAAGCCCGGGCGCACCACGACCAGCACGCCGGCAAATCCGGCAGCGATCGCCAGCCAGCGGCGCCAGCCGACCGCCTCGCCGAAGACAAGGGCCGCGCCCATCGTCACGGCCAGCGGCAGTGCCTGCAGGACGGCCGAGACGCTGGCGATCGGCAAATGGGCAAGCGCGACCAGGAAGGTCACCGTCGCGCCGGCCTCGGCAAGGACGCGCAGCGCCACCAGTGGCTGCAGCATCGAGCGCGGCCGGACCAGCGCGCCGCGCTGCCAGGCAAGCAGGCCGACGAAGAGCGAGGCAAATGCGCCTCTGATCAGCATGACCTGCGCCATGTTCATCGACTGCGACGAATATTTGGTGATGGCGTCATTGAGGGTGAAGCCGGCCATCGCCACCACCATGAACAACGCACCGCGAAGATTGGGAGAAAGGGGCAAGATCTCTACCGGTTCTGCTTTGAAAAAAGCCTGTAGCAGCCGGGACCGAAACAGCAACGACAAAGGGCTGGGCCACGGCCTTGATCGCGGCCCAGACTTTCAACCGCGGATGGCCGGCCTTACTTCTTCGGCGTCAGCACCTCGGTGCCGCTGCCGTCTTTGCCGGCGATCGTCCACAGGCCGTGCAGCGAGCCGTCGTCATCCATCTTGTAGACGACAAGGCCGATCTCCTTGCCCAGGACATAGCCGGCCGAGAAGGCGTTGTCGTTGCGCATGCAGATGCCGTCCGAGGACGAGCCGCCGGTTTCCCAATGGATCGTGCAGGTCGTGCCGCTTGTCAGCGTGATGGTGGCTTCGCCGCCATAGGCCGAACCATCGAAATTGGTGCCGGCGACATCGTAAGTGCCGCCGATGGATTGCGCCGCCGCCGGTATGGCGGCGAGGCCGAGCAAGGCAACAGAAAAGATGAACTTGCGCATAATGTTTTCCCCCACGGAGCGAAAGCCGCTACCGGATGGAAGGCTAGGCGCGAAAACGGCTGGGGTAAATCAGGCAGGCATTTGCCGACAGGTTTATTTGCGGCGTGACCGCGATAGTCACGGTCCCTGGAGGCTGGCGGCGATGGCGCCGACCAGCGGGTCGTATTTCGACTTCACGGCCGGCGGATATTCGATCCAGACGGTGCGGATGACGCCGTCCTTGCCGAACAGGCGGCGCTCATAAAAGATGTTCCCGGCCTTCAGTCCCGAAAGCACGGCCCAGTTCTTTCCCGTCCTGCTGTAGGTGACCTTGTAACCCGCCTCCGTGCTGGCTTTCTCGGTCGCGACGAAGTGCTTCGGCGTGTCGTTGTCGATATTCAGGATGCCGGAACAGATCAGTCTGGCGCCGTCGGCCGCGAGCCATTGCTGGCCGTCGCCATTGTCCGGTTCGGGCTGGCGGTCGGTGAAAACATCGTCGGGAAAGGTGCAGACCGTGCCGAATCGCTCGTTGGTGTAGGTGAAAGGAGCGGCAGCCGACGGGATTGCCGCGATCGCCGCAACGAATGCCAATACCGAGCGCGCGCACTTCATTCCATTCCTGCAGCAGTCAGCCGGAAGCGATCCTGCACCAGATCCGTGGGAAAATCAGCCGCCGGTGACGCTCATATGCCGCGACACGGAGGGGCGGCTGGTGCGGCGGTCGATGATGAAATCATGCCCCTTCGGCTTGCGCCCGATCGCCTCGTCGATCGCCGCGCTGACCAGCTCGTTGCCTTCGGACGCGCGCAACGGTTCCCTGAGATCGGCGGCATCCTCCTGGCCGAGGCACATAAAGAGCGTGCCGGTGCAGGTCAGCCGGACGCGGTTGCAGCTCTCGCAAAAATTATGGGTCATCGGCGTGATGAAGCCGAGCCGGCCACCGGTTTCCGCGACATGGACATAGCGGGCCGGACCGCCGGTCTTGAACGGGACGTCTGTCAGCGTGAACTGGCGCTCCAGCGAGGCGCGCAGCAGCGACAGCGGCAGGTACTGGTCGGTGCGGTCGGCGTCGATCTCGCCCATCGGCATGGTTTCGATGACGGTCAGGTCCATGCCGCGGCCATGCGCCCAGCGCATCATCTCAGGCAATTCGGCGTCGTTGAAATCCTTCAGCGCCACGGCGTTGAGCTTTATCTTCAGCCCCGCCGCCTGCGCCGCATCGATGCCGGCCATGACCTTGCCGAGATGGCCCCAGCGGGTGATTGCGTGGAACTTGTCGGCATCAAGCGTGTCGAGCGAAACATTGATGCGCTTGACGCCGCAATCGGCGAGCTCGGCAGCAAAACGCGAAAGCTGCGAGCCGTTGGTGGTCAGCGTCAGTTCTTCCAGCGCGCCGCTTTCGAGATGACGCGACAGCTGGCGGACCAGGTGCATGATGTTCTTGCGCACCAGCGGCTCGCCGCCGGTGAGACGCAATTTGCCCACGCCTTTTGCGATGAAGACGCTGCACAGCCGGTCGAGTTCCTCGAGCGACAGCAGGTCCTTCTTGGGCAGGAAAGCCATGTCCTCGGCCATGCAATAGGTGCAGCGGAAATCGCAGCGGTCGGTGACCGACACGCGCAGGTAGCTGATCGTGCGGCCGAAAGGATCGATCATGTCCATGCGTGAAGCGTTTCCCGTGGCTGTGAACGACGGCGTTATATATCGCTATGTGATACGATCCGGCCTGTCGTTCAAGATAGCCGCTCTCGATCTTTGGTAACATTCCCCGACCGACACCGGATGTCGGCTGCCTGGTACGGGCTTTTCCAATCCGGCGAAGCGGCGTAGGGAAGGGTGGTTCGAAACGGAAAACACCATGACGGCGCCGAAGGAACTGCGGGTCTCCAAAGACCGCAAACTGCTCTCCGTGACCTTTCCCGGCCACCAGCCATTCGAGCTGCCGGCCGAGCTGCTGCGCGTCGCCTCGCCGTCGGCCGAGGTGCAGGGCCATTCGCCGGACCAGCGGGTGACCGTTCCGGGCAAGCGCGATGTCGCCATCCTCAAAATTGAACCGGTCGGCAACTACGCGGTGCGCATCACCTTCGATGATTTCCATAACACCGGTATCTTCACCTGGAATTACCTGCACACGCTGGGCCACGAGAAGGATGCGCGCTGGAATGCCTATCTTGCCGAGCTGGCACAAAAGGGTCTCAGCCGCGACCGTTAGCCGGCGGGCGTCGTCAAGATGTCATGGAGCGGGAGTAGGGGCGGCGGATCGGGAGACAAGACAATGTCCATCATAACCACCGTCGAACAGCTTGAAGCGTTCTATGGCCTGCCCGGCGAAGCCTCGGTGGTCAAGGAACTCGACCACGTCATTCCCGAATACGCCGCCTTCATCGAGGCCTCGCCCTTCGTCGCGCTGGCGACCAGCGGGCCGGAAGGGCTGGATTGCTCGCCGCGCGGCGATCTCGCCGGCTTCGTGCGCATCGTCGATCCGAAAACCCTGATGATGCCGGACCGGCGCGGCAACAACCGCGCCGATTCGCTGAAAAACATCATTCGCGATCCCCGCGTCGGGCTGCTGTTCCTGGTGCCGGGCTCCGGAACGACGCTGCGCATCAACGGCCGCGCGCGCATCACCACGGATGCCGCGCTTTGCGCGTCGTTCACGGTCGACAGCAGGCCGGCACGCTCGGTGAGCGTCATCGATGTCGATACGGTCTATTTCCAATGCGCCCGCGCCATCGTGCGGTCGGAACTGTGGAACCCGGAAAGGCATGTCGATCCGAAGTCCCTGCCGACGCCAGGAAAGATCCTGGAGATCACCAGCCGCAGGAACATCGACGGCGAAACCTATGACAAGGAATGGCCGGAGCGGGCAAAAAAGACGATGTGGTGATCCGCTGGACCGCAATGGCGGTCAGGCGTCCTTCAACACCTCGTAGATCTTGCGCATCTGCTCGCCGATCATGTCGCACTGCTCCGGCGTCGACTGGCTCATCGCTTTCTCGATCAGCGCCATGTGCACCTTCAGCGCCTGCATCAGCAGCGCCTCGCCGGCTTCGGTGAGGGCCAGCCGCAGGATGCGCTTGTCCTTCTCGTCGCCTTCGCGGCGCAGCAGGCCGCGAGCCTCGAGCTGCGGCAACAGCATGGTGACGTTGGAGCGGCCGACGAGCAGCTTGCGGGCGAGATCGTGCTGCGACATGCCGGGATGGCGGTAGAGATTCATCAAAACATCGAGCTGCGCGGGTTTCAGATCGAGCGGAGCGAGCTTCACGGCAAGCGTGCGCTCCAGCACATGGCAGGCGCGCGCAACCGCGACCCAGTTGCGAAACCGCAGGTTGTCCCAAGGCAGCTCTTGTTTATTGTTCATCTTTGAACTATTATGTTCATGCTTGAACGTATGGATGGATTCCCACTATGGCATCATTCGGACTGAAGGTCATCCGGGGTGTATTCGGGGCCGCCGAACATGTCGCCCCCCGCCTCACCGGGCGCGCCGCATTCGAGCTGTTCTGCCGTACGCCGAACGCCAGGGTGCTGAGCGAGGGCGAACGCCGTGCCGTCGACCGCGCGGCAGATTTCATGGATGAAGCGCGGCATCACCGGCTGAAAGCCGGATCCGGCTGCGTCATGGTGCATGAATTCCGTCCGGAGCCAGGCAGGGCGTCCGCCGGAACGGTTCTCGTCGTTCATGGGTGGCGCTCGCGCACCGAATATATGCGCATGCTGATCGAGGGCTACCGCGCCGCCGGCTACAGGGTCGTCTCGCTCGACCTTCCCGGCCACGGCCAATCGCATGGCCGGCGGTTGAACATGGTCAATGCCGTGGATGCGGTGCGAATCGCGGGCGAATGGTTCGGCCCGTTCGCGGCGGTGGTCGGTCATTCCTTCGGCGGCGCCGTCGCCGCCAATGCAATCGCCGGATCGATCAGGAACATTGCGCCGCTGGCGGCCGGGCGCCTGGTGCTGATCGCCGCGCCCAGTTCATTGCCGGCCATCTTCGCCGACTTCAGCCGCATGCTCAATGTCGGTCCGCGCTCGCAGGCCGCCATGGCGGACCGTGTCGAATATCTTTCCGGCCGGCCGCTGCACGAATTCACCGGCGATCGGCAGCTTGCCCAGGCGCCGGTGCCGACGTTGGTCATCCACGCACCCGACGATCGCGAAGTCTCGGCCGATCATGCCTGGCGTTATGCCGGCGCCGGTGACCATGTGTTGCTCCACTGGGCCGAAGGGCTCGGCCATCGCCGCATCCTGGCGGACAAGGGCGTGGTGGAACGCGCCGTCAGCTTCGTGGCCGCGCAGCGGGAGCCGTCGCTGCTCCATTGAACCGCAATCAGGGCTGTTTCTTCTTCTCGCCGGGTTCCACCGGCAGTCCGGCCGCCTTCCAGGCGGTGTAGCCGCCAAGGATATGCTTGACCCGCGACAGCCCCATGTCCTGCGCGGTCTTGGTGGCGAGCGCCGAACGCCAGCCGCCGGCGCAGAAGAACACGAAGCTCTTTCCCGAAGCGAAGAACGGCTTGTGATAAGGGCTCTCGGGATCGATCCAGAATTCCAGCATGCCACGGGTGACATGTTTCGCGCCGGGAATCCTGCCGTCGCGTTCAATCTCGCGAGGATCTCGCAGGTCGACAAAGATGGTGCCTTCGTCCTCGATCAGGGCTGCCGCTTCCTCGGGCGAAAGCACTTCGATCTCGGCATTCGCCTCGTCCAGCAGTTCGCGATAACCCTTTTTCACCGTTCGATCCTCCCGGCCCGTTTAGACTGGCGCTCCGTCCGTTCGGATTTCGAGCACAACGCCCGGCGTTTGTCATCCCGCGTCGGGACCGGCTATCGTCTTCCAGGCCGCCAATGCCCCCTCCGCGGTCGCCAGCAGGGCCGCATGCGAAGCACCGTCGCGCGCCTGGATCGACATGCCGTGTTGAGCCGTCGCGAAAGAGGTCGCAGCGGCTTCGCAGTCGAAACTCCTCGGCAATTCGCCCACGGCCATGCGCCGAGGTCTGACGACGCCCCTGGGCTTCGACGGCCGGAGCGGATTGTGTCCGCTCCGGCCGTCACGATGTTGTGAAACCGTTCTGCCACAGCCGCCCCAAAATTTATGAAAGCTTAACGAAATCGGTATGAATCGGTATAGTCGCGTCTTACATCCGCCATGCGGTGGGCAAGACGCACGAGCGTGCGGAACGGAGCCGGTTGCGGCTGGAGCGGGTGACCATGAAATTGCCGGGAAACAAAGCTACCGCGTTGCCGCTTGCAGCGCTCGTGGCGACGCTGGCCCTGGGAACGCCGCAAGCAGGCGCGCAGGGGCTTTTCGACATGCTTTTCGGCGGCGGCGTAAGGCACGAGCCGCGAGGTGAGTTTCCTCCTCCGCCACCAAGGCGCAAGCCGAACCCCAACGTATCCGCCGGCGGTGGTGGCGGCGGCAGCGTGAAGATCAGCAGCCCTTCCTACTACACCTACAAAGCCGACAAGCTCGTGCGCGTCGACTTCTCGGCGCTTAAGGCAGCGCCGCAGCCGGCGACGCCGCAGGACGCCGCCTTCGTGCCCTCAGCCACCGGCAACGCCTTTCGTGAGGCAATCGCCGGACTGAGCGACTACGAGCTCTATGCGGAGCCGGATATCGCCAAGGCGCTGATCGCCTATTATTCGGCCAATCCGGATTTCATCTGGGTGACCGGAGCCAACGCCAACAGCCGCGCGCAGGATGCGGTGCGGGTGCTTGGCGAGGCGGCGAGCTACGGCCTGGCACCGTCCGACTACACGGTCGACGTGCCGACCGCCGCTGCGTCGACTGGTGACGTCGCTGCACGTTTGAAGGAGTTCGTGCGCTTCGAAATGGCGCTGTCGGCCCGCGTGCTTCGCTATGTCCATGATGCCCAAAGCGGCCGCGTCGAACCCAACCGCATGACCGGCTACTATGATTTCCCCGCCAAGCCGCTCGACATGGAAGGCGTTTTGAAGACGCTGGCGCATACCCAGGAAGTGCGCACCTATCTCGAATCGCGGCATCCGCAGAACCCGGAGTACCAGGCGCTGCGCGTCGAGCTGGAGTCGCTGCAAGCGAGCGCCGAAAACGAGATCGTCGTCGATCCCAAGCTGTTGCTGAAGCCGGGCGAAACCAGTCCCGAGCTTCCCAAGCTGCTGAGCCTGATCGCGCGCAATCTCGACGACGAGATGGGCGGCGCCTACGGCGAAGTGCTGTCGCGGCTCGCCACCAGCGACGTCTACCTCCCTGAGCTGGTCCCGATCATCAAGGCCGTGCAGCAAAAAGCAGGCATGAAGGGCGACGGCGTCATCGGACCGCGCACCGTCGCGTCGCTGGCCGGAACATCCAAGGCCGACCGGCTGCTCAAGGTACAGGTGGCGCTGGAAGAACTGCGCTGGCTGCCATCGGACCTCGGCAGCCCGCGTGTCTTCATCAACCAGCCGGCCTTCACCGCGAGCTACATCGACAATGGCGAGGAAAAGCTGAAAACCCGCGCGGTCATCGGCAGGACCACCAACCAGACCGCCTTCTTCTACGACCAGATCAAGCAGGTCGACTTCCATCCCTATTGGGGGGTGCCGCAGTCGATCATCGTCAACGAAATGCTGCCGAGATTGCGCAGCGATCCGGGTTATCTCGACCGGGCCGGCTATGAGGTGACCGATTCGCGCGGCAAGCGCATTCCGTCCTCGGCGGTCAGCTGGGGCGGCTATGGCGCGAACATCCCCTACAGCGTGCGCCAACTGCCGAGCGAGGCCAATGCGCTGGGCGAATTGAAGATCCTGTTCCCCAACAAGCACGCCATCTACATGCATGACACACCGCAGAAGTCGTTCTTCCAGCGCGACATGCGCGCGCTCAGCCATGGTTGCGTGCGGCTGCAGGATCCGCGGGGCATGGCGGCTGCGGTGCTGGGCACCTCGGTCGACGAGGTCGCCGAGAAGCTGAAGCACGGCCATTCGACCGAGAGCGTGACGCGCACGATTCCGGTCTATGTCGCCTATTTCACCGCATGGCCCGACATGTCCGGCAAGGTCGAATACTTCAACGACGTCTACGACCGGGACACGCGGTTGAAGCAAGCCCTAGACGCCACCGAAGCAGCACGCTCGCCGTCGAGCTGAGAATTCAGCGGGCCGAGAGCGGTCGCCGGAAACCGGCGTCGCGCCCTGCGATCAGCCAGTAGACAAGCCCGGCGACCAGGCCGGCAGCGGCGATGATGCCTATATCGGCCCAGCGCTCCGAGGCCATGTCCTCGAGCGCGCTCGGCCAGATCAGGGCAAAGCCGCCGACCGCCGCCGCACCGCCGAAGAGCATGTGCAGCCAGAAGCCGCGCAACGAGAAGCATTCGGCGATCAATGCGAACACCAATGTCTGCACCCCGGTCAGCACGATCGTCAGGAAATAGATGAACATGCCGAGCGGCGGCACCACCAGCGCCGCGATCGGCGAGACGCCCATGAGGTCGAAATACCGGGGCGCATTGGGCAGGGAGCTCAGCACGGCATAGATCGCGACAACGGCGATCAGACCGACCAGCGCGGCGACGAGATAGCCGGCAAGCACCATCAAGATTCGTTTCAACAGATGCCTGGCCGTCGCCATGCATACCCCCGTGAAGCTTCGCTGTAATCAGCCATCAAAGGTGCATTGGCGCAAGGGCGGGCACATCTCACGCCGCAGGCTCGGCATTTTCAGATTGGGACCGGTGATCATTGCGGGGGGGATCGCAGAACAGGTTGCTCGCCCCCCGCAGGTTTCTCCTGACCAAGCTATCTGGGCTCGGCCGTCACCGGATCATAGGTGATTTCGACCTTCGCCTTGTCGGCGGTGTAGTAGGTGACGGTATAGGCGCCATCATCCCAGTCGACCTCCTTGACATAGCGGAAGCCATCGCGCTGCTCGACCTTGGCGATGATGTCAGACAATTTCTTGGCATTGGGCGGCGGCAGCGGTTTTTCGTCGGCCGCCAGAACCGGGCCGGAGCCGAGAAGAACGGCGACGCTTGTCGCCACGAGAAATCTGGTCATGGTTTTCCCTCAAGTTTCGACAGGGGGAAACTCAGTGATGGGGAGGTTTGTTCCCCAGGCGGGATGGATGGCCAGGCTATGCATCGGCTTTGTGACTGCCCTCGAGCAATTCCCGATTTTCTTGCAATCAACCCCGCCGGCTTTGTCCCGGCGCTACAAGACGGCGAATGATCATGGTCGAATCGATCGCGATTCTCGAATACCTGCTCGCCCGCACGGGCCGAGCCCGCTCGCCGTCGCCCCACATGATCCGGCTTTCGTCGCCTACCTGCAATTTTTCGGAGGGCTTCTCAACCCCCACGCGTCAGGCTGACCGCTTAAGCTCTGCCACCTGCACACCCAGCCGGAACGCCTGACCGTCGGCGTATGAGCGCGCATAACTTTCGGCTGAGAATGGGACGGTGGTGGTGACGCCATTGACGGTCACGCGAACCGACCACGACTTTTCCCTGACGATTTCAACGGCGTGTTCTGCCATGTTCTCCCCCGAGAATCTGACGTTGAGGAAGCTACCATAGCGTCGCCCAACTGATTTGCATACAAACAAACCGACAGATGGTGACGGAAACCCAAAATCAATAAGGGCGAGGCGCCAAGCTGTTTGGCCTGCGCGCCAGTAGCTTTTTTGGACAAAGTGGAGGGGCCTAGTCATCCAACAAATCAGTTTAGTTGGATGGTGGGCGATGCAGGGATTGAACCTGCGACCCCACCCGTGTGAAGGGTGTGCTCTCCCGCTGAGCTAATCGCCCGCTCGTTGCCCGAAGGCCAAGCGAGCCGCGATATAAGGGAGGGCGGTGCGGGAAGTCAAGGCGGTGTCCGGCGTTCTCACAGGGGCAATCGCTTCAGGTTTCGTCATACTCTTTCAAGCGCCGGCGCCGCCCCTCACCTGCCTGCCGGCATCCTCTCCCCGTATAGACGGGGAGAGGGGGCTGTGTCGCCGTTTTCGCCAATTTTTAACGTTGCAATGGAGGCGCCAGCGTTCCGGCCAGACCCTTCTCCCCGTCTCTGTGCGGGGAGAAATGCCCGGCAGGGCGATGAGGGGCGGCGCCGACTTCGATCATTAGAGGCATCCGCCGCAAACAGGAAACTGTCATTGAACCTGTCCCGGCCGCCCGCTATCCGTTCAATGTTGCGCCGCGGCGATCAGCCGCTCAGCCAGGTCCAGCGTCAGCGCGTCGAAATGCGAGATTACCGCCGAGGGCTCGAATTCGCGCACGTGGCGGTCGGTGTAGCCGAAGTCGACGGCCACCACTGGGATGCCGGCGGCTTTCGCGGTGTCGATGTCGGTCTGCGAATCGCCGACCATCAAAGCTCGGTGCGGGTCGCCGCCGGCGCGCTTGATGGTTTCGGTGAGGTGACGCGGGTCGGGTTTGCGGAAGGCGAAGGTATCCTGTCCGGCAATCGCCGCGAAGTGTTTGGTCAGGCCGAGCGCCTCGATCAGCGCCAGCGAGTTGGCCTCGTATTTGTTGGTGCAGACGGCCAGGAGGTAGCCGGCCTTCTCGAAGCGCGCGATCGCCTCGAGGACGCCGGGGTAGGGGCGGGACTTGCCGGGAATGTTGAGGGTGTAGTGGTCGAGGAACAGTTTCAGCAGCCGGTCGTGTTCGGCGACATCGAGCGACCGTTGCTGCGCGGCGTGCGCCCGTTCGATCATCACGCGGCCGCCATGGCCGACGAAGCGCCTGAAGCCGGCTTCGTCGACGGCCGCGAGCGCGCTGGCGGCAAGGCTGTGGTTCAGGCTGTCGAGCAAATCCGGTGCTGTGTCGATCAGCGTACCGTCGAGGTCAAACACGATGATCGGGCGGGTCATGATCCATCCTGGGCAGTTTATGCAATGGGCAGGCGATAAAGGCTGCGGCGCGTCAAGGCAAGCGCCGGGCAGGCTCGTTCAGGCAAGCAAGCTCCCCGGACCGGGCATTCGCGACCAACCGCCAGCCATGAAAAAACCCGCCAGTGCGGCGGGTCCCGGCGCAAATCTGCACCATAGGCAAATATGTAGCATAACTGCCTTCACCCAGTCAATGGCATATAAGAAAAAATTCCTATGAACGTTACCCGCTCATCGCTGGCTGGCCGCGCGGGCACACCATTGACGGGAGGCCGAACGTCATCAACCTACACCGCTGCAAGGGCTTTGACCGGACCGGCAAAAATGGTAGGAGCCGCAAACACCAGGTTCCGGGGCGGTAAAAGCGGCATGGATGCAAGACAGTTGAAGGTCGAAGCCGCGCGGGCGGCCCTTGCCCATGTCACCGACGGCATGCGGCTCGGCATCGGCACCGGCACCACCGCCGACGAGTTCGTGCGGCTGCTTGCCGACAAGGTGGCTACCGGCCTGACCATCATCGGCGTGCCAACGTCCGAGCGCACCGCCTCGCTGTGCCGCGAACTTGGCGTGCCGCTGTCGACGCTGGAGGAGACGCCGGAACTCGATCTCACCGTGGACGGCGCCGACGAAGTCGACCCGGCCCTGACCCTGATCAAGGGCGGCGGCGGCGCATTGCTGCGCGAGAAGATCGTCGCGGCGGCTTCCGCTCGCATGATCGTCATCGCCGACCGCTCCAAGATGGTCGAGACGCTCGGCCGTTTCCCATTGCCCATCGAGGTCAACCCGTTCGGCCTGCGCGCAACCGAAATCGCGATCGGGAAGGCGGCTGCAAGGCTCGGCCTTTCCGGTCCGGTTACATTGAGGATGACGGGCGGTCAGGCTTTTGTTACAGACGGCGGCCACTTTATCCTCGATGCATCTTTTGGCCGCATTCCGGATACAAGAGCGCTATCGAATGCTCTCCACGCCATTCCCGGCGTGGTCGAGCACGGTCTTTTCATCGGGCTGGCGTCAGCGGCCATCATCGCCGGGGGCGATGGCATCCAAACCGTCCATGCCGCCTGAAAACAGGGAGTTCTATCGACCATGATGTTGCATAACCGGGTTCGCCGCTTTTCCGTCCTTCTGGCGGCATCGGCCGTTTTGGCCTTCTCTTCGCCGGCGTTCTCGCAGGACGTCACGGAAGCGCACCTGAAGGCGGCGCGTGCCGCGGTCACCGCGATCCATGCGACCGACCCGTTCGACAACATCCTGCCGCAGGCCGCCGCCGCCCTCGAATCGCAGCTCATCCAGAAGAACCCCGACATGCAGGAGCTGATCGCCAAGACGATCAGCGAGAAGGCGCTGGCGCTGGCCTCGCGCCGGGCCGACCTGGAGAAGGAAGCGGCCCTTGCCTATGCGAAGGTGTTTTCCGAGCAGGAACTCAACGACATCGCGACCTTCTACAATTCGGACTCCGGCAAGAAGCTCCTCGAGAGCGGCCCGGCCGTGACGCGCGACCTGGTGAAGGCGGCCGATATCTGGCAGAATGGGCTTGCTCGTGACCTCGCCCAGCAGGTCGGTGAAACGCTGGCCGCGGCGGCCAAGGCGAAAGCGCCGGCAGCGCCCGCTAATGCGGCCGCGCCCGCCGATGGCGCCGCGCCTGCCGACGGATCGGCCCCTGCCGACGACACGCAGAACTGATTCTGCCATTCCAAACGGCCCTGCGGCCATCTGTGAAGCCCGGCTTGTCCGGGCTTTTCTTTTGATGGTTTGCGGCCTACCTGTCACTCACATTTTCCGAAGCTCAAGGAGCCGCGCAATGGCCGCTTACGACTACGATCTTTTCGTCATCGGCGGCGGTTCGGGCGGGGTGAGGGCGGCGCGTGTCGCCGCAGCGCTCGGCAAGCGCGTCGGCATCGCCGAGGAATACCGCTTCGGCGGCACCTGCGTCATCAGAGGCTGCGTACCGAAGAAGCTCTATGTCTATGCATCGCAATTTCCCGAGCATTTCGCCGATGCCGCCGGCTATGGCTGGACGGTGCCGGAAGCCAGTTTCGACTGGCCCACGCTGGTCGCCAACAAGGACCGCGAGATCAGCCGTCTGGAGGCGATCTACAAGAGGAATGTCGAGGGCGCCGGCGGCGAGGCCTTTCACACGCGCGCCATGATCGTCGACCCGCATGTGGTGCATCTTCTGGACCACGACCGTACCGTCACCGCCGACCAGATCCTGATCGCCACCGGCGGCCGTCCGGCGCCGCACCCGGCACTGCCCGGCCACGAACACTGCATCTTCTCCAACGAGGCCTTCGACCTCGAGCAGTTGCCCAAGTCGATCATGATCGAAGGCGGCGGCTATATCGCGGTCGAATTCGCCAACATCTTCCATGGCCTGGGCGTCGACACCACGCTGGTCTATCGCGGCAAGGAGATCCTCAGCCGCTTCGATATGGACCTGCGGCGCATGCTGCACGAAACGATGGAGAAGAAGGGGATCAAGATCCTTTGCCATGCCGTCTCGGAATGGATCCGCAAACGGCCGGACGGCCGGCTCGACGCGTTGCTCACCGGCGGCCAGACGCTGACGGTCGACCAGGTGATGCTCGCCATCGGCCGCATCCCCAACACCGAGAATATGGGACTGGAAGGCATCGGCATCGAGATGACCGCGACCGGCGCGATCCAGGTCGACGCGTACTCCCGCACCAACGTCGAAAACATCTGGGCGATCGGCGACGTCACCAATCGCGTGCAACTGACGCCGGTGGCGATCCACGAGGCGATGTGCTTCGTCGAGACCGCCTTCAAGGGCAACCCGACCGCGCCCGACCACGACACGATCGCCACCGCCGTGTTCTCGCAGCCGGAGATCGGCACGGTCGGCCTGTCGGAAGACGAGGCGGTCAAGCGCTTCCCCGACATCGAGATCTATCGCGCGGCATTCCGTCCGATGCGGCACACCTTGTCCGGCCGCGACGAAAAGATGCTGATGAAGCTGGTGGTCGATGGCGCGTCTAAGAAGGTACTCGGCGCGCACATATTGGGGCCGGATGCCGGCGAGATGGCGCAGCTTCTCGCCATTCCGCTGAAGGCCGGGCTGGTCAAGGATGATTTCGACCGCACCATGGCCGTGCATCCGACGGCCGCGGAAGAGCTTGTGACCATGTACAAGCCGACTTACCGAGTGAAGGATGGCGAGCGCGTAGACTGACGGACAAACGCGCCGCGGCAAGGTACTTGCCGCGACGCAGCTAGGAGAGCTGCTACAGCAACGTGCCGCGCAGGATCACCTGCGCCACCGAGAAATAGATGACAAGCCCGGTGACATCGACCAGCGTGGCGACAAACGGCGCCGACGCGCTGGCCGGGTCGAAGCCGACGCGTTTCAAGGCGAACGGCAACATCGAACCCGACAGCGAGCCGAAGGTGACGATGCCGACCAATGCCGCTCCGACCGTCGCGGCGATCAACGGCCAGTGCGGGCCGTAGTCGTAGAAGTCGAAATACTGCCAGAGCGCGATGCGGCAGATGCCGACGACGCCGAGTATCGCCCCGAGCAGGAGGCCGGTGGGCAATTCGCGCAACGCCACCCGCCACCAGTCGCGCAGGCCGATCTCGCGCAATGCCAGCGCGCGTATGACCAGCGAGGTCGCCTGCGAGCCGGAATTGCCGCCGGAGCTCATGATCAGCGGAATGAAGAGCGTCAGCACGATCGCTTTTTCCAGCTCGCTCTCGTAGCTTTGCATCGCGTTGGCCGTCAGCATCTCGCTGATGAACAGCGCGCACAGCCAGCCGGCACGCTTCTGGATCATGGCGAGGAAGCTCATCTTCATGTAGGGCTCGTCGAGAGCCTCCATGCCGCCGAAGCGATGCACGTCCTCCGTCGTCTCCTCGATCATCGTGTCGATGATATCGTCGATGGTGACGATGCCGAGGATCTTGCCGTGATCGACGACGGGAACGGCGAGCAGATCGTATTTGGAAATCGTCTGCGCCAGGGTTTCGCGATCGGTCAAAGGCGTGACGGTCACCGGCACGCGGTCCGGCGCCACCGACAGGATCGAATCGTCAGGCTCGCCGGTGATAAGCCGGCGCAGGCCGGTCGAGCGCATGAGCAGATACGTCTCGGGATCGACGATGTAGATGGCGTAGACGGTTTCGCGCGTCCGCTCGACCTTTCGGATGTAGTCGAGCGTGCGGCCGACGGTCCAGTCCGAGGGCACGCTGACGAACTCCGTCGTCATGATCGAAGCGGCACTGCCTTCGGGGTAACCGAGAATCGAGAGCAGGGTTGCGCGCAGCGGGGGCGCCAGCACGCCGAGCAGCTCGGAACGGGCGGGTTCGTCAAGATCGCGCAGGATGTCGGCAGCGCGATCGACCGACATGGCGGTAAGCAGCTTGCCCGCCTTGGCGCGAGGCAAGGCCTCCGCCAGCTCGGGCGCGCCCTCGAGCTCCGGCTGGTCGAAGATATCGACCAGCCGTTCGAACGGCACTTCGCAAAGCAGCTCGGTCGCCGTTTCGCGCGACTCGCGGTTGAGCGCTTCGACCACGTCTGCGACATGGTCGTTTGCAAGGACGCGGGCGATGGCGACGGCCTCGTCGTCCGCTACGGGGGAAAAATCGTTCATGGTTCACTCCTTGCCGTCCGGCAAGACGTGAACCGTCGAGGTCACGTCAGGGCGGACGGCGGTTGCGTTCGACTGTGACTGTCGCCAGGCATGGCGCGGTGACCTTTCCGCTCGCGGGTTCGAGTTTGATGTCTGCGAGCGGGCGCAACATAGGAGCTCGCCTTGCCCTGTCAATCGAGGTGATCGAGGAAAATGCGGGCAACATGCCCCAGTCGCGAGACTGTGATCGCTGAAGCGTATCGCGCCGAAACGGTAAAATGGCTGGACGGCCTATGCCGCGGCGAGTCCGGCTACTTCTGCTTCAGCCGGCGCGGAAAACGCAGCCATTTGTCGTCGACCGGCCTTGGCACCGGCCCTGGCTGTGCGAGAATGGTGGTGAGCTCGGGAGGCAGGCTCGGCACCAGCGGCTTCTTGGTGGCGACGCCGTCCGCGATCGCGACGATCGAGTGGTAGAACTCGGCGCCGGTGACCGATCGCGGCGCCACCGCTTCATGCATGACGCTGATCACCGTTACATCGGGGCAGTTGTCCTTGATCGCCTGGTGGAAGGCAACCTTGCCCTCCGGATCGAGTGCGCCGGTCGCCTCGTCCAGGAATAGTAGCCCGGGTTGATGGAGCACGATGCGGGCCACCACCAGCTTCTGTTTCTGACCGCCGGACAGGACCTGATCCCAGCTTTTGCCTTCGCGGCTTTCGTCGCCCATATTCTCGATGAAGTCGCCCAGACCCGCCTTGTGCAGCGCGGACGCGACCTGCGCGTCGCCATGGTCGTGCTCGGAGCCCGGCAGGCAGACCAGCTGCTTCAGGGTCACCTGCTGCAGCTTGACCTCCTGGGCTGCATAGAAACTCTTCACCCCTTCGGGGAAGACGATGGTGCCGCGGCCGTAGGGCCATAGGCCGTTGATGGCCTTGATCAGCGAGGTCTTGCCGCAGCCGGATTCGCCTTTCAGGAAGGTCCATTCGCCGCGCCGGAAGCGCAGGTTCGCCGCTACGAGGAAAGGCGTTGCGTCCTCGCCCTGATGCGCCAGTTCAAGCTTCTGGATGGTCAAGCCAAAAACCGGGTTCTGGCTGGCGTAGCGGAAGTCGGAACGGCCGCTCTGGCTGTAGAATTCCTGGGGGTGCTGAACGTTCTCGATCGCATTGGCCAACTCGGTGACACGCTGGCTGTTGGCGCGCAGGGTGGCGATGGCGGGCATGACATGGATGAACCACGAACATTGGCCGATCAGCGAATTGACCAGTTCGGAGCCGGTTATGTAGCCCTTCAGGTCGAAGCCGTTGTGGATGAACGGCACAAGGCCCGGTCCATAGGCAACAATGCGGGCGCCGATGAAATTGTAGATCAGCTCGAACGACATGTAGACGGTGTTGACGATGTTGAGCCGCGTCCATGTGCCGTCAATATCGCCATAGAGGCGGCCATGCATGGTCCTCTGCACGCCTTCGCCGCGCGAGGCCGCGACATGGAAGCTGCGGCGCAGGAATGTCGTCAGCTCGCCACGGTAACTGCCTTCGGCCTGCTGCATCCTGACATTGAGACGCTCGAGCATGCCACCGAGCTTTACCGCGATCCAAGTGTTGAGCGGCACATAGATGGCGACGGCAAGGAGGGCGAGGATGGCGCTGCCATAGCTGCCGAGGAATTCGAGCCCCTTTACCTCGACGGAGGTCTCGAGCAGCTTCTGGCCGACGAAATAGAGCGAGGTGGCGACACCCAGCACACCCATGGCCAGCCCGATGGCGCCGCCCGTCATGTCCTTGATCGATTCCTGGACGCGCTGATCGATGTTGTCGGGGGCCGGCGCGCCATTGCCGGTCGAGGCATGCTGGGCGTGGAAATGGGTGTGGTTGCCGTCCAGCAGCGCCTCGTTGAAACGGCTGTCGAGCCAACCGCGCCATTTGCGGTGCAAGGTTGCTGAGACGAGATTGCGGATGCCCGTGAAGCCGGCGTCCTTGAGCACGACCAGCAGCACCAAAATACCGGCATTGGCCAAAAGCGTCTGGAGAGGGGTGGTGTTGGCGGCGTCGTGGAAGAAGGCGATCGAGTTGACCAGTTCCCCGGACGCTTCTGCGAACCAGACGCCGGCCTTGCTGGACAGAGCGGTGAGCAGCGCGATCACCAGCGTCAGCGTCCAGGCCTCCTTCCACCGGTCCGAGACCCAGTAGGCGCGCATCAGGCCCCAGAAGCTGCGCATCGAGGAAACCGGGGTCAGAAGCGACCGCCTTGCGGCATCGCTGTGTAGTCCATCTGTTCCTGACAGTTGCGGTGGTCTGTCGACCCGAATCACAATCCCGCCCAAACCTTTTTTGTATTGTTACGGATGGTAACACCAATTGATCATTTTCCATTATTTTTTATAGGGGGGCAGCGGGATTGAGGTGGATGCCGTGGCTGCAGGGCAACAGGTTCGGCTTCCCGAGCGTCGCGCCAAAGCCGACGAAAAGCCGGTTTAAGCTAGTGATATCAGGTAATTACGCGGCATCAGAGCGCGACGTTTCTACCTTCCCCTAGGGAAGGCGTTCGCACGAATTTGTGACCCGCTTGGGCTGCCCGGCAAGCCGGCTTTTCATTGCAGGCTAATCAAAATTCCGGAAAACACGTCGCCCTGGACGCCTGATTCCTCGCCGGCATGTCCCCGCCGGAAGTCCGGAAATGACCTGAGACGCTGTGCAAGCCAGCGATCGACCGGACCGGCGGCATCAAGGCAGGCCGCGACGTCGGCAAAGCCAATGATCGCGGAACCCACGGGGGCCAGGCGTTGCCTCACGCCCGGGGAGGGCTGCTTGAAAATCCTGCGTTTAAGATCGGGTTCAGTCGACTTTTTCCAGTTCGCCACGCGCCTTGGCGGCGGCTACCTGGCGGATGGCGTCAGAGAGCGTGTCGACGTCCTGCGCGCCCATCACCGCATATTTGCCCTCCAGCAGGAAGCATGGCACGCCTGATATGCCCATGCGCGACGCGGTGGCGATCTCGGTGCGAACTGCCTCGACATCGGCATCGGTCGGCAAGAGCGTCTCGACAACGGATGCGTCCATTCCGGTGTCGCGCGACGCCTCGACCAGCACGGCGTGATCGCCGATGTTGGCGCCCTCCTCGAAGTTCAGCTGGAACAGGCGGCGCACCAGCCGGTTCTGCACGTCCTCGCCGGTCGCACCGGCCCAGCGGATGACGCGATGGGCATCAAGCGTGTTGGGCGCGACCTTGATGGCGCCGAAAGCGAAGGAAATGCCTTCGGCTTCACCGAGCGGCTCGATATGGGCGTGGATCTGGCGAATGTGTTCGTCGCTGCCGAATTTGGCCAGCATGTACTCGCGGCGATCCTTGCCTTCCGGCGGAATGGTCGGGTCAAGCTGGAACGGCCGCCAGCGTATATGCACATCCACCTCGCCGGCGGCGGCGACTGCCTTGTCCAGCCGCTTCTGGCCGATGAAGCACCATGGGCACACGACGTCGGACACCACGTCTATGGTGATCGCATTCGCTTGGCTCATCTCGATCTCCTGAACGTCTTGGGTGCCGTGCACTTCACGGAGAACCCGGCTTCCACTCCTCGGGCCCATGCTCAGTTCGGCTTTCGCCACCAGGTCGGCAACTGGTAACCGAATATGGGCGTCTTTCGCGGATGGTCCAGATAATTCCAGTAAGAGATCCATTGCTGCGTGTTGTGCTGCATCGGCACCATGTAGTTGCCGGAGATCAGCAACCGGTCGAGAACGCGCACGGCGGCGATGTAATCCTCCTTGGTGCGGGCGCGCAACATGGCCTCGATCGCAGCGTCCACCGCGGGATCGGCGACGCCGGCGAGGTTGAACGAACCTTCAGCCTTGGCGGCGGAGGATGACCAACGCCCGATCTGCTCGATGCCGGGCGAGAGCGAATTGTTGAAGCCGCTCGAGCCGATCAGCACCTCGAAATCGAAACGCTGCTTGCGCGACTGGATCTGGTCGCCGTCGAGGCTGCGGATGGAGACATCGATGCCGATCTTTTCCAGCGTGCGCTGGTAGATGCCGGCGAGACGCTCCTCGTCCTGCGAGGCCGTCAGGATCTCGAAGCCGAAGGGCTTGCCCTCGGGGTCGAGCATCATGCCGCCCTGCAGGTGGTAGCCGATGCTTTTCAGGAGATCGAAAGCCGCCTTCAGCACCTTGCGGTCCTGGCCCGAGCCATCCGTCACCGGCGGCCGCCAGGTTCCGTCCATGACGTCGGCCGGCACGCGGCCGGGGTAGGGCGCCAGCAACGCCTTTTCCCTGTCGTCGGCCGGATGGCCGAGCGCCGAAAGCTCGGAATTCTGCCAGTAGCTCATCGTTCGCGCGTATTTGCCGCCAAACAGGTTCTTGTTGGCCCATTCGAAGTCGTAGAGCATGCCGAGCGCCCGACGCACCACGGGGTTCGAGAATTTCGGCAGCCTCGTGTTGAACAGGAAACCGGTCACGACGGGTGGAATACCGGTGTCGAAAGTTTCGGCAACCACCTCTCCCCTATGGAAAGCGGGAAAATCCAGATCGCGTTCGCGCTTCACCGGATCGCTGTCGTCGTCGATGGCGCAAAGGCCTTTCTTGAACGCCTCGAGCTTGGCATTGGCGTTGAGGAAATATTCGATGGTGATCTGGTCGTAATTGTCGAAGCCGCGCTTGGCCGGAATATCCTTGCCCCAATAGTCCGGGTTGCGCTTGAAAACGATGCGCTGGCCGGGCGTCACCTGTGCGATCCTGTAGGGGCCGCTGCCGATCAACGGCTTCAGCGTCGTCCTGTCGAAAGTCTCGATGTCGAAGGCGTGCTTGGGGATGATCGGCGTCAGCGCGATGATCAGCGGAAATTCGCGATCGGCCTTGTCGTTGAAGGTGAACCGCACGCTGTGGTCGCCGGTCTTCTCAAGCTTGGCAATCCTGGCCATGCGGTCGCTGTAGGGCGGACGGCCTTTCTGCGTATAGGCATCGTAGGTGAACAGCACGTCCTCCGGCGTCACCGGCTGGCCGTCCGACCATTTGGCATTCGGGTTGAGATGGAATTCGATGCTCTTGCGCTCGGAATCCATGTCGGCCGACTCGGCAAGCAAGCCATAGAGCGTGAAGGCCTCGTCGGCATTGCGCTGCATCAGCGGCTCGAAGACCAGATTGCCGAAGATCGTGTCCATCATGCCGCGCGCCGTGGTGCGCAGGCTCTTCAGGATGAAGGGGTTGAGATTGTCGAAACTGCCGACGACGCAATAGGTAATGCTGCCGCCCTTCGGCGCGTCGGGATTGACGTAGTCGAAATGCGCATAGTCGGGCGGCAGGGCCGGCTCACCCTGCATGGCAATTGCATATCTGGGTTCCGACGCCGCCGGCAGGGGCGAAAGGGCGAAAAATGATGTCGCGGTGATCAGCCAAACGAGAACGCGGCCCATGACCGTCTCCTTACCGGGTCGGCTTGATGATTCGGTGCGCACACTAGCATGGGGCACCGCCAATGTTCGTTGCCAAGAATCGCAGATTGCGGGCTGGATTCGGCACCGCTTGCAGTGTAACACGCCGTCCGAAGTCATTCTGTTGCCTCATTTCGGCAACAGGTAGCTGGACCACACGGCGCGAAGAAGCGGGTCCCCGGGATCATTTGAGAGGAAGTGCACGACATGACGAGCCTGAACAGCAATGCGTACCGCCTGTCGGTCATGGCCGCTGGCGTGATCGGCTTTCTGGGCGCGGCAATTCCCGTTGCTTCCGCACAGCAGCAACAACAGATCCCGCAGGGCTGGTTCAAGGCTTGCACAAAGCAGGAAGACGTCGACATCTGCAACGTGCAGAACATCACCACCGCCGGCAACGGCCAGTTGGTCACCGGCGTGAGCCTGATCGAGCTGAAAGGCAAGGTGAACCGCAAGGTCTTCCAGGTGACGGTTCCGACCGGTCGTCTGGTTGGTGCCGGCATTGGCCTCCAGATCGATACCGGCAAAACGCAGAAGCTTGAATATGTGGTCTGCTTCCCCGACCGCTGCGTGGCGGAAGTGCCGCTGACCGACCAGCTCGTCGCCTCCTTCAAGAAGGGCCAGGCGCTCACCTTGACCTCGATCAATTTCCAGAACCAGCCCAATCCGATCAAGGTCGCGCTGCAGGGCTTCAGCGGCGCCTATGACGGCCCGCCGCTGCAGCAGTCGGACATCGAGGACCGGCAGAAGAAGCTCCAGGATTTCGTCGCCAAGAACAACCAGGACTTCGCCAAGAAGCTCAAGGAAGAGCAGGACAAGGCGAAGACCGCGAACTGATCGGTTCGGGCATTCTCAAAGCCACAAAAAAGCGGGGTCATGCCCCGCTTTTTTGCTTCTGCACCTGACTCACTGATCAGTGCCTGAGGTGATCAATGCCTGGACTGCCGTTTCGGTTCGTAGCGTCCGTCCGGCTTTTTGTCGAACATTTCCTTGATCTGCGGGTGGCGGACCGGTTCTCCCGATTGGTCCTCGAGCAGATTCTGCTCGGACACATAGGCGATGTACTCGGTTTCCGAATTCTCGGCGAGCAGATGGTAGAACGGCTGGTCCTTGCGCGGGCGCACGTCGACGGGGATCGCCTCGTACCATTCCTCCGTATTGGCGAATTGCGGATCGACATCGAAAATGATGCCCCGGAACGGAAACAGCCGATGGCGAACCACCTGTCCGATCGCGAATTTGGCTGTTCTCATCGTACTCACCACTGAATTCCTTAGCTTTATTTGGCGCAGACTCCGAATCAATTCAATCCCGAAGCTTTGAGCGTCCTCAAGCTGCGTGTGATACGGAGCAAAGATTGTGGGCGAGTTGCCGGCCATCGATGCCTGCCGGCAGCAAATGTGTTCGCAAGCTCACTGCTGGCGCGCTTGCTTTCCCAAGCCACCGCCAAGCGCCGCAAACCCGCTGCCGGGACGGAGCCCTTCGCGCATGAAGAAAGCGCGAAGCGGTGCAAAACCACCAAGCACGCCGAGCCCGGCACTGCGCGCCATCTGCGCCGGCAGCAGGTCGGAAAGCAGCGACATGTTCAGTAGATTGACCGCGCTGCTGCGCGCCAGAATATCGGGCCGGCGCTTGAAGTCATAGATGGCGAGGGCTTTCGCGGCCCCTGGGTCTTCATAATTTTCATTCGCGATTCCAATAAGATCGTCGATATCCCTGATGCCAAGATTGAGCCCTTGCGCGCCGATCGGCGGAAATACGTGGGCGGCTTCGCCGACAAGCGCCACCCGGTCGCGCGCAAAACGCAGCGGCGTCGCCGTTGCAAGCGGATAGACCTGCCGGCCTGGCTCGACCGTCACCCGGCCCAGCATGGACTGCATCCGCTGTTCGACCCGCAGCGACAACGTCGCATCGTCCAGCGCGGCAAGTTCCGTGGCGGTTTCCGGCTTGACCACCCAGACCAGGCTCGAGCGGTTGCCGGGCAGCGGAACCTGCGTGAACGGACCGGTTTCGGTATGGAACTCGGTCGAGGTGAAGGCATGATCGCGGCCGTGGGAGAAGTTGAGCACCAGCGCTGCCTGGGGATAAGTCCGGGCGGCGGTCGAGATGCCCGCCGCCTGGCGCGCCGGCGACAGGCGTCCGTCGGCGGCAACCGCCAGGGATGCTTCGATCACGCTGCCGTCGGCAAGGGCCGCGCGAGCCTTATCGGCGCCGAGATGCCAGACATCGACCATGGATGTCAGCCACGCGATCCCGGAATGCGCGGCAACCCTGCCGGCGAGCGCGGGAATGAGGACGCTATTGGGCAGGTTGAGCCCGAACTGATCCTCGTCGATCTCGCTGGCGCGGAAGGTGACGACCGGACTGCGGATCAACCGGTTGGTCGCGTCGACGATGCGCATCACCTTGAGGGGCGCGGCCTGCGGCTTGATGTCGGCGAGGACGCCCAGCCGCTCAAGCACCTTCAAGGCAGGGTTCATCAGTGCCGTCGTGCGGCCATCGGGAGCGGATGCCTCCGGCCCGACGAGCGTCACCGGAAAGCCGGCATTGGCGAAACCGAGCGCGGCGATCAGCCCTGCCGGCCCCGTGCCGGCGATGAGTATCCGTGTTGTTTTCTGATGCTCCAAGATCGGCTTCCGGCTTGCGATGCGGGGCAGCGCACGCGCCCCGCCACTCGATGAGCATATAGGTCAGGTCATACGGCTTGATCAACGGGGCGATTCGGCCCATTCGAAGGTCATGACCGGCCGCCAGGACGACTTCAGCCATCTCGACAGCGCAGGCCGTGCGACGGCCGATATCGCACGCAACCCGCGTTTGACGGTGAACCTCGTTGTCGGCGCCGGCATCCTGCTTGCCTGGCTGTCCCTGGCCGCAATGGCGGTCCGCGCCGCGGAGGGACGCGCCGCGGGTATCGGCGCGCCCGGCGACGCCTTGTTGAAAACCCTGCCGCAGCTGCCGTTGCCCGATTCGCTGGCCCGGTTCTTCGCCCTCTGCCTCTCGGCCGCGCCCCTGGACGGAGATATCGGCCCGCGCGTCGGTGCGCTGACGGCAATGTGGTTCCTGATGGCGACCGCGACGATGCTGCCCTCGGCGGCACCGATGATCCGAACCTATTGCGAGATCGCCGATACGGCCAGGATCAGGCATGAGCCGGTCGTCCATCCGCTGGTGCTGGTCGCCGGCTATCTCTCGACATGGCTGGCCGCGTCGGCTGGGTTTGCGGCGCTGACGCTCGCCATCGATGCGTTCGCCTCGTCAGGCCAGATGTTCGATCCGGTTCTGGGCATTGCCGGTACCGTCGCCTTGCTGGTCGCCGGCCTCTACCAGTTCAGCGGCCTGAAGGAGGCCTGCCTGAAGAAATGCAGGAACCCGTTCGCGATCCTGTTTGCCAACTGGAGCGCGCGGCCTGCAGCCATTTTTCGGCTCGGCGTCGCGCAAGGCATCTGGTGCCTTGGCTGTTGCTGGGCACTGATGCTGGTGATGTTCGCCGTGGGCGTGATGAACGTCTTCTGGATGGCGCTGATCGGCCTGTTCACCCTGATCGAAAAACAAGCCGCGGGCAGGCTTCCAACCCGGCTGGCCGGTGCGATACTGCTTGTCTGGGCAGCCGCGCTGCTAGTAGTCTCGCTATGAGTGGGGGAAACTCGATGACGGATCCGAGCTGGGCAATGAAGGGGGAGCTCGTACTCTCCTGCAATTGCACGGTTTTTTGCCCTTGCGTGCTGTCGCTGGGCAGCCATCCTCCGACCGAAGGCTATTGCCAGACCTGGGCAGGTTTCCGTATCGATGCCGGTCATTTCGGAGAGGTCGACCTGTCAGGGCTTAATCTCGGGCTGATCATGGAAATCCCCGGCTATATGAGCCGCGGCAACTGGACCGCCGGCCTGTTCATCGACGTCAGAGCCTCGATCTACGCCGTCAAGGCGTTGACGAAGATCTTCACCGGCAAGGCGGGCGGGACGACGTCGCTGCTTTCGATCCTCGTCGGCAAATTCCTCGGTGTCGAACAAGTGCCGATTACCTATGAGACACGCGACAAGACGCGTATCTTCCAGATACCGAAGATCATCGATGGGGCGGTCACGCCAATTGCCGGCAAGGACCGCGACAAGGACACGGTGATCAGCAATTCCGAATATTGGATCGCGCCGGAGATCATCGTGGCCAAGTCCGACAAGAGCAAGATGCGAGCCTTTGGTCGCAACTGGAATTTCGGCGGCCGTTCAGCCGAAATCTGCAAGCTGGACTGGCAGGGCCCGTGAGCAAGAACACAACGGCCAGGAAAGCCGCCAAGAAAATCGCCGACCGGATTCCGCGGCCGAAGAAGAAAGTCACCTGGCCGCAGGCGCGCGCCTTTTCGGTGCATCTCCTGACCGCCTCCGGTTCGTTCCTGGCCTTCCTGTCGCTGGTGGCGGCGAGCGAGGAGCGCTGGACGGCCATGTTCTGGTGGCTGGGGCTGGCGCTGTTCGTCGACGGCATAGACGGGCCGATCGCGCGCAAGCTCGAGGTCAAGGAGATCCTGCCAACATGGTCGGGAGAGCTCCTCGACAACATCATCGACTATGTCACCTATGTGCTGATCCCGGCCTTCGCGCTCTATCAGCGCGGCTTCATGGGCGAGGGCCTGTCGTTCCTGTCGGCGGCCATCATCGTAGTGTCCAGCGCGATCTACTATGCAGACACAGGCATGAAGACGAAGGAGAATTTCTTCAAGGGATTCCCCGTTGTCTGGAACATGGTGGTGTTCACGCTGTTCGTCATCGAGCCGGGACAATGGGTCTCGTTCGCGGTGGTCGTGGTGGCGGGCATCCTGACATTCGTTCCGATCAACTTCATCCATCCGGTTCGGGTGGTGCGGCTGCGGCGCATCAATCTCGCAATGACTCTTTTGTGGTGCGCTTTCGGCGCGCTTGCGCTTGCGCAAGCGGCACTCGCCGCCTTCTATGACCAGATCGGCGTGCTGGGCGCGCAGGTCAGCACCTTCATAAAGATTGGCATTACCGTTACCGGGCTCTATCTCGCCTGTATCGGCGGCATCATGCAGTTCTTTCCAAATCTCGGTGCCAAAAAAGCCTGATCGGCAAATTTCTCAAGGAAGCCCACCATGCCCAAAGCAGTCCGCATCCACGCCCATGGCGGTCCGGAAGTCCTGACCTATGAGGACACCGATCCCGGCCAACCGGGATCAGGGCAGATCCTGGTCAGGCACACGGCAATCGGCCTCAATTTCATCGACGTCTATCATCGCTCCGGTCTCTATCCGCCGCCCGGCGGGTTTCCGCTTATTCCCGGCAGCGAGGCCGCCGGTTTGGTCCTGACTGTGGGCGAGGGCGTTGACTGGCTGAAGCCCGGCGACCGGATCGCCTATGCCGTCACCACAGGCGCCTATGCGCAGGAGCGCGTCATCGATGCCAGCAAGGTCGTCAAGGTGCCGGACGGCATCAGCGACGAGCAGGCGGCAGCAATGATGCTGAAAGGCATGACCGCCGAATATCTCTTGCGCCGGACCTTCAAGGTCAAGGCAGGCGACACCATCCTGTTCCATGCGGCAGCCGGCGGCGTCGGGCTCATTCTCGGCCAATGGGCGAAGCATCTGGGCGCGACCGTCATCGGCACGGCAAGTTCGAGCGACAAGATCGAACTCGCAAAGGCACACGGCTTCGACCATGTCATCAACTACAAGGAGCAGGATTTCGTTGCCGGCGTCGCGGCCATCACCGGCGGCAAAAAATGCGACGTCGTCTACGACTCCGTCGGCAACGACACATTCCCGGCCTCGCTCGACTGCCTGAAGCCGCTCGGCATGTTCGTCAGCTTCGGCCAGTCGTCGGGACCGATCCCGCCATTCTCGATGTCGCTGCTGGCGCAGAAAGGCTCCTTGTTCGCTACAAGGCCGACGTTGTTCGTCTACAATGCAAAACGCGAGGATCTGGACGCCTCGGCCGCGGCCTTGTTCGAAGTCGTGCTTAGCGGCGCCGTCGAGATCAAGATCAACCAGCGTTATGCACTCAAGGACGCGGGCAAAGCCCATGCGGATCTTGAAGGCCGCCGGACCACGGGCACGACCATACTGGTTCCCTGACGGGAACTGCCCTGGTTTTGAGCTCTCTGCCGCAGGTGCGGGCACGGTTTGCGCGAAAAGGCGGCCCGCCGCGTGGTTGCGCGAAGAAGACTGATCTTTGCCCTTGAGTTTCCGCTGAAATTCTTGAAGCTCTTTCAAGTCGAGTGCTGCTTTCGCATGAGAGCTGGCCGCGCATACGATGCTTGCGGGAACACAGAACATATCCGGGAACCCGGATGGGAGGCACTGTGAGTGCAAATCATAACGGAGCGAATCTGCTTGAGGTTCGCGGCCTGACCAAGATTTTCGGCACGCTGACGGCGTGCGATCATGTCGACCTCGACATAGCCAAGGGTGAGATCCACGCGCTGCTCGGCGAGAACGGCGCCGGCAAATCGACGCTGGTCAAGATGCTGTTCGGCTCGCTGGAGCCCAATTCCGGCGAAATATTCTGGAATGGCCAGGCCGTCAGAATTACCAGCCCGGGCGTCGCGAAAAAGCTCGGCATCGGCATGGTGTTCCAGCACTTCTCGCTGTTCGAGGCGCTGACGGCGGCCGAGAACATCGCGCTTTCCCTGGATGACGGTTCGCCGATCAGCAGCATCGCGGCCAAGGCGAGGGCGCTTTCCTACAGCTACGGCCTGCCGCTCGATCCTGAATCGCTGGTAGGGGACCTGTCGGTGGGCGAGCGCCAGCGCATCGAGATCATCCGCTGCCTGCTGCAGACGCCGCAACTCATCATCCTGGACGAGCCGACCTCGGTGCTGACGCCGCAGGAGGCCGACAAGCTGTTCGAGACGCTCGAACGTCTGCGCTCGGAAGGCAAATCGATCCTGTACATCTCGCACCGGCTGGAGGAGGTCAAACGCATCTGCGACCGCGCCACCGTGCTGCGGCACGGCAAGGTGGTCGGCCACTGCAATCCGCGCGAGGAGACCGCCGCGTCCTTGGCCCGCATGATGGTCGGCAACGAAGTGCAGGCCGTGGTGCGCGCGCCGGTCGCGGGCATCGAAACGGCACAGTCCCTGCTCGAAATCCGCGGCCTCAGCCGCAAGCCGGCGACGCCGTTTTCGATCCCGCTCAAGAATATCAATCTCACCGTCCGCGCCGGCGAGGTGATCGGCATCGCCGGTGTCGCGGGCAACGGCCAGGGCGAGTTCTTCGAATCCGTTTCCGGTGAAGTCCTGCAGCCGGATGCCGCCTCGGTGCGCATTCGCGGCAAGGATGCGGGCAGCCTCAGCATCACCGGGCGCCGGCTGCTGGGTGCAGCCTTCGTGCCGGAGGAGCGCCTCGGCCATGGTGCCGCCCCGCGCATGCGGCTTTCGGAAAACCTGCTCCTGTCGCGCCATGCCACCGACGGCAAGACCTTCGTCGGGACGGGCGGAATGGTCAAGAGCGGCACCGTCTATGCCGCCGCCCAGCGCATCATCGAGGCGATGGACGTGCGCAAGAGCGCGCCCGATCCGGAGGCGGCAGCGCTGTCCGGCGGCAATCTGCAGAAATTCATCGTCGGCCGCGAACTCGACCGCAGGCCTGATGTCATGGTGGTCAACCAGCCGACCTGGGGTGTCGATGCAGGCGCAGCCGCCCATATCCGCCAGGCACTCATCGAACTGTCCCGCAGCGGATCGGCGGTGTTGGTCATCAGCCAGGATCTCGACGAGCTGTTCGAGATATCGGATGCGATCGCGGTGATGCACAATGGCGAACTGTCCAGGCCGCTGGCGATCGCCGAGGCGACCTTCGAAAAAATCGGCCTGCTGATGGGCGGCGCCGAACCAGGCCACGCCGAACACACGCTGGAGACGGCATGATGCGCCTCGAACTCGTCAAACGGCCGCAGCGCTCGGCGCTGTTTTCCATGCTGTCGCCATTCATCGCCTTCGCGCTGACGATCATCGCGGGCGGCATCATGTTCGCGCTGCTCGGGGTCAATCCGTTCAGCGCGTTCAACATCTATTTCATCGAGCCGGTCAGCCAGGTCTGGCAGTTGCACGAGCTGGCGATCAAGGCGGCGCCGCTGATCCTGATCGCGGTCGGCCTGTCGGTCTGCTACAAGGCCAACATCTGGAACATCGGCGCCGAAGGCCAGTTCATCTTCGGCGCCATCTTCGGCTCGGCCGTTCCGGTGCTGTTTCCTGGGTTCGAGGGCCCATTGGTGCTGCCGCTGATGCTTCTGCTGGGCATGGTCGGCGGTGCCGCCTACGCGGCTATCCCCGCATTTCTGAAAACCCGCTTCAGCACCAACGAGATCCTGACCAGCCTGATGCTGGTTTACGTCGCACAGCTCTTCCTCGACTGGCTGGTGCGCGGACCCTGGCGCGACCCGCAGGGCCATGGCTTCCCGCAGACCATCGAATTCGGCGATTCCGCCATCCTGCCGGAACTGATGCCGGATGCCGGCCGCGCCAATTGGGGCTTCGTGTTCGCGCTGGTCGCGGCGGTGCTGGTGTGGCTGATGATGAGCCGCATGCTCAAGGGTTTCGAGGTTCGCGTGCTCGGCTCCAGCCCGAGGGCAGGGCGCTTCGCCGGCTTCGGCCTCAACCGCATGGTCTTCTTCGCCTTCCTGTTGTCGGGCGCCTTGGCCGGGCTTGCCGGGATATCGGAAGTTTCCGGCGCCATCGGGCAACTTCAGCCCGTCATTTCGCCCGGCTACGGCTTCACCGCCATCATCGTGGCGTTCCTTGGCCGGCTCAATCCCCTCGGCATCGTCGCGGCGGGCCTGGTGCTGGCCCTGACCTATCTCGGCGGCGAGGCGGTGCAAAGCGCGCTCGGCATCTCCGACAAGGTGGCGCGCGTGTTCCAGGGCATGCTGCTGTTCTTCGTGCTCGGCTGCGACACGCTCATCCATTACCGCATCCGGTTGATCGGTCTGGCGCTGACCAAATCGGAGAGTGCCGCGAAGCTCGAGGCCGCGCCAAAGTTGAAGGAAGCCCGCTGATGGACATCACCGTCAACATCCTCCTGACCATCGCCACGGCGGCGACGCCGCTGCTCATTGCGGCGATCGGGGAACTGGTGGTCGAACGCTCCGGCGTGCTCAACCTTGGCGTCGAGGGCATGATGATCATGGGCGCCGTCGGCGGTTTCGGCGCAGGCTATCTGACCGGCTCGCCCTGGATCGGGCTCTTGGCGGCCATCGCCATGGGCGCGCTGTTCTCGCTGCTGTTTGCCGTCATGACGCTGTCGCTGGCCACCAACCAGGTGGCGACCGGCCTGTCGCTGACACTGCTCGGCCTCGGCCTCTCCGGCATGATGGGAACCAGTTTCGTCGGCCAGCCCGGCGTCAGGTTGCCCAATCTCGATATTCCCGGGCTCAGCTCCATCCCGGTGGTGGGCAGACTGCTGTTCGGCCAGGATCCGCTGTTCTACATCTCGATAGCGCTGACGGCGGCGGTGATGTGGTTCCTGTTCCGGACGCGCACCGGGCTGACGCTGCGCTCGATCGGCGACAGCCACGCCTCGGCGCATGCGCTCGGCATCAGGGTCATCCGCTACCGCTATCTCTCGGTGATCTTCGGCGGCGCCTGCGCCGGTCTTGCCGGCGGCCATCTCTCGCTGGTCTACACCCCGCAATGGGTCGAGAACATGAGCGCGGGCCGCGGCTGGATCGCGCTTGCGTTGGTGGTGTTCGCGTCCTGGCGGCCGTGGCGGGTGCTGGCGGGCGCCTATATCTTCGGCGCGGTGTGGATCGGCCAGCTTCATGCACAGGCTTTTGGCATTCCGGTGCCTTCGCAACTGCTTTCTTCGTTGCCCTATCTGGCGACGGTCGTGGTTCTCGTTCTAATCTCGCGCAACAAGCGTCTGACGATGATGAACACACCGGCTTCCTTGGGGCAGCCATTCGTTCCGGATCGTTGACAACAATAACAAGACGGGAAGCTCCAAGGCTTAACTCAGAGAGGTAACACGATGAAAAAACTGCTTATTGCCCTTATGACGACGACAGCGGCATTTTCGCTGGTCGCGTCCGCGGAGGCCGCCGACAAGCTGAAGGCATGCTGGGTCTATACCGGCCCTATCGGCGACTTCGGCTATTCCTACCAGCACGACCAGGGCCGCCTCGAAGTCGAAAAGGCGCTCGGCGACAAGGTCGAGACCGCCTATCTTGAAAACGTCTCCGAAGGCCCCGATGCCGACCGTGCTTTCGAGCGCTTGGCGCGCGAAGGCTGCAAGATCATCTTCGGCACGTCCTTCGGCTTCATGGACGCCGAAGTGAAGGTCGCCAAGAAGTTCCCCAAGGTGATGTTTGAGCACGCCACCGGCTACAAGACGGCGGACAATCTCGGCATCTACAATGCGCGCTTCTATGAAGGCCGCTATGTGCTCGGTCAGATCGCGGCCAAGGAATCGAAGTCCGGCGTCGCCGGCTACATCGTCTCCTTCCCGATCCCGGAAGTGGTGATGGGCATCAACTCCTTCATGCTCGGCGCGCAGTCGATCAATCCGAATTTCAAGGCCAAGATCGTCTGGGTGAATTCCTGGTTCGATCCGGGCAAGGAAGCCGATGCGGCCAAGGCCCTGTTCGACCAGGGAGCCGATATCATCGTCCAGCACACGGATTCGACCGCGGCCCTGCAGGTGGCCGAGGAGCGCAAGCTGCACGGCTTCGGCCAGTCCTCCGACATGATCAAGTTCGCGCCGAACGCGCAGTTGACTTCGCTGACCGACGAATGGGGACCCTATTACATCAGCCGGGTTCAGGCAGCCATCGACGGCACCTGGAAGCCCGACAATGTCTGGCTCGGCATCAAGGACGGCGCGGTGAAGCTCGCGCCCTACACCAATATGCCCGACGACGTGAAGGCGATGGCCGAGGCGACCGAGAAGAAGATCGCCGGCGGCTGGAACCCCTTCACCGGACCGATCGCCAAGCAGGACGGCTCGCCATGGCTGAAGGACGGCGAGGTCGCCGATGACGGCACGCTGCTCGGCATGAATTTCTACGTCAAGGGCGTCGACGACAAGCTGCCGCAATAAGCTCTACGTACGTTCGTCAGGGAAGGGCGCCGCGAGGCGCCCTTTTCATTCGGCGGCTTGCGCTACCGCCGGGACATGGCGAAACCGCACCAGGCCGGCGTCCACCACGAGGCTGAGCCGGATCCTGAGCCAACGCTGCACCGGCCGCTCGAAATAGCGCCAGATCGCCCACGACACCAAAACCATGAGCGCCACGCAGGTCCACGCTGCAACCCATTTGCCGGCCAGCGGCGTCAAGGCGCTGATGAAGAGATAGCCGGCATTCTGGTGAATGAGATAAAGCGGGTAAGTCAGCCCGCCGAGAGCCAGCGTGAACGCCGACGGCCTGATCCGGTGGCGCAGCAGGACAGCGCCGATCAGCGCCGCGTGCATCGCGAGGTTGGCGGCCACGAGATGGGCGGACGAGACCGCAATGCCATAATGCCCGATCATCCACTGTTGCGTCACCGATAGCGTATAGCTGGAGAGCACGAAGGCGGCCGCCAGCAACAGCAAGGCCGGCACTGAGCGACCATGCGCGTGGAGATGATGGACCAGCATGCCGGCGGCGAAGAACGGCCCGAACTCGGTGAGAAACAGAAGCCGCGCCGCGCCGCTGCCGAGGAAGAGTTCGTTGATGGCCGAGATCGCCAGCCAGCCGAGGATCAGCCCCAATTTCCATCGCTGGAAAACGCCGGCAATCAGGGCCAGCGTCACCCAGCCGTAGAAAACCACTTCAAGCACGACCGACCAGTAGACGCCGTCCATGAAAGGCTGACCGAAGGCCGGCGCGAACATTGTGAGATTGGCGAGATATTGGCTGAGAGAGGCCGGGAGCAGCGGCGTGCCGGAAAAGGCGATAACCGCGAAGCTTATCGTCATGCAGAGCAGAAAGCCCGGATATAGACGCGCGAAACGTGCGACGGCGAATTCTTCCCAGCCGCCGCCTTCCGCCGACCATGCGATGACGAAACCGCTGATCAGAAAGAAAAGATTGACGCCGAGATAGCCGTACAGAGCGAGTGGCGCGGCATGAGGATAGCCCGTCGTGAGAAAGCCGTCGGCAGCCGCGCCGCGGAAGAAATAGTGAAACAGCACAACGGCCAGCGCCGCCGCCAGCCTCAACAGGTCGAGCGTCGCGATATAATCCTGGCGGACAGGTCTGGGGTCCATCCTGAGTTCCTGCGTTTACGGTCCGGAAACCATAAGGCAGGCGGCGGCCAAACAGGGTAAATGGCCGGAACTATCGCGAAATGTGGTAAATCGCAGTCTCAGACGGCCGAGCCGTAGAGGTCATAGGCGTCGGCGCGATCGACCTTGACGGTGACGATGTCGCCGGCGCGCAGCGGGCGGCGCGACTGGATGTGGACGGAGCCATCAATCTCCGGCGCATCGTATTTGGTGCGGCCCTTGGCTGATGTGCCATGCGCTTCGTCGATCAGCACCGGCAGGCGCTTGCCGACCTTCTTGGCCAATTGCGTCGCCGAGATCTTCTGCTGGCGCTGCATGAAGCGGTGCCAGCGCGCCTCCTTGATTTCCTGCGGCACCTGCTCAAGGCCGAGTTCGTTGGAGCGCGCGCCCCGTACAGGTTCATATTTGAAGCAGCCGGCGCGATCGATCTTCGCTTCGTCCAGCCAGTCGAGCAGCATCTCGAAATCCTCGTCGGTCTCGCCGGGAAAGCCGACGATGAAGGTCGAGCGGATGGCGAGGTCGGGACACACATCGCGCCAGCCGCGAATGCGCTCGAGCGTCTTTTCGCCATGTGCCGGTCGGCGCATGTTCTTCAACACCTGCGGCGACGCATGCTGGAAGGGGATGTCGAGGTAGGGAAGGATTTTTCCCTCGGCCATCAGCGGGATGACGTCGGCCACGTGCGGGTAGGGGTAGACATAGTGCATGCGCACCCAGATGCCGAGCTTGCCCAGTTCCTCGGACAGATCGAGGAATTTCGCCCGCACTTCACGATCACCGAACATGCTGGCCTGGTATTTGATGTCGATGCCGTAGGCGCTGGTGTCCTGCGAGATGACGAGGAGTTCCTTGACGCCGGCCTTGGCCAGTTTCTCGGCTTCACGCAGCACATCGGCCGCTGGCCGCGAGACAAGGTCGCCGCGCAGCGCCGGGATGATGCAGAAGGTGCAGCGATTGTTGCAGCCTTCCGAAATCTTGAGATAGGCATAGTGGCGCGGCGTGAGCTTGACGCCTTGAGGCGGCAGCAGATCGATATAGGGATCATGGCTCGGCGGCGCAGCCTCGTGCACGGCCGCCATGACGCTCTCATAGGCCTGCGGACCGGTGATGGCGAGAACGTTGGGATGCTTCTCGCGAATGACATCGGGCTCGGCGCCCAGGCAGCCGGTGACGATGACCCTGCCGTTCTCCGAAAGCGCCGAACCAATGGCGTTGAGCGATTCATCACGGGCGGAATCGAGGAAGCCGCAGGTGTTGACCACGACGAGATCGGCACCGTCATGCTTGCGCGCGATCTCATAGCCCTCGGCGCGCAGGCGCGTGATGATGCGTTCGGAATCCACCAGGGCTTTGGGGCATCCGAGACTGACGAAGCTGACGCGCGGGGCGGACATGGGCAAGGTTCCAATGGACATGAACCGGAAACGCTGATCCGGCTCGAAGTCTCGACATATAACGGTTTGCACGGCTCTGGCGGGAGCTCAATTCGGGCGGCGCAATAGCACGGCTCGCCCGAACAGGCAAACAGGCAAGCTCTGCGACATCGGCGATCTCGTTGTGCGGATCGAAGCGAAGAAGCCGAAAGCCGTTGGTTCGCGGTTCTTACAAAAAGCGAATTGCCGGGTAATGGCAGCCAGTCAACGCGACTTTCAGCGCTATGATTAGGACTCACTAATATGCTATAGGCAGAATGGTGAGGGGCTAGTCCCATGAGACAGTTGCTAGGACATATTGCATTGGCGTGGCTTGTGCTGCCCGGCGATGCGGACGCACACGGTTGGTATACGGGCAAGACCGATCCCGTTCTTCACTATGACCGCTGCGGAAACAAGGATTGCCGCCCCATCGATTCCAACGATGTCAGGATGACCAAAGACGGCTATTTTGTCAGGCTGCACCCTACCTACTTGAATGAGCCACAAGAAGCAGAGTGGTTTATCCCGAGAGAACGTGTCCAGGCTGCGCCCGATGATCGATACCACATCTGCGAGCGTCTAATGACGTTTTATCGAACGATCATTCCCCATATGAAGTTTGATCCTTACCAGCGATATAGGTGGACGTGCTTCTTCGCGCCGATGGGCACCGGTTCAATTCCAATTAGAATGAACCACTATGCTGCAATTTCAAACTGACCAACATCGGCGGGCGCAAGGGCTCCAGCTCAGTGGCCGCTCGACCCGAACCATGGCGCCAGGAAAGCGAATTGGTCGGGAAACTGCTGCACGGCGCCATCGAGAAGCATCTTCACGGCGACGTAAAGGATGATCAGCAGGCCGATATAGGCGATCCAACGGTATTTGTGCAGCAGGCGCGCCACGAAGGACGCGGCGAAGCCCATCAGCGCAATCGACAGAGCGAGGCCGATGATCAGCACGGTCGGATGGTTCATGGCCGCTCCCGCCACGGCCAGGACATTGTCGAGCGACATGGAGACGTCGGCAATGACGATCTGCCAGGCGGCCTGCGAGAAGGTCTTGCGCGGCGACTTGCCGGCGATGGTCCCATCCTTGTCGAAATCGCCATTCGACAGCGCTTCGGTCGCGTCGCGCTCCTGCTCGTGGCTGACACCCAGCTCCCGCCACATCTTCCAGCACACCCAAAGTAGCAGCAGGCCGCCGGCGATGAGGAGCATGGGGCCAATTGTCAGCAGCCATTGCGTGATCAGGGCGAAGAAAATGCGAAGGACGGTGGCCGCGATGATGCCGACCAGAATGGCCCGTTTGCGCTGACTGGCCGGCAGGCCGGCCGCCGCAAGGCCGATGACGATGGCGTTGTCCCCAGCCAGCGCAAGATCGATCGCGATAACCTGAAAAAGGGCCGATAAGCCTGCGGCAGTAAATATTTCCATCGACCTGGAAGCCCTTGCCTGTTCGCCGAGTGTTCGTTGTCGATCACCCAGCCCGCCCTAAAGGCATGGTTCCTTGCCGTCAAGACATCGCTTCGGGCAACGCCGCAAAACCGCTTTCGTTGCAGCGGCGCCATTGAGGGGATTCGACAATCACGGGCAGACGAGCCGAAACGGCAATGAAAAACCTAATCGTAGAGATTGTATTTTGCCCAGTCGGTCTCCGGAATCTCGTCGCCGATGCGGTAGCGGAGCTGTAAGACCTCCATATGGTCCGGCGCCGTCTCGCACTTGAATTTCAGCCGGTACCATTGCCCCTTGCTGCGGAAGGCGGCTCCCGGGCTCTTAATGGCGTCGTCGCTCATGACCGGCGTGGCAAAGGCGTAAGCGACCACCCGATCCGCCTTGTACTTGCGGTCGTCATGGGTGATCCGGTCGAGGACTTCAGCATCACAGCGCTGTTCGAGGCGGGTTTGCGGGTCGAGTTTCAGGAGGCCTGCGCGCAAGGCGCTGTCCATGGCGTTGGCCGGAAAAGCCAGGGTCAAGAACGCCATGACCGTCGTGCAGAGTGTCTTCATGGGCGGGACAAGCAGCATATTTTGTCTGAAAAATCAACCAAAGGGCCGGGCGTTGTCCCGCGCTCAGGCACTCGGCGCGTTCAAAATCCCGTGTCGGGATTCATCGTGCGATGGCTGCGGCCAACGCATCAGCGAGGCACGGCCGGCGTCGGTCAGATCGTATACGCCGCGGTCGACGCGCGCGAACCAGCCATAGACATTGTGCAGCAGGATTTTCGGCGCAAGCGGCGTCAGCGCCTTGAGATCGCGCGGGCGCTTGGGCCCGTCGGCCAATGCCGCGGCGCAGGCGAGGGCGCTTTGGCGGTATGCTGTCATGATGGGATTGCGCGATCCCCCGCCCGCGACAGGATCGCCGCGGCGCCGGCGGTGCTCGTCGACCAGCCGCGAGCGGCGCCGTGGGTTCTTGCGCGGCGCGACGGTGACCGGACTCAGGAGCACCTCGACCCGGTCGCTCGCCGTCACGCCGAGCAGGCCGAAGCCAAGCCGGCGGCAAAGATTGCGGAACCGGGCGTCGCTCTCGCGTCCCTTGCCCCTGGCCGACATGCGCGCGGCCAGCCACACCTCGTCGCAGGCGGTCGCGCGGTCGACGCCTTGCAGCACCAGTTCGAGATTGAACGCCAGCTTCAACTCGCAAATGACGACGACGGGCGGCTCCCCCTCACGCAGCGCGACAATGTCGCAGCCGCCGATCTCGCCCTTAACGGCAAAATCCAGGCTTTCGAGAAACCGCTTCACCGGCGCGTAGAGTGAGGTTTCGTTCATAGGCCCAAGGCTTAGCCGATTCGGCACGAAAAGCCTCGGGAGCAGGCCTACATGCCTTTCCGGGGTTCGCCGAACCATCGTGATGCGGCTTGAGCGGCTTCCTCCGGGTTGGGGTCATCCCCAGCGGCCCAGGCCACGAAGCCATCGGGGCGCACGAGCACGGCGCTCAGGCCCAGTTGATCCCTGGCCTTACCGGCGACGTAGGTGATCCGGTCGCCCCAGCGGCCTGCAAGCGCTTCAAGCGATGGGCGAGCGTCAAAGTCAAGGAACAGGCCCTTGCCCGGGCTGAGGAGCCCGCCGATTTTTCTTCCTTGGATCAGCTCGAAATCGGGAACACTGCGCCCGACCAGCCGGTGGCCGCTGCCAGGATCGTAGCGAAGAGAAATACCCCATACCCGTTCGGCGAAGTATGTCGCGCCGTCGCGCGTGTCGATCAGGTCACGGATGATGGTTTCGAGCGCGCGCGTTGCCGGGCTTGGCCGCATGAGCGCGACCTGGGCGCGCGACCAGTCGAGGATTTGCGCCCCGACCGGATGGCGTTCGCTGACATAGCTGTCGAGCAGACCGTCCGGCGCGTCGCCGCGGATGGTGGCGGCCAGCTTCCAGCCAAGGTTCATCGCGTCGCCGAGCCCGAGGTTGAGACCCTGGCCGCCCAAGGGGGAATGGATATGCGCGGCGTCGCCGGCAAGCAGCACTCGTCCCTTGCGGTAGGTCGTTGCCTGATAGGCGCGATCCGTCCAGGTGGCGGCGAGTTTGAGGGCCGTCAGCGTGATGTCCGCGCCGGATACTCGGCGCAAAACCGCCTGCACGTGGTCGCAGGTGATTGGCCGGATTCGGTGGAAAGCCCCGCCATCGAACTCGACCATCGCGACGGTACCGGGTCTTTGATAAGTGTACATGCCGGTCGGCGTGTAGTGGCGGCCCGGCGTGAGCCTGTCCGGCTCGGCCATTTCGATCTGAACGGAATAGCCTGTGAATTCCGGATCGGTACCGACGAACGCGAAGTCGCCGGCCTTGCGCACCGTGCTGCGCCCGCCGTCACAGCCGACAAGCCAGCATCCCCGAAAAATCTCACCGCCGGCGCAAACGGTCACGCCTTTATGCGTCTGATCGAAATCCTCGACACCGAAGCCGCGCCTGATCTCGACTCCCATTGCGATTGCGCGCGCGGCCAAGACTGATTCGAGATGCGCCATTTCGACCGCGATTGCGGCGGTGGCCGAACCTGGCAGGCGGTAGGGCCATTTCGCGGCGTCGATGGCATCGTGGAAGAACTGGATACCTGCGAAATGGCCGCCCGGACGGCGCGGTTGATTCAGCCAGTGCGCGCCAGTCGCAGCGCCACCGTTGCCCGTCCCATCCCTCGCACTTTGTGGAGCGACGATGTCGTCCAGCAGACCGCGACGGTAGAGGGCTTCGATGGTGGGCACCGAGAGGCCGCGCAGCCCGAACGGAAGCTGCTTCAACGGGGAGTGCGGATCTTCGGCTTGCTCCAGCACCAGCACCGAGAGGTCGGCGAGGCGCAACTCACAAGCGAGGAACAGGCCGACAGGGCCTGCACCAGCAATTATTACGTCATGGGAATCCAGATGGCGGTTGTGCATGAACTGCTCCTTTGTCGATGTTCGACCGGAGCGTTCCTCGGATTTGAGAACCACGGACGAACGATTGGACGCGAGAGAAGCGTCCGATGTTCGTCGTGGGGATCTCCTGCAGGAGGCCAAAGACCAGAGCTTTCGTTACCGAAAGGACTTGGGCTTACCAAACCAAGTCTGCCTTTTCCGACACCGGCTCTATAGCGTTGCGGTGAGCGATCCGCAACAGACGGGGTTGCGGCCGACGCCGAACGGAATCATGGCCGCTCAGGCTAGAACCGATGAAACGCCCGATGTTGTCCGATTCGCTCGTCTCATGGCAATTTCGCCGTCGGTCGGCTTGAATGGAATGGCATTCCAGGCACCATTCCCGTGGCACAACCCTAAGGGCTTCCTGACGGCGGATGGCTTTCATCTTTGAGACGCCGGCAGAGCCGCCTGCTTTTGAACCTGGCACATCGGATACGGCAAGCTCCCACACAGGTACCGGGCGGCGTGGCTGTCGGTGCGCCTACTGGTGGCACGCCATCAGCCGGACTGATAAGCGTGTCAGCCGGGTTGCTGAAAAACAACATAGCCTACACAAACTCGTAAGAGTAGTGGCGTTTTTACTTGACCGCTTCCCAGTGCGGCGTGTCCATACTTCCAAGATTCGGGGAGCAAAATGGCAGATAGGAACGCGTCACTCGATGGGTTGCGAGGCATAGCAGCCGTTAGCGTGGTTTTCTATCATTCTATCCTGCATCATGAGGTGCTGGTTGGAACGACCCTGATCCAGCCTATACAGGGCATGACCACACTCAGGGACGTTCTGACCAAGATCATGCTTTCCATATTCAACGGGAACAACGCCGTTCTTTTGTTCTTTGTCTTGAGCGGCTTCGTCCTCTCCCTATCGCTGGAGAAGTCGACGGGGGCACCATTCGCAATCGTCTCGAAGTTCGTTGTGCGCCGGGTCTGCCGGCTCTACCCCGCTCTGTTTGGCTGCTTGGCGGCATATTACTTGCTGTCTCAGTTTTTTGCGCAAATGGGCTGGGCCGGCGTTCCCTCGCCTAATCTATGGCTGGCAACGCTGAATGCTTTGCTGGTTCAGATTACGTGGCACGGCCCGTCCACAACCATCCAAGCCGAAATGCTCGCGGTGCCGTTCGTCCTGGCGTTTTTCTTCTTCCAGAAGCGCTTCGGATCGGTGTCGGCTTTGGTTCTGTTTAGCTTGAGCGTGTTTGCCATGGCGCAGCCGGTTTTCGTCATGGGGGCTCCACACATGTCCGCGTGGATATCATCCTTTGCCATTGGCATGCTGATCGCGGACAGGCGCTTCCAGCCGTTCTTTTCCGGCGTGTCATCGCTGGCGCTTTGGCTGATAATCGCTGCGTTCGTGATCGTTCGAATGTTCGTTCCCTTCAACCCTGATGCCAGCACGCTTGGGCAAGTCATCTTGTGCGCCGCGCTCGTCGGGTCGGTCTATTACGGCGACCAGAGTTTGACAGCGACCACGATCCTCGCCAATCCGGTCTGCCGGTTCCTCGGCAAGATCAGCTACAGCTTTTACTTGATCAACGTTCTTTTCCTGCTCATCGTCTGGTCACTGGTCGACCCGCTTGGCATCTACCCGACACACGCACTTGAAACCGGGCTGCTGGTGGGGACGGTGGTCGTAACTCTGACGCTCCCTTTCGCGTATTTCTCGGAGAAGTGGCTGGAGCAGGGCGGGATCACGTTGGGGCGTCTGCTGACGACAGCGCGCACTGTACCGCAGACGATCCCCGCTCCTGCGGAGTAAATTTATCGGCCGCATCTCTGAGCGGCAGGCCTGTCGGGTTCCGAAACCGACCTAACTCGGCGTGCGCAGCACCTTTTAACGATCTGCCTCAAACCAAGTCGTCGTGATTCCGTCAGGGTGCGTTACCCTTATCCATTCGCCGGTCTGAGGTTCTTCCCGACACGATATCGTTATTGGTCCACGGCTCTTTGCGGCCTCGACAACGTTCTTGGCGCGAACCTCGATCCGCTCCGCCGCTTTGCCGTCGCGCATCAACTCGACGATGAAACACCGCATGGGCCGCGCATCAATCCAGGGTATCGAAAGGACGGCGCGGATCAGCCCTTTTCTGTGGCCTCTCTATATCGTCTCCACCAGCAAACATCAGATATGCTATCGCTAAGCCGCCTATTGCAGCGACCGTTGCGGACGCCCACACGAGCGCGCCCGTCCACCAAAACAAGCTATTCACAGTTTCTCCCCTAAGCCCGGCGGCTTTGTAGTACATTGTTCTGATTAGAGCAAATGTACCGGAAGCAGTCGGCCGAACGGAAAGTTGCTTCGGTCAGCACCCAGGCCCGCGTACTTCGTCCCTCTGGACCTTCGGGCGCGGGACATACTCAAAACCTAGAAAGCACAACCTGCCCGCTAGGGCGGAAAGGACAAACTCATGGACCGCAACTTCGCGCGGGCGCTTGCGCTCGTCTTGAAATCAGAAGGACTCTGGTCGGACAATCCGGCCGATCCGGGCGGCGCCACTATGAAGGGCGTCACCCTGGCTAACTTCCGCCGCTACGTCCAAGCCAAAGCGACCAAGGATGATCTGCGCCATATCACCGATGCGCAGGTCGCCACCGTCTTTCGCCGCTTCTACTGGGATGCCGTTGCCGGCGCCGAGCTGCCCGATGGGGTGGACTATGCCGTCTTCGATTTCGCGGTTAATTCCGGTCCCGGCCGCGCGGCCAAATACCTGCAAGGCGCTGTCGGCGTTGCGCAGGATGGGCGCATAGGCCCAGCCACGATCGCGGCAGTAAAGGCCAAGCCGGCAGGGGTGTGATCGATGCGCTGTGCGATGCCCGCATGGCCTTCCTGAAGCGCCTGCCGACATGGGGCGAGTTCGGTAAGGGCTGGACAAGCCGCGTGGCCTCTGTCCGCTCCCAAGCTCTGCTGATGAGCAAAGCGCCAGCACCCATCGTCATCCAGCCTGCCGCGCCTCCTGCTGCGCCTGCGCCTCCCAGCGTGGTCGTAGTGACCCAGCAGGGCAACCAGCCACAGGTTGTTACGCCGGTCTCTCCTGCACCATCCACGGCCCCAGCAGTGCCCAAGAGCAAGACAGGGTGGGGCTGCTCGGGATCATCATCGCCGCAATCGTTCGTTGAGCCTTTAGCTTCATCGTTTCGAAAGGTTAGGAACCAAGTTAGGAACCGAATAAGGCAAAGTCGAAAAGCACAGCTTTTTCAAGCCGATAGAAAGAAATCTGGCGGAGGGAGTGGGATTCGAACCCACGGTGAACTTGCGCCCACGCCGGTTTTCAAGACCGGTGCCTTAAACCGCTCGGCCATCCCTCCAGCGACATCTCTTCGCCCAACGTCACTCGATCAGATATTCGAGCCTGGCGGCGAATGAAGAGAGCCATCTCGCTGATGCTCTAGTGTGCCCGGCAAAGATCTGTCAACCGGCATGCGCGGACCGCATGTTTCCCGGCAGCCGACGCCGGGCAGGGTGGCGTCACAATCTTGCCCGGTTCCGGCCACAATCGATTAATAGCGTGATAAACAATTCCTGCGCACAAAGGACAGGGGTTCGAGGCGTCGTTGGTCTTAGTCAGGTAAGCTTTGGCTCCTGCGACGTTCAAGCCGCGGCGTTTTTGGTCGAGACTGTAGGGGACATCAGGAAATGCAAACTACGGCGCGCCCGCGTCTACGCCGTGCTTGCGCTTTCGCGCTATTCACCATGTCGGCAGCCTTGCTTGCCGCCTGCGCGTCGCAGCCTGAACCAAAAGGGATGGTCCACAAGAAGACCCGTTCCAAGGAATATTTCGCCGAAACCGAATATGGCGTGAAGGCCAGCCCTCGCGTCGCCTTCATGCGGCGTGGCGGCGGCCGCGATCAGCTTGGTAAACCCTACCAGGTTCGCGGCAAGTGGTACTATCCGAAGGAAGACAAGCACTATGCCAAGGTCGGCCTGGCGTCGTGGTACGGCGATGCCTTTCATGGACGGCTGACCGCCAACGGCGAAGTCTACGACATGAGCCATCTGACGGCGGCGCACCCGACCATGCCCCTGCCGAGCTACGCCCGCGTCACCAATCTCAAGACCGGCAGTTCGGTCATTGTGCGCGTCAATGATCGCGGTCCCTACCACCAGGGCCGCATCATCGATGTCTCGGAACGCGCCGCCCAGATGCTCGACTATGCCAATGTCGGCACGGCCGAGGTGAAGGTGGAATATGTTGGCCGCGCACCGCTCGACGGCAATGACGACCAGTATCTGATGGCCTCCTACCATCCAGGCAACAGGATACCGGATCCATCGGACGGCCTGCCGACCGGCGTCATGGTGGCCATGAACGGACCGTCGCCCAGCCTGCCGGTGGGTGCTGCCGCCGTGCCATTTCCGGGTCAGCTGACGAATTCCGATATGGTTCAGCAAGGGCAGGTGCCGGCACAATCGCCGGCGTTGGGTGACCTGGCGCTGCCCGACTTCGGTCCGATCGTGCCGGAGCGTCCGGATATCGGCCTGCCGCCGCAATCGCCGTTTTCGGTGGCCTCGCTCTCCTATGCCGACGAGCGCGTGCGGAGCGGCGATGTCTTTGCCGCACTTGACGACGACGGCATGTCGCCCGCCGACATCCTGCGCTCATGGAAGAGCGCCAACCCGCAGGCGCCGTCCCCGGCCTATGTCGCGGCCGGCACCTTTGATGACGCCACCGAGGCAAAACGCGTGGCCGCCGCGCTCGAGCCCTTCGGCAGGATCGAGATCCAGCGTTCCGAATTCAATGGCAAGGACTGGTATGCGGTGAACCTCTATCCGGACGGCCATGGCGGCGTCGACGATCTGCTGCAGGCGGCCTGGTCGCATGGTGCGCCGGACGCTCTGGCCGTGCGCAACTGATCTATTTTTCCCGCACGGTTGATCCTGCGGAAAAAACCCTGATAGCTTGGCTGCGCCAGAACCGGCAAACGGGTCGAGATTTCATGCAGTTGCGCGTCTTTCCGCCTTTGGCCGGATTTCTGGGATTGGCCCTGCTGCTGTTTTGCATCGCGCCCGCCAGCGCGCAGCTTTTCGAGACCAAGGCAGCCCAGGCCTTCATGATCGACGCCGACACAGGGACGGTGTTGTTTTCCAAGGACGCCGACAAGCCGATACAGCCGGCCTCGATGGCCAAGCTGATGACGATGGAAGTGGTGTTCAACGCCATCAAGTCCGGGCGCCTGACCCTCGACGACACGTTCGTGGTGAGTGAAAACGCCTGGCGCAAGGGCGGCGCCCCTTCGGGAACGTCGACGATGTTTGCCAAGCTCAAATCGGCGGTCCGGGTCGAGGACCTGATCCAGGGCGTGACGGTGCAGGCGGCCAATGACGGCTGTATCGTGCTGGCCGAAGGCTTGGCCGGGTCCGAGGACAATTTCGCCGCGCAGATGACCGAACGCGCCCGCCAGATCGGCCTGACCAAATCGACTTTCGTCAATTCGACCGGGCTGCCGGCGGAGGGCCAGCAGACGAGCGTGCGCGAGCTGGCAATGCTGGCTTTGCATCTGTGGCGCGAGTATCCGGACCTTTATCGCTACTACGGCCTGAAGGATTTTACCTGGAACAAGATTTCGCAGAGGAATCGCAACCCGCTGCTGGCGATGGACATCGGCGCCGACGGCCTGGCGGTCGGCAGCAGTGAGGTGTCCGGCTTTGGCATAGTCGGCTCGGTCGGCCACAATGGCGCGCGGGTGATCGCGGCGATGAGCGGGCTCGCCAGCGACAAGGAACGCGCCGAGGAGGCGCGCAAGCTGCTCGAATGGGGTGCCCGTTCCTTCGAGAAGACGCAAATCTTCGCCAAGGACGAGGTGGTGGGCCAAGCTCAGGTTTTCGGCGGCATTAAGGCCGGCGTGACGCTGAAGGCGAAAGGGCCGATCGCCATCTTCCTGCCGGTAGCCAACCGCGACAAACTGACGGCGAGCATCGTCTATGACGGACCGGTTGCCGCACCTGTGGAGGAGGGGCAGCCGGTAGGCGTGCTGCGGGTCTGGATCGGCGACACACTGAGCCAGGAGACGCCGCTTTTCGCCGCCGAATCGATCGGCATCGGCACGCTGCCGCAACGCGCCCTCGACGCCGTCAAGGAACTGGCCGTCGGCTGGCTCCGCTAAAGCGCGTCGCGCTGAACCGGATTCACGCTATGCGCTTTGGCGTCTTTGTTTATGCATGTCGTTCTCTCCAGCCGAGGTCACTTTTGAGCGGCATGCGATAACGCCGGCGGCATGGACGTTTCCCCGAACGCGGACTATCTAGAGCGCTAGAATCCATTCAAATAAGGGACAAAGGCCTTTCGATTGGCACGCGGATTTTTCATCACCTTCGAAGGCGGCGAAGGAGCAGGCAAGTCGACGCAGATCGAGCGGCTGGCGGGAAAGATGCGCGCCAAGAAGTACGACGTCCTCGTCACCCGGGAACCGGGCGGCTCGCCGGGCGCGGAAGCGGTCCGGCATGTGCTGCTCTCGGGCGCCGCCGAGCCGTTCGGGCCGAAGATGGAAGCGCTGCTTTTCGCGGCGGCGCGCTCCGACCATGTCGAGCAGGTCATCCGCCCGGCGGTCGAGCGCGGCTCCATTGTCCTATGCGACCGCTTCCTGGATTCCTCGCGCGTCTACCAGGGCGTCACCGGCGGCCTCGACCCGGTGTTCATGGAGACGCTGGAGCAGGTCGCCATCAATGGCATGATGCCCGACATGACGCTGATCTTCGACATCGATCCCACGGAAGGCCTGAGACGCGCAACAGTGCGTCGCGGCGCCGGCGCCGGCCCCGATCGCTTCGAAAAGGAAACGCTTGCCATCCACCAGGCGCGCCGCGAGGCGTTCCTGGCGATCGCCGCGGCCGAGCCGGAGCGCTGCGTTGTGATCGACGCATCCGCCGCTCCCGATGCGGTAGAAAATGTCGTCACCGCCACGGTGTTCGCGGCGCTGGAGGCGAGGGCGCCCATGCGCAACAGACAGACCGCACCCGCATGATCTTCGAACGCATCGCGCCGGAACAGCATGACACGCTGGACGGCGTCCCTGAACCGTCCGAAACGCCACGCCTGGTCGGGCACGGGCAGGCCGCCGCCATGCTCGCCGCCGCCTATCGCGCTGGAAAGCTGCCGCACGCGCTGATCTTCGCCGGACCGCTCGGCATCGGCAAGGCGACGCTCGCCTTCCATCTGGCGCATCACCTCCTGAAGCATCCGGCCTTCGAGCAGGCGCCGGAGACGCTCGCCGTTCCCGATCCGGCGTCCTCGCTGTTTCGCCAGATCGCCACCGGCGCGCATCCCGGCGTGCTGCATCTGACCCGTCCGCTGAACGACAAGACCAAGAACTTCAAGACGGTCGTCACCGTCGACGAGATCCGCAAGGTCAATCGCTTTCTGTCGCTGACTTCGCATGACGGCAGCTACCGGGTGGTGATCGTCGATCCGGCCGATGACATGAACACCAATGCAGCCAATGCCTTGCTGAAGAATCTCGAGGAGCCGCCGGCGCGAACGCTGTTCATCCTCATCGTCCATGCAGCGGGCAGCCTGTTGCCGACGATCCGCTCGCGCTGCCAATTGGTTCGGCTGTCGCCGCTCGATGCCGACGAGCTGATGGCGGTGCTGGAAACTGCCGAGCCGCCTCCGCCGGACGATCCGGCCGCGCGGACAGCCCTTGCCGCGCGGGCAGGGGGCAGCGCCCGCAATGCGATCCTCCTGACGCAGTATGGCGGGTTGGAGATCGCCGAAACGCTGGACGCCCTGGTGAGCGCCGGCAAGAGCGACATCGCCGGCGCCTATCGCCTTGCCGAGGTGGTGGCCGGGCGCGACCAGGCGATCCAGTTCGATATCTTCAACCGCCGCGCGCTCGACCTGTTGTCCGATGCGGCGAGCCGGGCGGCGCTGGCCGGCGATCTCGCACGAGCCAAAACGCTTTCGGACACTTGGCATGAGGCGCTGGACGCTATATCTGAGACTGACACCTACAATCTCGACAAGAAGCAGCACGCCTTGACCATGATCGACCGCCTGAAGTCTGCAATGCGAATGTGATGGTTCCCTCGGGATGGCAATCGCCACCCCGATGCGATATCCACCGCCACGCCTTCCATTCAGACATTCATGACGGTTCATTCATGTCACGCGATACATTCTACATCACGACCGCGATCTCTTACCCCAATGGCAAGCCGCATATCGGCCATGCCTACGAATTGATCGCCACCGATGCGCTGGCCCGCTTTCAGCGGCTCGACGGCAAGCAGGTCTTCTTTCTCACCGGCACCGACGAACACGGCATCAAGATGCTGCAGACGGCGAAGAAGGAAGACATTTCTGCGCGCGAACTGGCCGACCGCAATTCGGCTGAGTTCAAGCGCATGGCGACCGCGCTCAACGCCTCCAACGACGATTTCATCCGCACCACCGAAGAGCGGCACTACGCGGCCTCTCAGGCGATCTGGAAGGCGATGGCTGCCAATGGAGACATCTACAAGGGCGGCTATGCCGGCTGGTACTCGGTGCGTGACGAAGCTTATTACGGCGAGGAGGAAACCGAGGTTCGTCCCGACAATATCCGCTATGGCCCGCAAGGAACGCCGGTCGAATGGGTCGAGGAGGAAAGCTATTTCTTCCGGCTTTCGGCCTATCAGGACAAACTGCTGGCGCTCTACGAGGGCCAGCCGGATTTCATCGGCCCGGCCGAGCGGCGCAACGAAGTGATGAGCTTCGTCAGATCGGGACTGAAAGACCTGTCGATCTCGCGCACGACGTTCGACTGGGGCGTGCCGGTGCCCGGCGACGAAAAGCACGTGATGTATGTCTGGGTCGACGCGCTGACAAACTACATTACCGGCGTCGGCTATCCCGATGAAAACGCAGACAATTGGAAATTCTGGCCGGCCGATGCGCACATCATCGGCAAGGACATCGTGCGTTTCCACGCCGTCTACTGGCCGGCCTTCCTGATGTCGGCAGGCATTCCGCTGCCGAAGCGCGTCTTTGGCCACGGCTTCCTGTTCAACCGCGGCGAGAAGATGTCGAAATCGGTCGGCAACGTTATCGACCCCTTCACCATGATAGAGCATTACGGGCTCGACCAGGTGCGCTATTTCTTCCTGCGCGAGGTGCCGTTCGGCCAGGACGGCAGCTACAGCCACGAGGCGATCGTCAACCGCACCAATGCCGACCTCGCCAACGGCATCGGCAATCTGGCGCAGCGCTCGCTGTCGATGATCGCCAAGAACTGCGGCGGCGTGGTGCCGACGCGCGGCGAGCTGACGGATGCGGACAAGGCAATCCTCGATCAGGCGGCGGCCGCTCTTGCCGCCGCGCGCAAGGCAATGGCCGAGCAAGGCATCCATCTGGCGCTGGCATCGATCTTCGGCGTGGTGGCCGAAGCCGACCGGTATTTCGCCGGACAGGAACCCTGGGCGCTGAAGAAGACCAACCCCGAGCGCATGCAAACGGTATTGTGGACTACGGCCGAAGTGGTCCGGCGCGTGGCGATTCTGTGCCAGCCCTTCGCTCCAGGATCGGCCGCGAAGCTGCTTGACCTGCTGGCGGTGCCGGCAGACGAGCGCGATTTCGTGCATCTCCACGCCGACCATGCGCTTGTGCCGGGCAGAGCGTTGCCTGTGCCAGAAGGCGTATTTCCGCGTTATGTCGATCAGCCGGAAGCGAACGGCTGATGCTCGTCGACAGCCACTGCCATCTGGATTTTCCGGACTTCTCAGAGGAGCGGGCGTCCATCGTCGCTCGCGCCCTGGCCGCCGGGATCGGCCGCATGGTAACGATTTCGACGCGCGTGAAGCGATTTCAGCAAATACTTGAAATCGCAGACGCTTTCGACGAAGTATACTGCTCCGTCGGAACCCATCCGCACAATGCGGCCGAAGAGCTTGACGTGACGACGGCGGATCTCGTGCGCCTGTCCGCCCATCCCAAGGTGGTGGCGATCGGCGAAGCCGGGCTCGACTATTTCTATGACAAAGCGCCCCGCGATGCGCAGGCGCAGGGTTTGCGCAACCACATCGCCGCTGCTCGCGAGACGGGCCTGCCGCTGGTCATCCATTCGCGCGACGCCGACGACGACATGGCTCATATCCTTGAGGAAGAAACGGGGAAGGGCGCCTTCCCGTTCGTCCTGCACTGTTTTTCGTCGGGACGCAGGCTGGCCGAGGTCGGCGTCTCGCTGGGCGGCTATGTTTCGTTTTCCGGCATCCTGACCTTCAAGAATTCGGCCGAAATACGCGCCATAGCCGCCGACCTGCCGCACGACCGGCTGCTGGTGGAGACCGATGCGCCATATCTCGCGCCGATCCCATTTCGCGGCAAGCGCAACGAACCCGCTTATGTCGCGCACACGGCCAGGGTTCTGGCCGAGACGATCGGCGTCAGCGAAGGTGAAATCGCAGCTTTGACGACCGATAATTTCTTCCGGCTGTTCGGCAAGATGCCGCCCCCGCAGAGCAAAGCGCCTGAACGATGACAGACCGGCTGCGCCTCACCATTCTCGGCTGCGGCTCGTCACCGGGCACGCCGCGCATCACCGGCGACTGGGGCAATTGCGATCCGCAAAATCCGAAAAATCGGCGCATGCGCACGGCAGCCCTTGTCGAGCGGATTGCCGAGAGCGGCGCCCGCACCACCGTCGTCATCGACACAGGACCGGATTTCCGCCAGCAGATGCTGATGGCCTCGGTCAAACGCATCGATGCCGTCGTCTACACCCATCCACATGCCGACCACATCCACGGCATCGACGACCTGCGCGGCTTCGTGCTCGACCAGCGGCAGCGGATCGATATCCATGCCGATCAGCCAACGATGCTGCGGCTGCGCCAGGCCTTCGGCTACTGTTTCGAGACGCCGCCAGGCAGTTCCTATCCGCCGATCGTCGACGCCCATATCATCGATCACGCAAAGCCCGTCGTGATCGAAGGCGAGGGCGGTGCCCTCACCCTCGAGCCGCTGCCGCAGGTCCATGGCGACATCATATCGCTCGGCTTCCGTATCGGCGGACTAGCCTATTGCCCCGACATCAGCGATTTTCCGGCTGCCACTGCCGAACGGCTGCGTAATCTCGATGTCCTGATCATCGACGCGCTGCAGTACAGGACGCACCCGAGCCATCTGTCGCTTGGCGAGGCGCTTGAGTGGATCGAGCGGCTGGCCCCGAAACAGGCTGTGCTGACCCATATGCATGGGCCGCTGGACTACGCTACCGTGATGGCTGAGACTCCGGCAAATGTCGAGCCGGCATTTGATGGCATGGCGCTTGAAATTCCTTATAGATCAGACGGATAGAATATTCTCTTCATAGCTGATGGCACTGATCGCCTCCAAGCCGGCAAATGACGGCATGCGTGACATGGATCGTCGCATGGTGATCCAGGCTGGCGGCTTGCCGGTCAAGTTCGGCGATGCCTTGGTGGCCGGCATTGGCGTCGGCGGTGCTCCTTCGGGCGATATCGACGCCAAATGCGCCGCCGCCGGGCTCAAGGCGATCGGCGCCGCCGAGTAGACCTGCCTAGACCTGCCTAAGATGCCAACGCAGCCCGTCCAAGGCGGGCTGCTCTGTTGAACGGGGTTCAGTCTGTGAACCCTGTCTCCACACCGGAACCGGCGGACGTAAGATCGCATTCGACCGGCAACCGACGGCCGATCCTGAGACCCGAGCTGGAAGCTTAGTTCCATAATCTATCTTATGCGACTTTCGGCATATTGCCGCAAAATAGAAATGTCTTGATTCCGCAAAGTAGGAATGTCGCCCTGCTCGCCGATGAGCGAGGGAGACGGCGGGTTGGGACTGATCTTAATGAGCGAGCGCGAGCTGCAACGCATCGAGGTGCTGTCGAAGGTTTTGGAGCGGCGCATGACGGTTGTCTCGGCGGCGCATGTCCTGGATATGACAACGCGCCAGGTCCAGCGTCTGCTGAAGGCGTTCCGGACTGAAGGCGCCGCGGCACTTCGGCACAAGGCTCGAGGACGACCGTCGAACCATCGATATGTCGCCGGCATCGGTGAGTTGGCGGTTCGGCTGGTTCGGGAACACTATCTCGACTTCGGGCCGACCTTGGCGGCCGAGAAGTTGGCGGCGAACCACGGCCTGATCGTGTCGCGAGAGACGTTGCGCAAATGGATGGCGGAAGCCGGAATCTGGCTGTCGCGCAAGCAGCGCCGGACATTCCATCAGCCTCGTTTGCGTCGAGAATCTTATGGCGAGCTGGTGCAGATCGACGGCAGTGATCACCGTTGGTTCGAGGAGCGGGGCGATCCATGCACCCTGCTCGTCTTCATCGACGACGCCACGAGCAAGCTCCAGCAGCTTCGCTTTGTGAAGTCGGAGAGCACCTTCAGCTACTTCGAGGCGCTGGAACTCTATCTGAAGGCACACGGCTGCCCAGTCGCATTCTACTCCGATAAGCACACTGTGTTTCGTGTCGCCAAGAAGGATGCCAAGGCAGGCCGCGGCATGACCCAGTTCGGCCGCGCCTTGTCAGAACTCAACATTGAGATCCTGTGCGCCAATTCGAGCCAGGCCAAAGGCCGGGTCGAAAGGGTCAATCGGACGCTGCAGGACCGTCTTGTGAAGGAACTGCGCCTCGCCGGCATATCGGACATCGAGGCGGCCAATGCGTTCCTACCGGCGTTCATGGTCGACTTCAACGAGAGGTTCGCCAAGGTCTCTGCCCGACCGGACAATCTGCATCGCGCGTTGAATGTTGCGCCGGATCGGCTGCGTGACGTGCTGTGCAAGCGGGAGCAGCGCTATGTCGGCCAGCAATTGTCATTCTCCTACGAGCGCAGGCAAATCATGCTGGAGAAGAACGAGCTTTCGTGCGGACTGGTCGGCAAATACGTCGATATCTACGAGTTCGCCGACGGTCGGCTGGACGTTCGGTGGAGAGCGTGTTCCCTGCCCCACACCGTCTTCGACAAGGAGCAGCGCGTCACGCACACGGCGATCACCGAGAACAAGCGGCTCGGCGAAGTGCTGACCTGGATCAAGGCTCAGCAGGACGAGGCGCGGCCTCCGCCGAAGATCAAGACCAACAGCGAGCAGAGCGCCTACAAGAAGCGCGGAACGAGGCCGGGTCGCAGGACGGATTTCATGAACGATCCTGCTGTCATCGCGCGGCGAGAACAGGCACTGGCAAGGTTGGCCGCAGCCGAGTGAAGCGGCTCTCAAAGCCAAAGCCGAGGGGAACCTACTGGAACCGCACCCGATCGGGCTGCGCAACCCCGACCAGCTTACGCCCGATCGGGCGCTCCGTCGGCGCCAGGGTCCGCCTAATTGTCGCATCTCTAACTTGCTGCACCCTGCCCTTTGGAACGGCCAATGCGACATTTCTACTTTGCAGAACCGGCGACATTTCTACATCGCCGCCACATCGGCAAGGTAGGAATGTCGCTCCTGCTTGTGCGCAGCCAATCTCCCCACCTCAACTCTCCTGACACGGTTTTTGGTGCCCGTTCTGCTAAACTGGTGAATTGGAATGAACGCTTTGCAGATCACGGGCCACATGGCAGCCGCTTCGTCGCCGCCCGCGAGGGCATCGAAGCTGCAGCAATGGCTGTCGTCGGCTACCTGCGTAGCCGCTCTCTGTGTTCGTCAAGAATGCGCTCAATGGTCCGGACTCGGTCCTGCCGACGGTTGAGACCTCTGCGTGCTTTGCCGCGAGCGTGCCGCTCATAGATTTCCCGGCTCGCCTGGAGCTGCTCGATATACACCTTATCGGGCTTCCCATTCTCAAGGCGGTCGAACACCCAGCAGAACGGCGCCGGGAGCTGGCCTTCGCGATAGCGCGGGCTTGCCGAGGCCTGATCTTCGTCGAGGATTTCCTGCAGCACGACCTGATCCCAGACTTCCGGGTTTTCATCGCTGCGCTTCTTCCACAAGGCGAGGATCTCGCGAGCAGCCGGCGTATCGTTGATGAGGATGGTTCCAGCCATCAGCCGGCCACTTTCGCGATAGACCGCGATGTCGCAATCAAAACCGGCGAGCTCCGGCCAGGGATCATGATGGAAGACCGTGTCGACGTCCACATACAGCAGCGGTCCCTGAAGCCTCCTACGCATATTGACAAGGAATGTCGGCTTCAGGCTCGCGTTGCGCACCCAGGATCCAGCGTCGGCGAATGGCCGGGCTTGGACAGAAAGGCCAAGACGCCACGCTGACGCGGTCATGCGAGCGGCTTCTGTCTCATAGAAGGAGTTGATCGTAAAGAACGCCACGATTTCACCGGCCTTGTCCGGGTTGCCGGACGGCTGTGGGTTTATCGGGAAGGGAGCGAGCATTTCCCGGTGCCTGTGTTTGGTGGCCCGGAACAAATCAAGAACGTGGGTGAGCAACGCGAAGCCTTATTAGGATATGAATATTTAGACGCCAAGCATATAGCAATAAGTCCGAATAGCCTCGCAATGCGATAAAGTCATCGGTAGCGGCGCAGAAAACATTGGGCCACAACCATTTTGTTGACGAGGGGCGCCAGCTGGGCCGAGGCCGCGGTCTGGAACTCCTGTCCTTGCGCTCAACCAGATCATTTCGCCGGCCATGATGCAGCCGTAAGAATCCACCTGGTCGATGACCTCGGCGAGTTCGTGCTTTGGATCTGGCGACGCGCTGCTGGTTTGCCCCCGGCTTCTCGAGGCAACCTCCCTACCCCAGAACTTTCAATGAGCTCCGCTCGCTCTGGTTGCAGCATTCGGCCTACCGTTCCCAAAAAGGCTTTGCCAGCTCCGCCTCGACCTGTTGTCTCGTCAATCCGATGTCGTCGATCAGATGGGGATTGTCCTTCGACATTCGCTCAAGCTCCCAGCGAAAGCGTATCCGCTCGCGCCAGGTCCGATCGTGCCAGGCCGCGACAATGCTTCGCAGGGTCGCCAAGTGCCGACGCGACGCTTCCGCCAGCACTACAGGCATTCTCGGCCGCACCGTCTGACACCGCGTCGATGCAAGGGTATCGTTCATGGCAACCTCCTATGGTTTGAGGGTGGGTCCTCGACTTGGGACCTCGACCTGAAAGAGGTTGAATTGTGCCGGATGCGAACAGCGCCGTAATTAAGCCCTCCCAAATAGTTCTCAAAAGTTCCAAACGGGCTATAGATGCGCCTTATGCAGGGATCGCGCTTTGCCTTCGGTCCGTTCGTGCTTGATCCGGATGCGGGAACGCTGCTTCGGAACGATGATCCTGTTGCCGTCGGCTACCGCGGGCTGAAGCTGTTGGCGGCGCTCGTCGGGCGGCCTGGCGAAATCCTCGACAAGGCCAAGCTGATGGATGCGGCGTGGCCGGGTACGGCCGTCGAGGAAGGCAATCTCACCGTCCAGATCGCGCAGCTGCGCAAGCTGCTTGGTCCGTCCGCCGACGGCGGTGAATGGATCACCACTGTTCCGCGCGTCGGCTACCGCTTCACGGGGATCGTCGAACCCCTCGATGGCGCGAACCGAAAAGCTTTGCCGCTGCCCGACAAACCGTCGATAGCCGTGCTCCCCTTCGTCAATCTCAGCAACGACCCCGAACAAGAGCCTTTCGCCGACGGATTGACCGAAGACCTGATCACCGACCTGTCCAGGGCCTCGGGCTTGTTCGTCATCGCGCGCAATTCGACCTTCGCCTACAAGGGAAAGGCGGCGGACGTGCGCGAGATCGCCCGGGAGCTTGGCGTGCGCTACCTCCTGGAGGGCAGCGCAAGACGTGCCGCGGGGCGCGTGCGCATCAACGCCCAGCTGGTCGACGCGGCGAGCGGCGATCACCTGTGGGCGGAACGCTTCGATCGCGGCCTGGACGATATCTTTGCCGTTCAGGACGAGGTGACGGCCAAGATCGTGGAGGCGCTGCTTGGCCGGCTGCGCGCGCCGCCGCCGCGCAATCGGCCCAAGACTCTCGAGGCCTACGATCTGTGCGTGCGGGCGCGCAAGCTGATCGACGATTCGCCGCAGACCGCGCGGGAGGCGCATCTGATGCTGACGCGCGCGGTCGCGCTCGATCCGGACTATGCCGAGGCCTATCGCTGGCTTGCCATGAACCACTGGATGGGATGGGTGCATTGGGGCGAGCCGGTGGAACCCAACCGCCGTATTGCCCTGGAGCTGGCGCGCAAGGCGGTGGCGATCGATCCCAACGACGCCGGCTGCCGCTGGGTGCTCGGCAACCTGCTTGCCTATGAGCGCGACTTCGCCGAAGCGGATGCCGAGTTCGCCAGGGCGTTCGAGCTCGACCCCAACGAGGCCGATGCCTGGGCGACACTGTCTGACATCTCCGTGCTGGCCGGGCGGGTCGAGGAAGGACTCGAACAGATCCGCAAGGCGTTCCGGCTCAACCCGTTTCCGGCAAGCTGGTACTATCTGACGCTCGGCGCGGCGCAATATGCGGCGCGCGACTACGAAGCCGCCGTCAAGACACTGCGCCGGGACGAGACTTACCGCACCAGCTCACGCCGCTTCCTGGCGGCCAGCCTCGCGCAGCTCGGCCGGCTCGACGAGGCGCGCGCGGAAGTCGAACTGTTCCTCGTCGGCAATCCGCATTTCACCACCAGCCACTGGGTCTGGACGGAGCCCTTCCGCGATCCGGCGATGCTCGACCATTTCGTCGATGGCTTCCGCACGGCCGGCCTTCCGGATTGAAGCGCCGCCGGTCCCTTGGTCATGGCGCCTTCCCGCCGTTCGTGCCGCCTACTCTTCGAACCGACCCGTGGCGTCACGATCGCGCTCATATCGTCTCGTGAGCGGAAACGGCGGCAACCAGGTTTCGCGACGGACGATCCAGCTTTCGTACGTTGGCGTCAGTTGGTCCGGGGCATCCAGGGATCCCAGGTTCACTTCGATTTCGTCGGCGGTGCGACCAAAAATGGTCGAGCCGCAACGGGGACAGAAGAACCGCCCGGCGTAGTCACGGGTTTCGCCATCGATCGTCACCGCATCCTGAGGGAAAATCGCGGAAGCATGAAAAAGCGCCCCGTGATGCTTGCGGCAGTCGAGACAGTGACAAAGGCCCACCCGGTATGGGCGTCCAGTCGCCACAATTCGGACGTTGCCGCACAGGCAACCGCCGGTGAATCGGTCCATGCTGCATTCCTCCAAATCAAGCGAGTTGGATGTTTACGACAACTCCACCATCCATGAACGCGGCGCCAGCCTTTCAGCTAATGCGCCTGCGGTTGAAGTTCGATCCGATAGCCGAGTACGCGCCTTCCGGCCGGCTCGATCAGCATCACTCCTGGCTTGTCGGCGAATTCGCCATCGAAATCCACCGGGCTGGCGAGGCCGTGCCAGGGTTCGATGCAGAGGAATGGCGCGCCGCCCGGCTTTGACCAGACGCCCAATTCCCGGAATCCGTTCCAATGCATCTCGATCGCCGGACCACGATCGGCACCGTAACGCACAGCGGTGCTGGAAGGCTGGTCCAGGATCAAGGCATCCTCGTCAAACAGTCGATCCGACAAAGCGAGAATGTTGCCCTCGATGGGCGTCGGCTGCCTTGCCGCCAGCAGTAACCCGTCCTTGAGACGGCGGATCGGCGCATGCTCGGGCTTTGCAAAGGTCAGGCGGTAGGCCTCCTTGGGCAGGTCCGGCAGCAGCGGCCAGTTGAATGCCGGGTGCGCCCCGATCGACGCCGGTAGCGGCTCGTCGCCGGTGTTGGTGATCTCGAACGTGACGCCAAGCTGCCGGCCGTCGAGAGTGTAGGTTACCGCCAGACGGAAGGCGAAGGGGTAGTGCGTTCGGGTCTCCGCGTCGTCGGTGAGCACCAGCATGCAGGACCGAGAACCCCTCTCCGCCCAGGCAAACGACTTATCGCGGGCGAAGCCGTGCTGCGTCATCGGATAGGTCTGGCCGCGATGGCGCAGTTGGTCGCCCTTCAGCCGGCCGACGATCGGAAACAACACCGGGGAATGACGGCGCCAGGCCGGTCCGGCCTGCCACACAAGCTCCAGCCCATCCGCATCCCGCAGCGAGACCAGTTCGGCCCCCTGCCCGACTATAACGGCCGAGATGTCGTCGCCATGAAGTGTCTGGCTGTCCTGTGCCATATGTTCTCGCGGTTTGTCTTTGCTTGGCCGGCAGGCTAGCAAATGGCCAGGCGTGAACTCAAGGCGGCGGTTTGCATTGCGTTTCACACAGTCACGATGAACGTGCGATGGCACAAGCGGGCAAGGCGCCGTCTCAAATGAAGAGTGGCCGGAGATTTCCCTCCGGCCACGGCAAGATGCAAGGTGTTGCCTGCTACAGTTCGGACTATTCCCGCTCGCCGGTGAAGTTCAGCAACAGCTGGAAGATGTTGACGAAGTTGAGGTAGAGCGAGAAGGCGCCGAAAACGGCCAGCTTCTGCCGCGACTCCGCGTCGAAGTTCTCCGCATACTGTTCCTTGATCGACTGCGTGTCCCAGGCAGTCAGGCCGATGAACACGGCGATGCCGATCACCGAGATGGCGAACTGCAAAGCGGTCGAGCCGAGAAAGATGTTGACGATGCTGGCAATCACCACGCCGATCAGGCCCATGATCAGAAAGGACGAGAACTGGGTCAGGTCACGCCGGGTCGTGTAGCCGTAGAGGCTGGTGGCGCCGAACATGGTGGCGGCGATGAAGAAGGTGCGTGCGATGCTGGTTCCGGTGAAAACCAGGAAGACCGAGGCCAGCGACAGACCCATGACCGCACAGAAGGCCCAGAACATCGCCTGCGCGCTTGCCGCGGACATCGTCTGCATCTTGAACGAGAACAGCAGGACGAAGGCGAGCGGCGCCAGCATCACCACCCATTTCAGCGGGCTGGAAAAGATTGGCACGTAGAGCGCGGGCGTCGACGACACCATGAACGCGATGAGGCCGGTGACCACGAGGCCGAGGCCCATATAGTTGTAGACGCGCAGCATGTGCTGGCGCAGGCCCTCGTCGTAGAGGGCGCCGCTTTGGGCGCCGGTGCCGACGCGGTATCCCAGGTTGGGCGTGTTCATTTGCATTCTCCTTTGTGAACGGATCAGTAAAGCGTTCTCGCAAGGGTCTCGGCGGCGCGGTCGAGGTCGCGGACCTGGCTTTGCGCGACCACCGCATAAGCGACCTCGCCGATCTGGAAATAGGCCGAGGAAATGTCGCCCGAGGGCGCGACGGTCGGCTTGACCACGTCGAAGGTTCCCGGCCGTATCGCGAACAGCGACACCAGGCCCATCTCCTTGGTCTCGACCGCCATCTCGACGCTGGGGCCGAAGCGCGATGGATAGACCTGCACGTCGCGGACCTTCCAGTCATTGGGCAAGGACGGCATGACGATGGCCGTCGCCGCGCGGATTTCGCCGGCATTGTAATTTGGCGCCTCGGCCTGCGAAGACATGCTTTCGCGCACAAGGGTCGTCCTGTGCGCGCGCACCGCCTCGTCGACATAGGCGGGCGGCTGCGGCGAGGCGACGACCCTGGTCACAGACATCGGCCCGACAATGCCGTTGGCCAGCCAGCCGGCGGCGACGAAAGCGGCCACCGCCGCGGCACGCTGCAACACGCCGAAGATGCGGCCCCGGGCAAGTCCCCTCTCCAGGCGCCGCGCGGCATCGGTCGTCGTCGGCCTCGCCATGCCGCCCGATCCGGCCAGCGCTACGCGCAGTTCGTCCCGCATCCTGAGATCCGACATCACACGCGCGGCCGCTTCCGGCCGGGCGGAGAGGAAGGCCTCGACTTCGATACGGCGCGAGACGTCGAGCTGATCGTCGACATAGGCGTCGAGATCAGCGTCCGTCACGGGGTCGATAGTTCCTGTCATGACGGGCCTCCAACAATCCTGAGGTGATTTTTCGCCTTCGTCGGAGCCCCCTCCTCCATCTTCCGAAGCGCGGCGCGCGCCCTACCGATGCGCGACATCAGTGTTCCGAGTGGCACGCCGCTGGCATCGGCCGCCTGGCTATAGGAAAGGCCCTCAATGGCGACGAGATGCAGGGCCGAGCGCTGTTCTTCGGGCAGGCTGAAAAAAGCATCGCGCACCTGGCCCAGGCGCACCGAATGCTCCTGCGGCGCCGGCGCGCTGCCATCCGCAAGGTATCCAGCCTGTTCGATGCGCGCTGCTTCAGAGCGTCGCGAGCGCATGCGGTCGACGAACGTGTTGTGGACGATGGACAGCAGCCAGGCGCGCAAATTTCCGCCCGAGCGGAAGGTGCCGCGCCGCTCATAGGCGCGCACAAGAGCGTCATGCACGAGATCCTCGGCATCGGCACCGTCGCGCGTCAGCGAGCGCGCGTAACGCCTGAGCGAACCGAGTTGTCCGACGATATCGAAGCGTGGCATCGAGCGTTTCATGCCCTGTTTACGGAACATGTGGGGGTTTTAATCCCGGCCCTGCAGATTTTTTCGCGAAACGCCGCAGATATGCAGCCGCGGAGGTAGCTCGCAGCGATGCCAGGCCATGCGATTCAGGCTGGCGCGAGTTAAAACCGCTGGTGCAAGGGGTTCGATTTGCGTATCACTCCGCCGCGCCAACGGAACCATGCAGATGTTTGAAAACCTTCAGCCGGCTGCCGCCGACAAGATCCTTGCCCTGATCGGCCTCTATCGTGCCGATCCTCGACCCGACAAGGTCGACCTCGGTGTCGGCGTCTACAAGGATCGCGACGGCAAGACGCCGGTCATGCGGGCCGTGCGCGAGGCGGAGAAGCGGCTGCTGCAGGGTCAGGACACCAAGACTTATCTCGGCCTCGCCGGCGACACCGGGTTCAATACCGTGATGGCCAGGCTCGCCTTCGGTGCGGACGCAGACATGACGCGGATCCGTGCCGCGCAGGCGCCGGGCGGCTCCGGCGCGTTGCGGCTGGTGGCCGAGCTTTTGAAGCGAACCCGCGCCGATGCGACGGTCTGGTTGTCCGATCCCACCTGGCCGAACCACATGCCAGTGATGCGCGCCGCCGGGCTGCAAATCCGTGAATATCCCTATTTCGACGCGACATCGGGCGCCGTTCGCTTCGACGACATGCTGGCAGCACTGCGCACGGCGAAGGGCGGCGACGTGGTGCTGCTGCATGGCTGCTGCCACAACCCGACCGGCGCCAATCTGGACATCGCGCAGTGGGCCGCTGTCACCGATCTCGTCGTCGAGCGCGGCCTGCTGCCGTTTGTCGACATTGCCTATCAGGGCTTTGGCGATGGCCTCGAGGCCGATGCCGGCGGACTGCGGCTGCTGGCCGAAAAAGTTCCGGAAATGGTCGTCGCGTCCAGCTGCTCGAAGAACTTCGCCGTCTACCGCGACCGTGTCGGCGCGGCGATGATCCTGGCCAGGGACAGCGCGCAGGCCGACGTGGCGCTGGGCCAGATGCTGTCGGCGGCTCGTGCCATGTATTCGATGCCGCCGGACCACGGCGCAGCGGCAGTGCGCATCGTGCTCGAGGACGCGGTCTTGCGCGCGGACTGGGAAGCCGAGCTCGAGGAGATGCGCCTGCGCATGCTGAGACTTCGGGTGCAATTCGCTGAGGCGCTGCGCCGGCAGTCCAATTCCGACCGCTTCGATTTCGTCGCCAGCCATCGCGGCATGTTTTCCCGGCTTGGGCTCACGGAAGCGCAGGTCGAACGGCTGCGCGCGGAATATGGCGTCTACATGGTCGGCGACAGCCGCATCAATGTCGCCGGCCTGCCGGAAGACGGCATGGACAAGCTCGCCAAGGCGATCGTTTCCGTGCTCGACTGACTGGACTTGTCCGGCGCAGTTGTGGACAAGCCCGCTTCGCCCGCCGACAGCATTGGCCGCGCGGCGGACCGCGCGATAGCATCCGCCGCATGAAGCCATCGAAAGACATTTCGCGCCTGATCGAAATCATGGCGGCGCTGCGTGCGCCAAAGACCGGCTGTCCCTGGGATATCGAACAGGATTTCTCGACCATCGCGCCTTACACGATCGAGGAGGCCTATGAGGTGGCCGACGCCATCGCGCGCGGCGATCTCGACGATCTGCGCGACGAACTCGGCGATCTCCTTTTGCAGGTCGTGTACCACGCGCGGATGGCTGAGGAAGCCGGCGAGTTCGCTTTCGGCGACGTGGTCCAGGCCATCACCACGAAGATGATCCGCCGCCATCCACACGTCTTCGGCGACGAACAGGCCCGCAGTGCCGGCATGGCCAAGGGCATGTGGGAGAAGATCAAGGCACAAGAGAAGACCGAGAAGCGTAGCGCCCGTCTCGCGCGCGGACTCGACCCGGAAGACAACGGCAAGGGGTTTCTGGACAGCGTGCCGGTCGCCCTGCCCGCACTGACGCGGGCATTGAAGCTTCAGGAGAAGGCCGCCCGCGTCGGTTTCGACTGGAGCGAGGCAGCCCCCATCCTCGACAAGATCGAGGAAGAGATCCGCGAATTGCGCGAGGCGCTGGCCAAAGGCCAAACCGCGGAGATCAAGGATGAATTCGGCGATATGCTGTTTGCCGTCGTGAATCTCGGCCGTCACCTGAAGCTCGATTCGGAAGCAGCGCTAAGCGGCACCAACGAGAAATTCCGTTCGCGCTTCCACTATGTCGAGCAGGCCCTGGAGAATTCCGGCAGCTCGCTGGAAAAGGCTGATCTGGACGAAATGGAAGCGCTCTGGCAGGAAGCGAAGAGCGCGAAATAACTGGCGTTAGCCGTTATTCTTGCGACGCAATCTGCTTTCGATCTCATCGCGGGCACTTTGCGTGGCCTTGAGGGAGATGGTGGCGCTGCCGTCGTCATTGTCGGTTCGCGAAACAACATCGCCATTGCGGTAAAGCCAGTCGACAAGGCCGAACTGCGCCGGCCCGATCGTCACCGTCAGATCTTCAAGTTCGCCGGACATACGTGTCTCGATGATCGCGTTCAGCGCGTCGATGCCTTCGCCCGTGACAGCCGATATGGCGACGGGAGGCGCCTTGGCATCCGTACTCTCGGCAAGCAGCCGTGCGCGATTGCCTTCATCGAGCAGGTCGACCTTGTTCCAGACCTCGATGACCCGCTTGGTATCGCCGGCGTCGACGCCGAGATCGGCCAGGATGCGCTCGACGTCCTCGGCCTGGGCGGATGTGTCAGGATCGGAGATGTCGCGCAAATGGATGATGAGATCCGCCTCGACCACCTCTTCAAGCGTGGCGCGGAAAGCCGCGATGAGATGCGTCGGCAGGTCCGAGATGAAGCCGACCGTGTCCGAGAGGATGATCGGCGTGCCGTGCGGCAGCCGCACGCGGCGCAGCGTCGGATCGAGCGTGGCGAACAGCATGTCCTGCGCCAGCACCCCTGCCCCGGTCAGCTTGTTGAACAGCGTCGACTTGCCGGCATTGGTGTAGCCGACGATGGCCACCACCGGAAACGGCACCTTCTTGCGCTTGGCACGATGCAGGTCGCGGGTGCGGCGTACCGTCTCCAGCTCGTGCTTCAGCTTGACGATCTTGTCCTGCAGGACGCGCCGGTCCGATTCGATCTGGGTTTCACCGGGGCCGCCGAGGAAGCCGGCGCCGCCGCGCTGGCGCTCGAGGTGGGTCCAACTGCGCACCAGCCGGCCCTTCTGGTAGTTGAGATGGGCAAGCTCGACCTGCAGCGTGCCTTCCTTGGTGCGGGCGCGCTCGCCGAAGATCTCGAGGATCAGCCCGGTGCGGTCCAGCACCTTGGCGTTGAATTCCTTCTCGAGGTTGCGCTGCTGCACCGGCGTCAGCGGATGATCGACGATGACCACCTCCGCATGCCCTTCCTTGACGATCTCCGCCAACTCCTCGACCTTGCCGCTGCCGAGCAAGGTCGCCGGACGTGGATCGTTGACGGTAACCACGGCCGTGTGGATCAGATCGAGATCGATGGCGCGGGCAAGACCGACCGCCTCGTCGTGACGGGCCTCGGCTGAGCGCGTCAGCCGCGGACGGTTGGTGTCGTCCTCGCCGCGCGGCTGGCGGGTAAACACCGGCACGATGACAACTGCCCGGGTCGGACCCTCGGCCTCCGTCCCCGGCTGATGTGCTGATTTTCCGCGAACGCTGCGGTCCGGGTCCTTCTCACGTGCCAATCAGGCGCCCTGGCTTTCCTCGCCATCGAACATCTGAACCGGCTGGCTCGGCATGATCGTGGAAATGGCGTGCTTGTAGACGAGCTGGGAGTGGCCGTCGCGGCGCAGCAGGACGCAGAAATTGTCGAATGAAGTGACGACGCCGGTCAGCTTCACGCCGTTGATGAGAAAGATGGTGAGCGGGTTCTTGCTCTTGCGAACAGAGTTCAGGAACAGGTCCTGAAGGTTTTGCGATCGTTCCGCCATTGTTCTTGTCTTTCGCCGATCCCCTTCGGTTTGCAGGCCAATGCGCCAAATTAACCAGCACATGTCAAGCGCGCAAACACCGTCTTGTCGTCAGTAACGACAAGCAGAACGAGATATATTGATGTTCATTCCACCTGTGCGGTTATCAGGCTGGACTTTTTTCCGCAATGTCAAAAAAGGCTTGCCGCAACGAAAGTGTTATCGAGCCGGGGTGGCCGTTGGCGATCGGGTCGCCGTCTATGGCCACGACCGGCATGGCGATCGTGGTCGCGGAACTGATGAAAGCCTCCCTCGCCGCCTTGGCCTCGGCGACGGAAAAACCGCGTTCCTCGATCTTGAGTCCGAGCTTGGCCGCCACTTCAAACATGGTGGTGCGGGTTATGCCGCGCAGAATACCGTGCTCGGCGGGCCTGGTGACCAGAACGCCGTCCCTGGTGACGATCCAGGCATTCGACGACCCGCCTTCCTTGACGTTGCCGTCCGTATCCACGAACCAGGCTTCCTGCGCGCCAGCTTCCTTGGCCTTCTGCTTGGCTAACACATTGGCTAGCAGGCCGGTGCTCTTGATGTCGACGCGATCCCAGCGATTCTCGGGCACGGTGATGACGGCGATACCGGTCTCGGCCCGCTTGGCTCCAGCAGCGGGATCCAGCTTCCTGGCGGTGATCACCAGCGACGGCCTGGTATCAGCCGAGGGGAAGGCGAAGTCGCGGCTGGCGACGCCGCGTGTGACCTGGACGTAAACCAGGCCGTTGACGACATGGTTGCGATTGACCACTTCGCGCATGATGAGCGGCAGGACGCCTGGGGTGACCGGCCAGCCGATCGACAGCTCGCTCAGCGAACGGTTCAGCCGGGCGAGGTGACGCGGCATGTCCACGATGAAGCCGCGCGCCACTTCGCAGACCTCGTAAACGCCGTCGGCGAACTGGTAGCCACGGTCTTCGATATGCACAGCGGCATCGGCATGAGCGGTGTAGCGCCCGTTCACATAGGCAATACGCGGCATTTGTCACCTCGGGGGATCTGCTTCGGCTTGTTTAGGCGATTCCGCCTCAACAGTGATGGATAATCGCGTGGGCCACTGAAGCAACTCCAGAAAGCGTGTAACGATTTTCCGGCCGGAACTGCTTGAGCAAGGTATCGAACCGGGCCGGCAATGCATCAAACGTCGAACCGCTCAAGATATCAGGTCAGACGCCGAGCGACTTCAGCTTGCGGTGCAGCGCGGAACGCTCCATGCCGATGAACTCGGCCGTTTTCGAGATGTTGCCGCCGAACCGGTTGATCTGGGCGATCAGATAGTCCTTCTCGAATTGTTCGCGCGCCTCGCGCAGCGGCAGCGCCATGATGTGCTGGTCCGACTGGTTCGGCGTGCGGGGCATGACATCGCCGATTTCGGACGGCAACAGGTCGGCGGTGATCGGCGCATCGACATTGTCGCCGCGCGCCAGGATCATCAGCCGTTCGACATTGTTGCGCAATTGGCGAACATTGCCTGGCCAATTGTGCGCCTGCAGCACCGCCATGGCGTCATCGCCGATACGGCGCGGCTTGATGCCGGCCTGACGGGCGATCTGCTTCATGAAATTGTCAACGAGATAAGGAATGTCCTCGCGCCGCTCGGCAAGTCCCGGCACCGTGACCGGTACCACCGCAAGGCGATGGTAAAGATCCTCGCGGAAACGGCCATCGGCGATCATCGCCTCCAGATTCTGCGACGTCGAGGAGATGATGCGGACATCGACCTTGACCCGTTTGGTGCCGCCGACGCGCTCGAACTGCTGTTCGACCAGCACACGCAGGATCTTGTTCTGCGTCTCGCGCGGCATGTCGGCCACCTCATCGATGTAGAGGATGCCGCGATGGGCTTCCTCCAGGGCGCCGACCTTGCGCTCGACGCCGTTCGATTCGGTGCCGAACAGTTCGATCTCCATGCGTTCGGGCGTGATGTTGGCGGCGCTCAGCGTCACGAAAGGCGCGCTCTTGCGTGCCGACAGCGTGTGGATGGCGCGCGCGGCCAGCTCCTTGCCAGATCCGGAGGGCCCAATGATCATGACGCGGCTGTTGGTCGGCGCGACGCGCTCGATGGTCTGGCGCAACTGGCTCATCGCCGACGACATGCCGATCAGGTCGAAGGTCTCGCCGCTGCGCAGCTTGAGATCGGAAACCTCGCGCCTCAGCTTGGAGGTTTCCAGCGCACGCTCGGCAATCAGAATCAGCCTGTCCGCCTTAAAGGGCTTCTCGATGAAGTCATAGGCGCCGCGTCTGATGGCGGAGACCGCGGTCTCGATGTTGCCATGGCCCGAAATCATTACCACCGGCAGGTTGGGGTGCATGGTCTTGATCTCGTCCAGCAAAGCCAGGCCGTCCAGGCGCGAACCCTGCAACCAGATGTCGAGAAAAATCAGCCGCGGCGCTCGGTCGGCGATGGCCGCCAGCGCGGTGTCGGCATCGGATGCCGTGCGGGTTTCGTGACCTTCGTCGCTCAGTATGCCTGCGACGAGCTCACGGATGTCTTCCTCGTCATCGACGATCAGAATATCAGACGCCATTACCGACCTTTTCAGTTTCTCTTTCGTGTTCCATCCTGCTTTCGCCGCGCGCTGGCGCCACGGCCGCAGGTGGCAGGATGATGCTGATCATCGCGCCGCGCCCGCCATGGAAATCCGCAGGCGCATCGTGGAGCTCCAGCCTGCCGCCATGGTCCTCCACGATCTTCTTGACGATGGCGAGACCAAGGCCCGTGCCCTTCTCACGTGTGGTCATGTAGGGCTCCAGCAGCCGCTGACGATTCTCCCGCGGCAGGCCTTTGCCATTGTCGATGACATCGATGCGAATCGCGCCATTCTGACGTCCGGCTTGAATCCGGATTATGCCGTGCGAACCGTCCTTCTGTTCCAGCCCGTCGATCGCTTCGGCAGCGTTCTTGATCACGTTGCCGAAAGCCTGCGCCAACAGGCGGCTGTCGAAAGTACCCTTGAGCGGTTCGTTGCCGAATATGCGCTCGAACGTGATGTCGGAACGGCTCACCTCGACCAGGAAGGATGCCTCGCGCAGGGATTCACGCAGGTCTATGGACTTCATCTCGGGCTTCGGCATGCGCGCGAAAGCGGAGAATTCGTCGACCATGCGACCAATATCCTCGACCTGCCGGATGATGGTGTCGGTGCACTGGTCGAACACCTCGCGGTCCTCAGTGATGACCTTGCCGTAGCGGCGCTTGATGCGCTCGGCTGAAAGCTGGATCGGCGTCAGCGGGTTTTTGATCTCATGGGCGATGCGGCGCGCCACATCGGCCCAGGCAGAGGAGCGCTGCGCCTGGACCAGATCGGTGATGTCATCGACCGTCACGACGTAGGATTTCTCCTCCGTGCCGTTATCGCCGGCCTCGATGGTGATCTGCACGTTGAAAGTCCGCTCCGTGCCGGCGCGGAAAAACGTCACCTGCTCGCGATAGACGGGCTTGCCCGATTGGCGGCCGATCTCGAAGACGCGGCCGACATGCGGCAGAATGGCGGAAAGGTTCTGCCCGAGCGCCGCACTGGCCGAAATGGCCAGCATGGACTCGGCCGAGCGGTTCACGATGGTGACGATGCCACAAGGATCGACGCCGATGACGCCGGCGGTGACACCGGCCAGCACCGCTTCCGAAAAGCGCCGTCGCTCGTCGATCAGATCCTTGGCTGACAGGATCTCGTTGCGCTGCGATTTCAATTCCTGAAGCATCTTGTTGAAAGTGTTGCCGAGCGAGGCAACGTCGCCGTCGGACGGGCGCACCGGCACGGCGACGTCGAGATTGCCGGTCGCGACCTCGTCGGCAGCGCCGATGAGCTGACGAATCGGCCGCACCAGCCGGTCGGCCACGGCAATGCCGGTCCAGATTGCCGACAGGATGATAATCAAAGTCAACGACAGATAAGGCAACGCGAAAGCCACCTGCGAAGTGCGCCTGTTGTCTTCGAGATTGCGATATTCGTCGGTGTTCGATCTGACGATCTGGCGCGCCTTTATCACCTCGGGATCGACCAGCCGGATCGTGTAGAGGTAGAGCCCCTCGATCTCACGCAGCTTGACGATGGCGCCCATGATGTTGCGCGTGCGCGGCTCGATCAGAACCGGCTTGCCGTCGGTGGCGCTGGCGACCGCTCCCTCCGGCGGTTCCGGCATGGCGAAGTCGGCATCGGTCTTGGCGCTCATCACGAAGGAGCCGTCGGGCTTGATCAGCGCGGCATGCGCCAGCGAGCGGCCCACCGCCTCCTTGCTCATTAGATCGAGGAAGCCAGTTCGGTCGAGGCCGTAAAGCGTGCGCGACGCGTCGAGGTCATAGGCCATCGACAGCGTCGTGCCCTGCAGGTTGCGCGCGTTTTCCTGCACATAGGCATCGGCGATGGAAAGCGACGAATTGACGATCGTCTTGGTGCGAATCTCAAACCAGCGGTCGAGACCGATATCGAGCGTGATCGACGCAATGATCGCCACCATGATGGCGGGGATGGCGGCGACGAGCGCGAACATGGCCACGATGCGCACATGCAGCCGCGAGGCTGCCTTGCCATGCCGGCGCGCCATGACGATGCGATGCACCTCCCGGCCGATCAGTGCGATCAGCAACAGAACGAAGATGGCGTTGAGCGCGATCAACGCCCAGGTTGTCCTGGCGTCGGGCGCAATCGGCGTCGCGCCGACCAGGATCGCGAACGAAATGGCCGCCATGACCAGCGCACCGACGACCGCCACCACGCCGGGCAGCGCCAGCAGCCGGCGCCCGTCACGCGTGCCGGGGTCGTTGAAAAGCGGTTCGTTCGGTGTCGGAGCCTGCGAAGCCATGTCGCCGTCTAGAGCCAGTGATTGCGTCGGATCTATGCAACGCATTGTGGCGATTATGCAACAAGTGTGGCCTGGACGGAAATCTTTCGCGGACAGTCCCCCGGAAAAAGCGCTTCGGCTCTATCCCGGCTCAGGCCTGGCGTGACGATTTGTAGACGTTGACGCCGAGTTCGCGAATCTTCTTGCGCAGCGTGTTGCGGTTCAGCCCCAGCAGTTCCGCGGCTTTGATCTGGTTGCCGCGCGTCGCGGTCATCGAGGCCAGCACCAGCGGATATTCGACCTCCGAGAGAATGCGCTGGTAGAGGCCGGCAGGCGGCAATTCGCCGGCAAACGAGGTGAAATAGCGCTGCAGGAAATGCTCGACCGCCTGGCCGATGGACAGGTCGTCGGGAATGAGGTTGCCGCCGCCCGGCACCACGGGACGCTCGCCGGTCTTGAGTTCCGCCTCGATGATCTCGGCGGAAATCTCGTCCTGTGAATAGAGCGCGGCGAGCCTGCGGACCAGGTTTTCCAGTTCGCGCACATTGCCCGGCCAGGGATAGCGCTTCATCAATTCGATGCCGCCCGACGAGATACGCTTGGTCTGGAGACCCTCCATCTCGCCGAGCTTGAAGAAGTGCCGGACGAGGTCCGGCACGTCCTCGGAGCGCTCGCGCAGTGCCGGGAGCCTGAGGGGCACGACATTGAGGCGATAGAAAAGATCCTCGCGGAAGAGCCCCTGGTTGATCAGCGTGCGCAAATCCTTGTTGGTGGCGGCGACGATGCGCACGTCGGTCTTGATCGGCGTGCGGCCGCCGACGGTCGTGTATTCGCCCTGCTGAAGCACGCGCAGCAGGCGCGTCTGCGCTTCCATCGGCATGTCGCCGATCTCGTCAAGGAACAGCGTGCCACCTTCGGCCTGTTCGAAGCGGCCGGTTGAGCGGTTCTGCGCACCGGTGAAGGCGCCCTTCTCATGGCCGAACAGTTCCGACTCGATCAGGTCGCGCGGGATGGCCGCCATGTTGATGGCAACGAAAGGGCCGCCACGGCGGCGGCCATATTCGTGCAGCGCACGCGCCACCAGCTCCTTGCCGGTGCCCGATTCGCCCGAAATCATCACCGTCAGGTCGGTCTGCATCATGCGCGCCAGCATGCGATAGATGTCCTGCATGGCGGCCGAGCGGCCGACCAGCGGCATCGTCTCGGGCTGCTCTTCTGGCCGCGCGTCGATCTTGGGGCGCCGCGGCTCCGACAGCGCCCGGTTGACGATGTTGAGGAGCTCGGTGAGATCGAACGGCTTCGGCAGATATTCGTAGGCGCCGGTCTCGGAGGCACGGATCGCCGTCATGAACGTATTCTGGGCGCTCATGACGATGACGGGCAGCTCCGGCCGAGCTTTCTTGATGCGCGGCAGCATGTCGAATGCGTTCTCGTCCGGCATCACCACGTCGGTGATGACGAGATCGCCCTCGCCCGCCGCCACCCAGCGCCACAGCGTCGAGGCATTGGAGGTCACGCGCACCTCATGGCCGACACGCGAAAGGGCCTGGTTGAGGACCGTACGGATCGCCGCATCGTCGTCGGCGACGAGAATATTGCCGCGAACGGTCATTTGCGGTCTCCTTCAGCGTCTTCATCGGTGCCGAGCGCCGTTTCCTTCCAGGCCGGCATCAGGATGCGGAACATTGTCGCGCGCGGCGTCGATTCGCATTCGATGATGCCGCCATGCTCGCCGACGATCTTGGCCACCAGCGCGAGGCCCAGTCCCGAGCCGTTCGGCTTGGTGGTGATGAAGGGATCGAACAGGATCGGCAGGATATCCTCCGAGACGCCGGAACCGTTGTCTCGCACGCAGAACTCGAGCGGCAGCGACACGCGATCCTGAGTGCCTGGAACCGAAACGCGAATGCCCGGCCGGAAGGCTGTCGACAGGACGATTTCACCTTGGGGGTCGCCGCCGATCGCCTCGGCGGCGTTCTTGACCAGGTTTAGGAACACCTGGATGAGTTGGTCGCGGTTGGCGAAGACCGGAGGCAATGAAGGATCATAGTCCTCCAATATCTTGATTTTTTTCGCAAAACCGTTCTTGGCGATCGCCTTCACATGGTCGAGCACGACATGGATGTTGACGGGATAGCGGTCGATCGGCCGCTCGTCGGAAAACACCTCCATGCGATCGACCAGCGACACGATGCGATCGGTCTCGTCGGTGATCAGCCGCGTCAGCGCGCGATCTTCGTCTGAAGCGGACAGTTCAAGCAGCTGGGCAGCGCCCCTGATGCCGGAGAGCGGGTTCTTGATCTCGTGAGCCAGCATCGCCGCCAGACCGGTCACCGAGCGCGCCGCGCCGCGATGCGTCATCTGCCGGTCGATCTTGTCGGCCATCGACCGTTCCTGGAACATCACCACGACGGAGCCTGGAAACTCCGGCACCGGGGCAACATAGAGATCGACCACCTTCTCGATGCCGAGACGCGGAGACGACACGTCGACCCGGTACTCGTTGACGGGGGCCCGGCGCTCGCGCACCTGGTCGACCAGCGTCAGCAGCGGGCTGCCGAAGGGGATGAGCTTTGACAGCGTGTTGCGGGCGAGCATCGTCGCGCTCGAGCGGAAGAAGTCCTCCGCATCGGCGTTGGCGAAGGTGATGAACCCCTCCGAACTGATCATGATGACCGGACGGCGGATGGTGTTGAGCACGATCTGGGCAGCATCCGCCATTTCCGGGCCCTGGCCGACGGAGGCGTTCATGCGGCGCTCCGCATGGGTGTTTGCTCGGCGGCGGAAAACACCTCGCGAAGCAAGGTAATCGTCCGCGCGGGGTCGAAAGACGTGAGAATGGCCTTGCGCTTTTCGTCGGCAAGGGCGCCGGCATGGCGGTCCAGATACCAGCCGAGGTGCTTGCGCGCCTGGCGCAGGCCGCTCTCGACGCCGTAGAGCGCAAGCATGTCCTCGTAATGGGCAATGATGTAGTCGGTCAGTTCCGCAGCGCTTTCCGGTAGCCGGGCAAGCTCGCCTGCCGCCGCGGCCGCGATGGTTCCGGCGGTCCAGGGCGCGCCGTAGTGGGCGCGGCCCACCATCACCGCATCGGCGCCGGATTGCTCCAGAACAGCGGCTGCTTGCGCAGGCGAAGACACATCGCCATTGGCGACGACCGGGATCGACACGGCAGCCTTGACGCAGGCTATTGCGCGCCAATCAGCCTTGCCCTGATAGAACTGGCAGCGCGTGCGGCCGTGCACTGTCACCATCTTGACGCCCGCCTGCTCGGCACGGCGCGCCAGGTCAGGCGCGTTGAGCGCCGTTTCGTCCCAGCCGAGCCGCATCTTCAGCGTCACCGGCACACCGACCGCGCCGACCACGGCGTCGACCAGCGACAGTGCATGATCGAGGTCCTGCATCAGTGCCGAGCCGGCATAGCCGCCGGTCACCTTCTTGGCGGGGCAACCCATATTGATGTCGATGACGTCGGCGCCCTCGCCGACGGCGATGCGTGCGCCTTCCGCCATGTGTGCCGCCTCGCGGCCGGCAAGCTGCACCATATGGACGGGCAGGCCCGAATGACGTATGCGCAGGTCGCATCCGGCCCTGCCTTTGGCGAGCTCGCCGCTTGCCACCATTTCGGATACGACCAGGCCGGCGCCATGCGCATGGGCGCGTCGCCGGAACGGCTCGTCGGTAATTCCCGACATCGGCGCGAGGAACACGCGATTGCGGATACTCACGCCGCCGACGTCGAGAGGTGCGGTCAATTTGGTCAGGTCAAGCATGCACAAAAACCAAGCATGTTCATTTGCTGCACATTCTCTAGCCATATCGGCCGCAATGTGCAACGCGGAATGACGCCACATTACGGCGCAATTGGGAAATGCCGAGCTCGGCTGCAGTCCCGAGCAAAGCGCCGCGCCTTGCACGAACACGCAATGGACGTTTTAGGGCTTCCTGTTCGGCCTACAATCTCTCCGAAAACCGATTACACTTTTGGGGATCGTGCGCTAAGCCAATCGGCATGACTGACGCGAGCGAAAATCAGGCTTTGGAGGCCAACGGCAAGGTCGCGGTGGTTATTGTTGCGGCCGGCCGCGGCGCGCGTGCCGGACAGGCCGATGGCCCGAAGCAATATCAGCAGATCGGCGGTCGCGCCGTCATCGCCCACGTCATCGATATTTTCCTGGCGCATCCGCGTATCGGCCCGCTCGTCGTGGCAATACACGCCGAGGATCACGAACTTTTTCGACATGCCGTCGGCGCACACTCCAATCGCGTCACGGTAATTGCGGGTGGCCCCACCAGGCAAGACTCGGTTCGACTCGGACTGCAGGCGTTGAGAAGCCACGCACCGGACAAGGTTCTCATCCACGACGCGGCGCGCCCCTTCGTCGACGCGGATCTGATCGACCGTACGATCGCAGCCATCGGCGAGCGCGAGGGCGCGCTCCCGGCGTTACCCGTCGCCGACACGCTGAAACGCGAATCCACCGCCGGGATGGTCGCCGAAACGGTCTCCCGGAGCGGGCTTCACGCAGCGCAAACGCCGCAGGGTTTTCCATTCCTGGCGATTATGGGGATGCATGAGGATGCCTATAACAGCGGCAAAACCGACTTTACCGACGACGCCGCGATCGCCGAGTGGATGCAGATGCCGGTCAAACTCGTTCCCGGCTCGCCGGACAACGTCAAACTCACCTGGGCACGGGACATCGCCATGGCGGACCAACGACTTTCCAGCGGGCGCATGCGCTTTCCCGATATCAGAACCGGCAATGGCTACGACGTCCACGCGTTCGAGACCGGCGACCACGTCACGCTGTGCGGCATCGCCATCCCGCATGACAAGAAACTGTCCGGCCATTCCGATGCCGATGTCGGGCTTCATGCCCTTACCGATGCGCTGCTGGCGACCTGCGGCGCCGGCGATATCGGCACGCATTTCCCACCCTCCGACCCGCAGTGGAAGGGTACTGCCTCCCGGATATTCGTAGAACATGCGGCAAAGCTGGTGCGCGCGCGCGGCGGCCGCATCGCCAATGCCGACATCACGCTGATCTGCGAGGCGCCACGCGTCGGCCCACATCGCGAGGCGATGACGGCTGCCCTGTCGCAGATGCTGGCCATCTCTGCGGACCGCATCTCCATCAAGGCGACAACCAACGAGAAGCTCGGTTTCGTCGGCCGCGAGGAAGGCATTGCGGCGATCGCCACGGCGAGCGTGGTGTTTCCCGGCGAGGTGCCGGAATGAGCAACAGCGAACTGGCAAATGCATTGCTGCAAGCCTGCCAGAAGCGCGGCATTATGCTTGCGACGGCGGAAAGCTGCACCGGCGGCATGATCATCGCCGCGCTGACCGACATCGCCGGCTCTTCCGCCGTGGTCGATCGCGGCTTCATCACCTATTCCAATGAAGCCAAGTTGGACATGCTCGGGGTTTCCGCCGCCACGCTGGAGGCTCATGGCGCGGTTTCACGCGAGACAGCGATCGAAATGGCAACCGGCGCGCTGGCGCGCTCCCGCGCCGGGCTCAGCCTCGCCGTTACCGGCATTGCCGGACCGGGCGGTGGCTCGCCGGAAAAACCGGTCGGCCTGGTCTGGTTCGGGATTGGCCTAAGCGGCCGGCCGGTTACGGCCGATCGCGTGCTGTTCGCCGATGAAGGCCGTGCTTTCATTCGCCAGGAGACCGCCAGCCATGCACTCAAGCTGGGATTGCAGGCGCTTGGGCATGCTCACGCCGGTTTTGCACCGTAGATGACATCAGCACGCTTTTCGAAGGCTTCGGAGAACATGCGAAAGGCACGGTCGAACATCGTGCCCATCAGGGCGCCGAGGATGCGGCTTTTGAACTCGTAGTCGATGAAGAAGCAGACGGCACAGCCGCCGTCGGCAGGGTCGAATCGCCAGACATTGGTCAGATATTTGAACGGACCGTCGATGTACTTGACGTCGATCGCACGCTCGTCGGGCTTCAGCAGCACCTGCGTCGTGAAGGTCTCGCGGATCGCCTTGTAGCCGATGCTCATATCGGCGACGAGGATCGTGCGCCCGTCACGCTCCTTGCGCGAGCGCACCGTCAGTGCCTCGCAAAGCGGCAGGAATTGCGGATAAGCTTCGATGTCGGCGACCAGGGCGAACATCTGTTCCGGCGTGTGGGAAACGCGGCGGGTGGCTTCGAATTTCGGCATGAACCCGGCTCTAAAGCGCGTCGCGTCGACACAGACTCATGCGACGCACCTTAGAGTCTTTGTTTTCGTGCATGCCGTTCTCCCAAAACCCGAAGTCACTTTGGGCGACATGCATCAGAGCGATTTCTCGAGCTGCGCTTGGCGCGCGGCGCGCAGCTTGGCGAAATCGTCGCCGGCGTGGTGCGAGGAGCGGGTCAGCGGGCTCGACGCCACCAGCAGGAAGCCCTTGGTCCGGCCGATCGTCTCGAAGGACTTGAACTCCTCCGGGGTGACGAAGCGGATCACCGGGTGGTGCTTTTTCGATGGCTGCAGATACTGGCCTATGGTCATGAAGTCGACATTGGCCGAACGCAGATCGTCCATAAGCTGCAGGATTTCGTTCCGCTCCTCGCCCAGTCCAACCATGATGCCGGACTTGGTAAAGATCGAAGGGTCGAGCTCCTTGACCCGCTGCAAAAGCCTGATCGAATGGAAATAGCGGGCGCCTGGCCGGACCGTCAGGTAGTTCGACGGCACGGTTTCGAGATTGTGGTTGAAGACATCGGGCTTTGCCGCAACCACGACCTCCAGTGCGCCGTCCTTGCGCAGGAAGTCGGGCGTCAGGATCTCGATCGTGGTTGAAGGCGTCGCCGCCCGGATCGCACGGATGACCTCGGCGAAATGCTGCGCGCCGCCATCAGCGAGGTCGTCGCGGTCGACAGAGGTGATGACGACGTGGCTGAGGCCCATCTGCTTGACCGCGTGGGCGACCCGTGCCGGCTCGTCCGGGTCGAGCGCGGTCGGGATGCCGGTGGCGACGTTGCAGAAGGCGCAGGCACGTGTGCAGATCTCGCCCATGATCATGAAGGTGGCATGCTTCTTGTCCCAGCACTCGCCGATGTTCGGGCAGCCGGCCTCCTCGCAGACCGTCACCAGCTTGTGCGACTTCACGATCTCGCGGGTTTCGGCATAGCCTTTCGACACAGGCGCCTTGACGCGGATCCAGTCAGGCTTGCGCAGCACGTCCTGGTCGGGCTTGTGCGCCTTCTCCGGATGCCGCAGCCGCGGCGCATTGGCGATCGTGTCGAGGACGGTGACCATCGGAACCCTGGTTTTCTTTGCGATCGCCGCCGGCGATCGTCACTTACACGTCATCTAGGACTTTTCAGCACAAAGAAAAAGGCTGCGGCGGTACATGCCGCCACAACCGTTTTCGCATGGCGGAAACGATACCGACTAACGGCGCACCAGACGTCCGGCCCAGATCAGCAGGCAGGCGCCGATGAAACCGGTGATCAGGTAGGCGGTCCAGCCGACGCCAAACACGCCGATGTTCAAGGCACGCAAGATCGCGTTCAGCACCACTGCGCCGGCAATGCCCAAGATGATGTTCATCAAGACGCCGGTATTGCTCTTCATGACCATTTCGGCAAACCAGCCCGCCAGGCCGCCGATTATGATGGCTGCGATCCAGCCCACGCCATTCACGTCCATATGCCCTCTCCTTGCTTGAGAAAAAACGCATCCGGAAACGAACTAACTTGCCGTCGAGCTCCTGCGGCTTTCGCGTCTGAGTGTCGTGCGGCCAATCTATCATGCGTTCAACGCACGGCCATAGGCGTCGAGCACGCTTTCCTTCATCATCTCCGACAGCGTCGGGTGCGGGAAGATCGTGTGCATCAGTTCTTCCTCGGTCGTCTCGAGGTTCATCGCAACGACAAAACCCTGGATCAGTTCGGTCACTTCGGCGCCCACCATGTGGGCGCCAAGCAGTTGGCCGGTGTTCTTGTCGAAGATGGTCTTGATGAAGCCCTGGTCCTCGCCGAGCGCGATGGCCTTGCCATTGGCGGCGAACTGGAAGCGGCCGACCCTGACATCCTTGCCCTCGGCCTTGGCTTTCGCTTCCGTCAGGCCGACCGAAGCGACCTGCGGATTGCAATAGGTGCAGCCAGGGATCTTCAGCTTGTCGGTGGCGTGCACGCCGGGGAAATTGGCGATCTTCTCGACGCAGACGACGCCTTCATGCTCGGCCTTGTGGGCGAGCATCGGCGGGCCGGCGACATCGCCGATGGCGTAGATGCCGGACACATTGGTTTTACCGTAGCCGTCGACGACGACGCAGCCGCGCTCCGTCTTCACGCCAAGCGTCTCCAGGCCGAGGCCCTCGATATTGCCTTGCACGCCGACGGCCGAGATCATGCGATCGGCCGTGATCTTCTCCACCTTGCCGTCCTTCATCTCGACATGCGCGGTGATCGAGTTGGCGCCTTTCTCGACCTTGGTTACCTTGGCTTCGAGAATGATTTTCATGCCCTGCTTCTCGAACTGCTTCTGGGCGAATTTCGACACCTCGGCGTCCTCGACCGGCATCACGGCCGGCAGCAGTTCGACGACGGTCACGTCGGCGCCCATGGTGCGGTAGAACGAGGCGAATTCGATGCCGATGGCGCCCGAACCCATCACCAGCAGCGACTTCGGCATTTCCTTGGGCACCATGGCCTCGAAATAGGTCCAGATCAGCTTGCCGTCCGGCTCGATGCCCGGCAGCGCCCGCGGCCGGGCGCCGGTCGCCAGTATGATGTGCTTGGCGGTGTAGGTGCCCTCGCCCTTGACGCCTTTCGGCACAGGCGGCTGCGGCTCCATCGGCTTTTTGGCAGTCTTGGAGACGACGATCTCGCCCGGTTTTGTCAGCTTGGCCTCGCCCCAGATGACGTCGACCTTGTTCTTCTTCATCAGGAAGGCGACGCCGCCATTGAGCCGCAGCGAAACCTTGCGCGAGCGGTCGACGACGGCCGACGTGTCGACGCTGACCTTGCCGTCGAGCTTCAGTCCATAGTCCTTCAGATGATCCGAATAATGCATGATCTCGGCCGAACGCAGCAACGCCTTGGTCGGAATGCAGCCCCAGTTCAAGCAGATGCCGCCGAGATGCTCGCGCTCGACGATCGCCGTCTTGAAACCGAGCTGCGCGGAACGCACTGCCGTGACATAGCCGCCGGGACCGGAGCCGATGATGATGACGTCGTAGTTCTCAGCCACGGTTTTCTCCTTCAATCACAATTCCAGCATGACGCGCACGAGCGGCGTCAACGCCTCGCCGATGTTTCGCGTATTTTCGGCATCGAGATGGACGCCGTCGAGCGGCGTGGTCTTGGCCACAGTGCCGGCATCGAAGAAGCCGCAGCCAGCCTCATCGGCAAGCGCGGAATATTGCGGCGCAAGCTCTTTGGACGCATCGTCGCCGCCGGCAAACATCGCCTTGAACTCGGCATCTTCGGTGCGACTGACGAGAGGCGGCGAGACGATGAGGATCTGCGGCGGCGGCCAGTCGAACGGATAGTCGTGGCCGCGCACGATGTCGATCAGGCGCTGGATGCCTTGTTTGGCCGCAACGGGATTGCCGTGGATCCAGGGCTTCATGTCGTTGGCGCCGAGCATGATGACGATGACGTCGATCGGCGCATGCGTGGTCAGCACCGTCGGCAGCGTTCTTGCGCCATTGCGGTCGGCGCCTGCCAGGTGATCGTCGAACGCCGTTGTGCGGCCATTCAGCCCCTCGGCAATGACATGCACGCCGTCACCTAGTCCGGTCTGCAGCACGCTTGGCCAGCGATCCTCGAGCGCATGACGGCCACCCTCGGCATTGTAGCCCCAGGTCAGCGAGTCGCCGTAGCAAAGAACCGTCTTCATCTTGCTCAACCCGCCCTTGCGAGGGAGTATTCTTCCTCGGCGTTGGTGACGACGGCGAATTCCTGCGCCTCCAAGCCGCCGGCGAAGAGGCCGGTGAAGAATTTCCGCACCGCCTTGTTCTTCCTACACCAGCATGCCCATCGGGTTCTCGATCAGCTTCTTGAAGGCGACCAGCAGTTCGGCGCCCAGCGCTCCGTCCACGGCGCGATGGTCGGTCGACAGCGTCACCGACATCACCGTGGCGATTTTGATCTCGCCGTTCTTGACCACCGCCCGCTCCTCGCCGGCGCCCACTGCCAGGATCGTCGCATGCGGCGGGTTGATGACGGCGGCGAAATCCTTGATGCCGAACATGCCAAGGTTCGACACCGCCGTGGTGCCGCCTTGATATTCCTCCGGCTTCAGCTTGCGGCTGCGCGCGCGGCTGGCCAGGTCCTTCATCTCGTTGGAGATCACCGACAGCGTCTTTTCATCCGCCTTGCGAATGATCGGCGTGATCAGGCCGCCGGGGATCGACACCGCGACGCCGACATCGGCATGCCTGTGCTTGACCATGGCGCTTTCGGTCCACGAGGCATTGGCATCCGGCACCGCCTTCAACGCCATGGCCATCGCCTTGATCACCATGTCGTTGACCGAGAGCTTGTAGGCGGGCGCCTCGCCCTTGTCGGTCTTCTTTACCGGTGCGGCCGCATTGAGCTGCGTGCGCAGCGAAAGCAGCGCATCGAGCTCGCAGTCGAGCGTCAGGTAGAAATGCGGGATGGTGGTCTTGGCCTCGACCAGCCGGCGCGCGATGGTCTTGCGCATATTGTCATGCGGGACGAGTTCATAGGAGCCTTCCTCGAACAGGCGCAGCACCTGATCGTCCGACATCGCCTTTACCGGCGCGGGAGCAGCGGCCGGCGCGCCAGCCGGAGCTTTGGCAGCGGGTGCCGCCTTGGCGCCGCCGCCGGCTATGGCGGCATCGACATCGGCCCTCACCACCCGGCCATGCGGGCCGGTGCCGGTCACGGCAGACACATCGACGCCCGCCTCTTTGGCAATACGGCGCGCGAGCGGCGAAGCAAAGGTGCGCCCTTCACCCTCCCCCTTGTGGGGAGGGTCGGCAGGCCTTCCGGCCGGGGTGGGGGGCGCGGCGGTGGGTTCACCCGCGGCGCGACCTCCCCCATCGGACGGAGAGGTGGGAGTCTCGGTCTTCGATGTCTCAGCCTTGGGAGGCTCCGCTTTCGCCGGTGCGGCATCGCCACCGCTTTTCGCGGCGGCACTTGCGTCCTCACCCTCGGCGGCAAGCACGGCGATCAGCGCATTGACCTTGACGCCTTCGGTGCCGGCGGGAACGACCAGTTTCGCCACCGTGCCCTCATCGACGGCTTCGACTTCCATCGTCGCCTTGTCGGTCTCGATCTCGGCAATGACATCGCCGGGCGAAACCTTGTCGCCCTCCTTCACGAGCCACTTCGACAGATTGCCCTCTTCCATGGTGGGCGAGAGGGCCGGCATGGTGATGTTGATTGGCATTGTGTCCTCCCGCCCGGTTCAGCGATATGAGACGGCTTTGACGGCCTCGATGACTTCGCCGACATTCGGCAAAGCCAGCTTTTCGAGATTGGCCGCATAGGGCATCGGCACGTCCTTGCCGGCAATGGTGATGACCGGCGCGTCGAGGAAATCGAAGGCTCGCTGCGACACCTGGTTGGCGATATGGTCGCCGACCGAGTTCTGCGGGAAACCTTCTTCCACCACGACCAGCCGGTTGGTCTTCTTCACCGAGGCGATGATGGTGTCGAAGTCGAGCGGACGGATGGTCCTGAGATCGATGATCTCTGCGTCGATGCCCATGCCGCGCAGTTCCGCTTCGGCCTTGACCGCATAGGTCATGCCAATGCCGAAGGAGACGATGGTGACGTCCTTGCCTGACTTATGGATGCGCGCCTTGCCGATCGGCAACACGAAGTCGTCCAGCTTCGGCACGTCGAAGGACTGGCCGTAGAGGATTTCGTTTTCGAGGAAGATGACCGGGTTCGGATCGCGGATCGCCGCCTTGAGCAGTCCCTTGGCGTCTGCGGCGGTATAAGGCATCACCACCTTCAGGCCCGGTATGTGGCTGTACCAGGCGGCATAGCATTGCGAATGCTGGGCGGCGACGCGAGCCGCAGCACCATTCGGCCCGCGGAAGACGATCGGCGCGCCCATCTGTCCGCCGGACATGTAGAGCGTCTTGGCGGCCGAGTTGACGATCTGGTCGATCGCCTGCATGGCGAAGTTGAAGGTCATGAATTCGACGATCGGCTTCAGGCCAGCCATCGCCGCACCGACCCCGACGCCGGCAAAGCCGTGCTCGGTGATCGGCGTGTCGACGACGCGACGCGGTCCGAACTCCTGCAGCAGGCCTTGGGTGATCTTGTAGGCGCCCTGGTACTCGGCAACTTCCTCGCCCATGACGAAGACATCGCCGTCGCGGCGCATTTCCTCCGCCATGGCATCGCGCAGCGCTTCGCGCACCGTGGTCGAGACCATCTCGGTCCCGGCGGGTATGTCAGGATCGGCGGCGACTTCCGTCTTCGGCGCGGCCGCCACAGGCGCCGCTGCCTCGCTCTTGGCCGCGGCGGGTGCCGGTGTCGGCGCCTTTGCCTCAGTCTTGGCGGGCTCTTCACCGATGCCTTCGCCGGCCTTGTCGACATCTTCGCCATCGACAGCCAGCACGGCGATCACCGCGTTGACCTTGACGCCTTCGGTGCCTGCGGGAACCACGATCTTGGCAAGCGTGCCCTCATCGACAGCTTCGACTTCCATCGTCGCCTTGTCGGTTTCGATCTCGGCGATGACGTCGCCGGCGACGACCTTGTCGCCCTCGTTCTTCAACCACTTGGAAAGATTGCCCTCTTCCATGGTCGGCGAAAGGGCGGGCATGAGAATTTCGATCGGCATGTCCTTGCCCTCCCGTTACAATACGATGTCGGTCCAGAGCTCGGACGGATCCGGCTCGGCGTCGTGCTGGGCAAACTCGGCGGCATCGGCGACGACGTCGCGAACCTCCTTGTCGATGGTCTTCAATTCGTCCTCGCTTGCCCACTTCTTCTGGATCAGCCGCGCTTTGACCTGCTCGATCGGGTCATGCTCGGAGCGCATCTTCTGCACTTCTTCCTTGGAGCGGTATTTCGCCGGGTCGGACATCGAATGGCCCCGATAGCGGTAAGTCTGCATTTCGAGGATCAGCGGCCCATTGCCGGCACGGCACCATTCGGTAGCGAGATCGCCGGCGGCCTTGACAGCACGCACGTCCATGCCGTCGACCTGGATGCCGGGAATCTTGAACGAGGCGCCGCGATTCGAGAAGTCGGTCTCCGCCGAGGAGCGCGATACCGAGGTGCCCATGGCATAGCGGTTGTTCTCGATGATGTAGATCACCGGCAGCTTCCAAAGCGAGGCCATGTTGAAGCTTTCGTAGACCTGGCCCTGGTTGGCGGCCCCGTCGCCGAAATAGGTCAGCGTGACATTGTTGTTGCTGCGATAGCGGTTGGCAAAGGCCAGGCCCGTGCCGAGCGACACCTGGGCGCCGACGATGCCGTGGCCACCGTAGAAATGCTTCTCCTTGGAGAACATGTGCATGGAGCCGCCCTTGCCCTTCGACAGGCCGCCTCGGCGGCCGGTCAGTTCGGCCATGACGCCACGCGGCGACAGTTCCATCGCCAACATATGACCGTGGTCGCGGTAGGCCGTGATCATCTGGTCACCGTCGATCAGCGCCATCTTCATACCGGTGACGACCGCTTCCTGGCCGATGTAGAGATGGCAGAAGCCGCCGATGAAGCCCATCCCGTAAAGCTGGCCGGCCTTTTCCTCGAAACGGCGAATAAGCAGCATGTGCCGGTAGGCGGCAAGCTCCTCGTCCTTGGTGAATTCCACTGGTTTGGGCGCGGAAAGGCCCGATTTGCCGTCGGATTTCGATTTGGCAGGCGCTTTCCTGGCTGCGGTTGCCATGCATCACTCCCTGTTGGCGTCTCTTCGCGGACATTTCGAGCAAGATGAAATCTGCTCGAGCGAGATGAAATCTGCTCAGGGAAGATCAGCTCTCCCCACTGATTTTGGGGAGGCTAACACGTGAGAACGTGTTCCGCCATGTCGAAATTGCATAGCTGGCATGCGACTAAGCAATTAGAATCATTGAAAATATTGGTGATTAACCTGATATTGGTTACTTTGCCGAGACCGGCAACATGATGGTGATTTCGTCGGCCTGGGACAAATTCAGCGCCTTACGCGCCTGCTCGTCGAGCATGTCCTTCTCCAGCGTGCCGTCGTGCATCAGCTTGACGCGCCGTTCCAGCTCCATCCTGCGCGCCTTGATCGCATCGAGCTGGGCCTGCAGGGCAACAGTCTCGGCCTCCAGCTGGTATTTCGAATTGATGCCGAACTCGCCGTGATAGGCATGAAAGCCGAAATAGGCCAGGAACACCGCGCAGAGCGAGGGGATAATCAGCCGGCCGGTGTTTCTCTGTTTGTGCTGACGCGTCCACATCGTCCGTTCCCTCGCAGTCGCGAACTCGGGCGACCACGGTCTTTTTCGCTCCATTGTGCTTAACGGACGGTTACGGATGACACGTCCACAGGCGCTCCAACGAAAAAGGGCGGGAATTCCCGCCCCTCACCGCCATCCCTGTGTCCGATGCTCCGGCTCAGCCCTTCAACATCGACTTGCCGGCGTAGCGCGCCTGCTTGCCGAGTTCTTCCTCGATGCGGATGAGCTGGTTGTATTTGGCCATGCGGTCGGAACGCGACAGCGATCCGGTCTTGATCTGCCCGCAATTGGTGGCGACGGCGAGGTCGGCGATGGTCGAATCCTCGGTCTCGCCCGAGCGATGCGACATGACGGCGGTGTAGCCGGCCTTGTGCGCGGTCTCGACGGCATCGAGCGTCTCGGTCAGCGATCCGATCTGGTTGACCTTGACCAGGATCGAATTGGCGACCCCCATGCGGATGCCATCGCGCAGGCGCGCCGTATTGGTGACGAAGAGATCATCGCCGACGAGCTGCGTCTTCTTGCCGATCAGGTCGGTCAGATATTTCCAGCCTTCCCAGTCATCCTCGGCAAGGCCGTCCTCGATCGAAATGATCGGATAATCGGCGGCGAGCTTGGCCAGGTATTTCGCCTGCGCCTTCGGATCGCGTGTCTTCTTCTCGCCTTCATAGACGTAGTTGCCGTCCTTGAAGAATTCCGTCGCAGCGCAATCGAGGCCGAGCGCAATCTCCTCGCCCGGCTTGAAGCCGGCCTGCTCGATCGACTCCATGATGAAATCGAGCGCCACCGGCGCGCTCTTCAGGTTCGGGGCAAAGCCGCCTTCGTCGCCGACATTGGTGTTGTGGCCGGCGTCCTTCAGCTTCTTCCTCAGCGTGTGGAAGACCTCAGAACCCCAGCGCACGCCTTCGCGCAGCGTTGGCGCACCGACCGGCAGGATCATGAATTCCTGGAAATCGATCGGGTTGTCGGCATGGGCGCCGCCATTGATGATGTTCATCATCGGTACCGGCAGCAGATGCGCCTTGGTGCCGCCGACGTAACGATAGAGCGGCAGGCCGGCGGCTTCGGCCGCGGCCTTGGCCACCGCCAGCGACACGCCGAGAATAGCGTTGGCGCCGAGCCGGCTCTTGTTGGGCGTGCCGTCGAGTTCGATCATGGTCTGGTCGATGTGGATCTGGTTTTCGGCTTCCATGCCGCCGATTGCCTCGAACAGTTCGCCGTTGACCGCCTCGACGGCCCGCAGCACGCCCTTGCCGAGATAGCGGGCGCCGCCGTCGCGCAGTTCGACGGCTTCATGCGCGCCGGTGGAAGCTCCAGACGGCACGGCCGCGCGGCCCATCGAACCGTCTTCGAGCACGACATCGACCTCGACGGTCGGATTTCCACGGCTGTCCAGGATTTCACGCCCGACAATGTCGATGATGGCGGTCATTGCGATGTCCCCGATTGATCTGACGAAACGTCGCGCCCGTCTTAGCCAAAGCGGCGCAAAAGGCAATCGGGCCACCGCCAATTATTGCCGCCGGCGCGATTCACGAAGCGCAAATTCCTGTCATCATAAGTCATGCGCCATAGGATGGCCGCCGGTCTATGATGGCGGCTGCGCGGGGCGAAACAGGAGGAGTTTCGCCATGTCCGAGTTAAGCGGTATCGTGAGTTTGTTCCTGATCGCGGCGGCGTTCCTGACGTCCTGCGACAACCAGCAGCCTCCACAGGGCGCGGTGCAACTGTCGACCCTCCGCAGCGCGGAGTAAGCACGGCAGGCGATCATGTAAAAGGCCCCCGCTGGTTTGCGGGGGCCTTTTCACGTCAGGCTGGCCGGTCAATGCCAGTAAGGCTCGACCTTGTAGTAATTGTAGGAGGCGTCACGTGCGGCCTCGCCATCGGCGCCCGTCAGCTCGTTGATCGAATAGGCGGGAGCGGCTTTCAGCTGGTCCTTCGAGAATGGCACGACATAGCCGCCCCTATCCTCATCGTAATCCAAACTCGCCCACGGGATGGCGTGATATTTTTCACCCATGCCGAGAAAGCCGCCAAAACCGATCACAGCGAACATGATGCCGTTGGACAGCTTGTCGAGCATGACGTCCTCGATGCTGCCGATCTTCGTGCCTTCGGTGTTATAGACGGATGTGCCGATGACCCGCGAAGCAGCGATAGCCTCTGTGTGTCCTGCCTGGGTTGTCATGATGTGCTCCTCATTGTCGTTGCTCTGGACTTTCACAATGAGGGGCGAGATCGAAGGTTCCCGACTTTTCCGCCGGTCTGTTCGACTTTTTCCACCTGTATAAAGGTGACTTCTTACTGACGTGGCAGGCCGATATATGCCCTCCGCGGCGACGACCTTCAGCTGCGCCGGGGTCAGCGGGCCTTCGCTACCCGATCGAACGCCATCAACCTTTCCAGAAGTGCCGGCATGTCCTTCAGCGGCACCATGTTCGGTCCGTCGGACGAGGTCGAATTATCCGGATCCTGGTGGGTCTCGATGAAGACGCCGGCAACGCCGACGGCGACAGCCGCGCGGGCCAAGGTCTCGACAAAGCGGCGTTCGCCGCCGGACGAACCGCCCTGCCCGCCCGGCTGCTGGACCGAATGGGTGGCGTCGAAAATCACAGGCGCGCCGATGTCGGCCATAATGGGCAGGGCCCGCATGTCGGAGACGAGCGTGTTGTAGCCGAACGAGGCGCCGCGCTCGGTGGTCAAGACATTGGCGTTGCCGGAGCCAGTGACCTTGGCCACCACGTTCTTCATGTCCCAGGGCGCGAGGAACTGTCCCTTCTTGACGTTGATCACCTTGCCCGTCCTTGCGGCGGCAACCAGCATGTCGGTCTGGCGCGACAGGAAGGCCGGGATCTGCAGCACGTCGACATGCGGCGCAACGATGGCGCACTGTTCCTCGGTGTGGACGTCGGTCAGTACCGGCAAGGAGAATTCCTTGCGCAACTCGTCGAAGACCGGGAGCGCCGCCTCCATGCCGGCACCGCGCGTTGCCGACAGGGAGGTGCGGTTGGCTTTGTCGTAGCTGGTCTTATAGACGAGGCCGATGCCCAACCTGCCTGTCAATTCCTTCAGCGCGCCGGCCATGTCGAAGGCATGCTGGCGTGATTCGAACTGGCAAGGGCCGGCGATCAGCGACAGCGGCGCTGCGTTGTCGAAGACGACATTGCCGACGGTTACCGATGAATTGGGCGCCAAGGCGTTGCTCATTGTATCTCCCGAAAGATGAAGGCCGCGCCCTGCCCGGATGTCGGCTGCACGACGATATCACTGCCCGACATATCGTATCTGATGGAATTGGCTGCAAGCAGACCTGCCGCGACGGCGGCACGCCGAACCGAAAAGACGACTGCCGCGAAGCGGAGTTGCGTCGGCTTACCGGCGGGCACGCCAAAGCGTGCCGTGAAAGAGGCCGGGTCGAGTACAGTCAAGATAGCGTTAGGTAGACGAAAAATGGAGGCGCGCGCGTCAGCCGTCGGATCGTTTACTGCCACGGAAATCAGCCGGCGCTGCTCGGCGGGCTCGTCGCTGATCGCCACGATCTCGACAATTCCCGTGGCACCGTTGGCATGAGCCTGCAGCGCCGTGCGGTCCACTTCCGGCGCGTTGACGCGCTGGCAGGCGAACAGGAACGCATCGGTTGAACCCCCGGTCGACGCGAAGGCCAGTTTGAATGACGCCATGTCGCTTTTGCCGGCAGCGTCGGTGAACGCCCGCGAAAAGCCCAGCATGTCCCCGCCCGACAGGCTCGCATCGACAAAGCGTGCATGGTCCGCATCGGCGTCGTCCGTGGTCAGGACCACGGCGGAAAAACCTTCATTGCCATTGCGGTCACGATAGAGCCGGTCGCGCGCGACGAAGACATTGCCCTGGCCGGCGGCCTTCATCGCGGCCTGATCATCGCCTACAGCCAGCGGTTCCAGATAGGTGCCGTCCGCGAGGAAGACGCAGCAATTTTCCGTGCCGAATGGATGGATGCCTGTCGGCGCGACGATGAAGCCGAGGGCCGTCAGCCGCGCCCGCGCCACATCGAGGCTCGAGGTCGGCAGCACGAGGTGATCGAGCGGATGAGTGCCTGTGGGTGGTGTTTGGATCATGCCAGCGCGGTGTGCATCATTGCGCAAAAGGGTTCAAGGGCGCCCGAATCAGCTTCCGGCCACCACATCGGCGGAATAACGCAGTTCGCGCAATGGCTTGACCCTGCTGGTGGTCTGCGCATAGAGCGGATGCGCCTTGTAGGCGGCCAATGCGGCGGCATCGGTAAACTCGGCGTAGACGACCACGTCGATCTCATCCGACAGCGGATCGACCTTGGTGTTCAGCGTCACCTCGAACAGGCTGGAATGGGGAATGCCGCCGAGCGCCAGCAGCCCAGAGCGCACTGCCTCCACATCCTCGCCACGCCGCGCGCTGAAGAAAACGATATGCCGGATCAACCCCGCCTCCTCGATCAAAAATCCGGGGTCTTTTGTGACGACGAAACCGTCAGGTCAACCGTTCAGGGTGCCGCGCGTCCTTGCGACGCGCCCGGGATGCATGAGACCTGAACGGGACTAGACCTTGCCGGTGACGTAACGCACCACGTGAGAGACATTCCTCACCGTCATATCGAGGTACCGGCCCTGGTTGTAGAGACCGTCCCAGATCAGGAAGAACGCAACGGCGGCGATGACGATGACATAACGCATGGCTAATCTATCGCATAAGCCCGGCTGTGCTCATAGACGTTTCCGCCAGGCAAAGATGGGATCCGTGTCGACCCTCGTCCGGTATGTGAGCTCTCGGCACCTGGAACTGCCAAATCTATGCCGGCGCGCCTTCGATCTCGTCGCCGGCGACTGGCCGGACATGATCCAGAAATGGCCCGCGTCCCAATTGCGAATGGCGGTCAGAGAAGGATGCGGTATTTCGCAAATCCTGCCTCGCCGGCGCCCGCCGGCTCGATCTTCAATGACTTCACTTCGGCGATGAGGTCCTTCGCCTTGGGCCCTGTCTCGAACACGACGCTGGTTCCGGGCAGCGGCGCGAACGACCAGTTGCCGTCCGCCGACGGGTTGATGGTGCCCTGCTTGACGATGTAGCGGACGATGACGTCGCGGTTGGTGTCTGGCGCTTCGTAGATAATTTTGGAAGCGTCGATGTCAGGAAAATTGCCGCCGCCGCCGGCCCGGTAGTTGTTCGTTGCAACGACAAATTTCTGATTGGGATCAATCGGTTTGCCGTCGAACATCAGGCCGACGATGCGATTGGCACTAGCATTCGCCAGCCCGCCCTTGGCATCGTATTTCGGCGGCTGCGACAGATCTATTCTGTAGGTGACGCCGTCGATAACATCGAAATTGTAGGACGGAAAGTCGGTGTTGATGAGCGCCTGGTCGGCCTTGCCAGGTTCGATCCGGTTGAAGATGCCGGCCGACATTTCCAGCCATTCCTTGACCTGCGCTCCGGTGATCTCAACGGCCCGCACGGTGTTGGGATAAAGGTAGAGGTCGGCGACGTTCTTGATGGCGATGTCGCCTGCCGGCACATCGGTGTAGTAGTCGGCGCCGTTGCGCCCGCCGGCCTTGAAGGGGGCTGCCGCCGACAGCAGCGGCACGTCCTTCCATTGTGTGTTTTTCAGGATGTCCTGAAGGTACCAGGTCTGCGCCTGGCTGACGACCTGAACCGACGGATCGTCGGCGACCAGCGCGAAATAGGAATAGAGCGGCGCTGCGGTCTTGCCGACGGGACGACGCACATAGGCGAGCGTTGCCTGGTGGTCCTGCTCGAGCGCGGCGATGATGCGGTTGTCGTCCGCGACAGTCGGCTTGTTCTTGTTGTCGACACGTTCGAAGATCGGCCGCGCTTCCGAGGTGGCGGACACGATCTTCCATTTCGAGCCGTCGCGCTCCAGCATCAGGTCGATCAGGCCCATATGCGAGCCCCAGAAGCCGCCCATGACGGCCGGCTTGCCCTGCAGCGTACCCTTTTGCGCATCGACGCCTTCGAGCGCCTGAAAATCCTTCTTGCCAGGGAACACCAGATGCTGGTGACCCGTGAACACCGCGTCGATGCCTTCGACGCCGGCGACAAAGAACGATGCGTTCTCCATCATATCGCCCTGCTTGACGTCGATGCCAGAATGCGAGAGCGCGATGATAATGTCGGCGCCCTCTTCCTTCATCTGCGGCACCCAGGCCTTGGCGGCCTCGACAATGTCGCGCGTTCTGACATTACCTTCGAGGTTCTTGAGATCCCAGACCATGATCTGCGGCGGCACGAAGCCGATGATGCCAATCCTGATCGGTTGCTCGGTGCCTGAACCGTCGCTGATCTTCTTGTCGAGGATGACGTAGGGCTTGAGGTAGAGCTTGTCGTCGCGCGGGTTCGCGGCAAGCTCGGTGCCGCGGATCAGGTTGGCGCAGACGAAGGGGAAATTGGCGCCGGCCAGAACCTTGTCCATGAAGGACAGGCCGTAGTTGAATTCGTGGTTGCCCAACGTCGAGCACTCGTAGCCGAGCAGGTTCATGCCTTTCATGATCGGATGCAGGTCACCGTCCTTCATGCCCTTTTCATAGGCGATGTAGTCGCCCATCGGATTGCCCTGCAGCAGGTCGCCATTGTCGATCAGCATCGAATTAACGGCTTGCTTGCGCACCGCGTCGATCAGGGAGGCCGTGCGCGACAGTCCCATCGTGTCATTCGCTTTGTCGGCGTAATAGTCATAGGGCAGCACATTCACATGGATGTCGGTGGTCTCCATGATCCGGAGATGCGCCTGGTTGGTCTGGGCGCGGGCGGAGAAAGGGTGAAGCGCAATTAGCGCGCCCGTGGCGGCGGCGCCCGCGAGGAGACCGCGGCGGGAGACGGAATGGAGCGGCTGCGACATGTTTTCTCCTTTTCGACGACACGAAAGACCCTGCCCGAAGCGAACTTCGCGCTGAAACCTATTCGAGTCCATTCAAGAAGTTGCGCGCGTCGGAGCTGTCAGTCGATCAACAACAGATGACGCGCGGATGAACGGTCGCAAGCGCGGAAGATCAGCCCTTGTCGTCGTCGCCCTGCGTGATCAGGCGGGCGCTGCGTTGGCCCGTGACGTAGATCCATAGCCAGCTCAGCGACACCGCGAGCCGGTTGCGGAAGCCGATCAGGAAATAGATGTGCGCCAGTCCCCACAGCCACCAGGCCGGCCAGCCGGTCAGCCTGATCCAGCCGAAATCGATCGCCGCGGCGCGCTTGCCGATCGTGGCCAGGTCCCCGGCATGCTTGTAGTGGAACGGCCGTACGCTCGTATCGCCGGCAAGCCTGGCCTTGATGGTCGCGGCAACATGGCGGCCCTCCTGCTTGGCGGAAGGCGCCACGCCGGGAACGGGCCGTCCATCGGGCCGCAGCACGAGAGCGGCGTCGCCGATGACGAAAATCTCGGGGCTGCCCGGCACGGTGAGATCGGGTTCAACCAGCACCCTTCCCGCCCGGTCGGCGGCGGCGCCCAGCCATTCGGCTGCCGGCGAAGCGGCAACGCCCGCCGCCCACAATATGGTCCTCGCCGGCAGATGCGTGTCGCCGAAGACGACGCCCTCGGCGTCGCAGCGCGTGACCGCCCGGCCGAGTTCGATCGTCACGCCGAGCCGCTTCAACGCCTTTCCGGCATAATCGGACAGTTTCGGCGCAAAATTGGCCAGTATGCGGTCGCCAGCCTCGATCAGCACCACACGCGTCTCGCGCGTGTCGATGTTGCGGAATTCGCCGCGCAGTGTGTCGTGCGCCAGTTCGGCAATGGTGCCGGCAAGTTCGACACCGGTCGGACCACCGCCGACGATCGCAATCGTCAGCAGCGCCTGGCGCCTGGCAGGATCGGTTTCCCGCTCGGCCTGCTCGAAGGCGAGCAGAATGCGCCGTCGAATGGTGGTGGCGTCCTCCAGCGTCTTCAGCCCTGGCGCGAACGGCTCCCATTCGTCGTGGCCGAAATAGGCGTGTCGGGCGCCGGTGGCGAGCACCAGCGTGTCGTAGGCGACGGTGCTGCCGTCATCGAGCAGCACGCGTTTTCCGGCTCGGTCGATGCCGGTGACATTGGCGAGCAGCGTCGTCACGTCCTTGCGCTTGCGCAGCAGGTGGCGGATCGGCCAGGCGACCTCCGAGGTCGCCAGCGCTGTCGTTGCGACCTGGTAGAGCAGCGGCTGGAAAAGATGGTGATTGCGTTTGTCGATCATGGTGATGCGCACGGGCGCACCGGCGAGAGCGCGGGTGAATTCGAGGCCGCCGAACCCCGCCCCTACGACGACGACATGGTGATTGGCTTGATCCATCGCATTCACCCTGACCAGCAATATCGCATGCCTTTGATGTAGGAGCTTTTGTGCAATGCAACAACACGAAGGCCGTGCCCGAGACTCGTCGTTCCATGTCGTGAATGCACATGTCGCATCCCCCCGCCGGGTATAGCGTTATGGAAAACAGCGATGAGGTGAGCATGGCCAACGATCACGACGACCAGGGTCCGGCGCAATATTCCTCGCCGCCATGCTTCATGCACGAACTCGATCCCGCGTTTCACGCGCCGATATCCGATTGGACCGACGTCAGACGATGGCGCAAGGCCGAACGGGAACGCCTGATCGCGGCGCGTCTCGCGGTTTCCGCCGATGCGCGAACGGCGATGTCGCAGAGCATCGCCGGAGCCCTCGACGCGGCGATCGGCGATATCGCCGGCCGCATGGTCAGCCTCTATTGGCCGTTTCGCGGCGAGCCGGACCTGCGGCCATGGATGGCCGCCATCAATGAACGAGGCGGGCGCACCGCGCTGCCCGTCGTCATCGAAAAGGCACAGCCGCTGATCTTCCGGGCCTATGTTCCGGGCGACCGGCTGGAGAAGGGCGTGTGGAACATTCCGATTCCGGCCGAGGGCGAACCGGTCTTGCCCGACATCGTCATCTCACCGATCGTCGGCATCGATTCCGGCAATTATCGCCTGGGCTATGGCGGCGGGTTCTACGACCGAACGCTGGCGGCGATGCCGTTCAAGCCGCTGGTCATCGGCGTCGGCTACGAATTGCAGCGAATCGCCACCATCTACCCGCAGCCGCACGATATCCCGATGGACCGGATCGTGACGGATGCTGCCAAGGCGTAGACGGCTGAAGGCGTGGAAGGCTGAGAATGCTCAGGCCATTTCGGGCTTCAGGCCCATCGCCGTCCGGTCGATGATTTCGCGCAGGGCAAAAGACGAATTGATCTTCGTCACATGCGGCATCGCCGACAGCCACTCCTTGTGGATGCGTTCGTAGTCGGCAAGGTCCTTGGCCGCGATCCTGAGGATGTAGTCGTACTCGCCCGACATCAGGTGGCAGGACAGCACGTTCGGGCAGCGCTTGATCGCAGCCTCGAAATCCGACAGCGTCTTCTCGAACTGGCCCGACAGCGATATGTGCACGATCGCCGTCATCTGGTGACCAAGTGCTGCATTGGAAAGCCGGGCATGATAGCCGCGGATGGTTCCGGATTTCTCCAGATTGTCGAGCCGGCGCGAACAGGCCGACTGGGACAGGCCGACCCTTTCGGCAAGGGCGGCGTTCGGCATCCGGCCATCCTTCTGCAATGTCTCCAGAATGGCGATATCAATCCTGTCGAGCGGCATTCTTCGTGATTCCTGCGAATTTCTATGCATTTTACGCAACAATTATCGAATAGCGAGCCCTCCTGCAAGTGCATTCGCAAACACTTACGCAACGATTCGTGGTTGACTACGTCAATACAGCGAACGAGCCCCGAAGGGCCGTGTCAGGAGAAAAGAAAATGCGCGTCGGCTGCCCCCGGGAAATCAAGAACCATGAATATCGCGTCGGACTTACGCCCGGCTCGGTCCGCGAATATGTCGCCCACGGACATGAGGTGCTGGTCGAGACCGGCGCCGGGGCTGGCATTGGCGCCGACGACAACGCCTATCGCGCCGCCGGCGCCACCATCGCCAAGACGGCGGCCGACGTGTTCGCCAAGTCGGATATGATCGTCAAGGTCAAGGAGCCGCAGCCTAACGAATGGGCCCAACTGCGCGATGGCCAGATCCTCTACACCTATCTTCATCTCGCTCCGGATCCGGAACAGACCAAGGGCCTGCTCGCTTCGGGCGTTACCGCCATCGCCTATGAAACGGTGACCGATGACCGGGGCGGCCTGCCGTTGCTGGCGCCGATGTCGGAAGTCGCCGGCCGCCTGTCGATCCAGGCCGGCGCCACGGCGCTGCAGAAGGCCAATGGCGGCCGCGGCGTGCTGCTCGGCGGCGTGCCCGGCGTGCTGCCCGGCAAGGTCACCGTGCTCGGCGGCGGCGTCGTCGGCCTGCACGCAGCCAGGATGGCGGCTGGCCTGGGCGCCGACGTCACCATCATCGACCGCTCGATCCCGCGCCTGCGCCAGCTCGATGACCTCTTTGCCGGCCGCGTCCATACCCGCTACTCGACCGTGGAGGCTCTGGAAGAAGAGTGCTTTTCCGCCGACATCGTTGTCGGCGCCGTGCTGATCCCGGGTGCTGCGGCGCCGAAGCTGGTCTCGCGCGAAATGCTTTCGGGCATGAAGAAGGGGTCGGTGCTGGTCGACGTTGCCATCGACCAGGGCGGCTGCTTCGAGACCTCGCACGCGACCACGCATGCCGAGCCGACCTACGAGGTCGACGGCGTCATCCACTACTGCGTCGCCAACATGCCGGGCGCCGTGCCGGTCACCTCAGCACATGCACTCAACAACGCGACGCTGCACTATGGCCTTCAGCTCGCCGATAAGGGGCTAAAGGCGCTGGTCGACGACCATCATCTGCGCAATGGACTCAACGTCCACAGAGGCAAGATCACCAACCGTGCGGTCGCCGAAGCGCTCGGCTACGAACTGGTCGAGCCGAAGGCGGTTCTCGCGGCCTGATTCTCCTGAGAGGATACCTGCCTCCCGTCAGCCCGCCGGTCATTCCCGGCGGGTTTTTTCTTTCCGGATTGGCGGCTGTCAGGCCTGCACCCGGCTCGGACTTAAAACATGGTGCCGCAACCTGCGTCTCGGCGCCAATTGCAAGTTTAACTGAGCCCTCCAGGCAAATAGTCGAAGCCCATATGCTTCTTTGCGCAGAAAATTTCTGTGGAAGGTTCAGGCAAACAAAAAAGCGGAGCCAAGGCCCCGCTTCCTCGATGTCGAGATTTGCCGCCGGTTCATCCGCGGTCGACAAATCGATCGACGGCTACCCGTGTACCGCAATGGTATGACAGGAGTACGACAGCGCTCCGCTATCGCACCGCCACATGCGCCCGTCAGACACGTTCGATCCGGCACTGGAAGCAATTGTTGCGCGCCGAGCGGACATGCACGTAGGCAATCTCGTCGCGTTCCAAGAGAGCCTCGGCGCGCGCGGCGATCGCATCGGTCGCAATGACGCCACCGCTGCCATAGACGATGCGGTCATCCCTGCCGTAGCCGCGCACGATATAGTCCGGGCTTTCGAGAATTTCGGGAAGTGCCTGAGATTCCGCGGCGCGCTCGCATTCCTGCGCGTGAAGGAAGATCGGTCCGGTCTCGGCATAGGGCTGAAGTTTGGGGAATGGCCGGTAGGCCAGGATGAGATAGTCGTCTCCGCCGGCGATGTTCTTCAGGCAATGCCGGCATGGCATGCCGTCGCCGTCGGAGACCTTACGCTCGGGCGTGTTTCCATAGGCATCGGGCCCGCCGCGCTGAAGCGCTCGTACATCTTGTGTCGGCAAGGCTTTGAACTGGATGGTCATGGCGAAAATCTCCGATGTCATTGATCGGAAATTATGCGCATCAGCCCCCGCCTCCCACCCGATTCCTGACAATCATTGGCCCTTGGTCGGCTTGTTCCAGCCGACCAAGGCAAGGCGAACTTCACCGGATTGTCGGAACTCCCTCAGCGAATGAAGTCGTCAAAGCGACGGAGGGTGACCCGCCGGTTCCGCCAGTTTTCGTTCTGCGTCTGCACCAGCAGGAATTCCTCGCCATAACCGACCGTCTCCAAAGCATAGGCCGGCACGCCGAACTCGCGCACCAGCGTGCGCTTCAGCGAGGCGGCGCGCTGTTCCGACAGGATCCGGTTCGATTGGAAGGAGCCGACGGCGTCGGTATGGCCCTCGATGAGGACGCGCGCCCCGGGGTTGCGGCGCAGGATACGCTGCAACGCATCGGCGATAGTGTCGATCTTGTCGTATTGCGAGCTGGAGATCGCGGCCGAGCCGAAAGCGAAATTGATCGACTGGATATCGATCGACCGGGCCATGCGGCGCAGGTCCGGCCGGCGCTTGAACTCACGGATGGTGACGCGCTCGTTCGGGCGCAGCTTCACGCGGGGTGCCGCCTCGAGCTTTCGTTCGATGGTTGCGGCCGAAGGCGTTGTCGCCTGCGCGGCGGCGAGACCGGGCATTGCGATTGCCGCGATCAGCGCGGCGGCAAGGGTACGGCGGGTCAGCATGTCTTTTCTCCTTCGGCCCGTATTATGTGCGGGCAAGATGGCAGAGACAGGCTGAAGCGCGGATGAACGAGAGGTTCAGCTTTTGTGAGGGCGTCGCTATGGCCGCATGACGCTGGCCGAGCGCTCGGCGAAGGGCAGAGGGTGAACGGTCTCCTTCTTCTGCGCCACCGGCGCGAAGCCGAGCTTCTGGTAGAGCGGCAAGGCAGCAGGATGGTCGAGCGTGCAGGTCTGCACCGTCACCCGCTTCGGTCCATACGACCAAGCCGCGGCGATCGCCGATCCCAGGAACCAGCGGCCGATGCCTTGCCCGGTGGCGTGTTCCATCATGCCGAAATAGGCGAGCTCGACTTCTTCCGGCAGATGCGGCTTGAGGTCGAAAAAACCGGCGGGTGCGCCATCGAGATAGAGCACCCTGATGTCGCGATCCTCGCGGTGGATGCCGGCCGAAAGCTCGTCGTCATCCAGCCTCAGCACATTGACCCAGTGCCATTTACGCCCCACCCGATCCATCAGGTACCGGTAGAAATGCAGCGGAATGTCCTTAGTTTTCAGGAGTGCGACCTGGCGGTTGTAGGGCATGGGCGGCGACACGGCCGGTGGCGCATGCATCTCGAGGAACGTCACCGTGACTTCGATGTCCTTCAGCTCGCCGTTTTCCATCGTCATTCCTTGCCTGTCACGACTGGTGTGTCGGAGAGACCGCCCCATTCGGTCCATGAGCCGTCGTAAAGCCTGTTGTCGGTATGGCCAAGCGTTTCCAACGCAAGCGTGATCACCGCCGCCGTAACGCCGGAGCCGCAGGAAGTGACGATAGGCTTCGACAGATCGAGGCCGGCGTCCTCGACCACCTTGCGCAACCGCTCCTTCGGCAGAAGCACGCCGTTTTCCGACAGCGCCGAATAAGGCAAGTTGCGCGCGCCCGGCATATGGCCGGAACGGACGCCCGCACGCGGCTCCGGCTCCGCGCCGGTGAAGCGTCCTGCCCCGCGTGCATCGGCAATCTGGCTTTCCCGGGTTTCGACGATGCGGCGCATCTCGGCAAGGCTGGCGACCCGGCCGGCGTCGAAATCGGCGTGGAACACGCTTGGCGCGATTTTGGTCGGTTCGGCCGTCACCGGCCGACCTGCCGCTTTCCAGCCATCGAAACCGCCGTCAAGGATATAGGTCTGGAAGACGCCCATCACCCGGAACATCCACCAAGCCCGAGGTGCCGAGAAAAAGCCCGGGCCGTCATAGACGATGATCGTGTCATCTGCCGAAACGCCCATCGCGCCGACATACTGCGCGAAATGCTGCGGCGACGGCAGCGTATGCGGCAGCGCGGCGTCCGGATCGGAGACCGCGTCCTGATCCAGGAAGCGGGCGCCCGGAATGTGCCCAGCGTCGTACTCGGCGCGCGCGTCGCGGTTTTGCGCCGGAAGATACCAGGATGCATCGACAATCGTCAGGCCAGGCTGGCCCAAACGCTCCTGCAACCAGTCCGCGTCGACGGTGAAAGGACTGTCTTCAGCCATTGTGGTTCTCCTGCCGCCATTGACCAGACGTTGTCTTGCCTTGCCGCATGATCTTGTCCGAAAACATCGTAGCTTTCGAGATCATGTTTGGGGCATCGGTCCAAACCGGATGCGGAAGCGCCGGTTTTCACGCCCCTTCTTCTCAATCTTGCCGATATGGATTTCGCCGATCTCGCCGGTGCTTTTGACATGGGTGCCACCACAGGGCTGACTGTCCACCGAAGCATTCTCGCCGATGCAGACCAGCCGGATTTTGCCGGTACCTAGCGGCGGACGGACATTCTTGGACTTCACCAGACCCGGATTGGCGGCCAGTTCCTCGTCGCTGATCAGCCTGGTAAAGATCGGATGATCGGCCCGCACCAGGCCCATCAGGCCAGCCGTCACGTCTTCCTTGCTGAAGCTGGCGTCGGGAATGTCGAAATCGACACGGCTGTCGTCTTCCGAAACCGCCGCGCCGGTGATCGGAAACGGGCAGACGACGGTGAGCAAATGGCAAGCGGCATGCATGCGCATCAAGAGATGACGTCGCTCCCAGTCGATTGCGAGCTTCAGGCGCTCGCCGACCGCAGGCGCGGCTTGTTCCGGCGCCGGCACGTGGATGATCTCGTCCTTTGTTTCCCCGGTGATGGTGGCGGCCAGGACGATGCGGCTGCCATCGGCGCGCTGGAAATGGCCGCTATCGCCCGGCTGCCCGCCCGAGGTGGCATAGAAGATGGTGCGGTCCAGAACGATGCCGCCGCGCTCGTTGACGGCGACCACCACGGCATCGGCCGTCCTGAGATAGGCGTCGTCGCGAAACAGCGCTTCGGTCTTGTGCGCCATCACACGACCTTTTCAAACGGCACGGAAATATCTGATTTCTCTTCCATCCAGCCGGGCACCGGCAGCTTCTTTTCGCGCAGGAATTCGGGATTGAACAGTTTCGATTGGTAGCGTGTGCCGTAGTCGCAAAGAATGGTCACGATGGTATGGCCGGGGCCGAGTTCACGCGCCAGTCGGATCGCGCCCGCTATGTTGATGCCGGTCGAACCGCCGACGCAAAGGCCTTCCTCCTGGACCAGGTCGAAGACGATCGGCAACGCATCCTCATCACGAATCTGGAACGAAAAGTCGGGCGTGAACCCATCGAGGTTGGCTGTGATGCGCCCCTGCCCGATGCCTTCGGTGATCGAACTGCCTTCCGACTTCAGCTCACCGCTGGTGTAGAAACTGTAGAGCGCGGCGCCCAGCGGATCTGCGAGAGCAATCTTGACGTCCCTGTTTTTCGCCTTCAGTCCGAAAGCGACGCCGGCCAGCGTTCCGCCCGAGCCGACCGCCGAGACGAAGCCGTCGACCTTGCCGCCGGTCTGGCTCCAGATCTCCTGCGCCGTGGTGCGGATGTGCCCGTCGCGGTTGGCGACATTGTCGAACTGGTTGGCCCAGATAGCGCCGTTCGGCTCCGAACGCGCCATTTGCTCAGCCAGCCGCCCCGACAATTTCACGTAATTGTTGGGGTTCTTGTACGGCACGGCCGGAACCTCGATCAGCTCGGCGCCGAGCAGCTTGATCGTGTCCTTCTTCTCCTGGCTCTGCGTTTCGGGAATGACGATGACGGTGCGGTAGCCGAGCGCCTTGGCGACCAGCGTCAGCCCGATGCCCGTATTGCCGGCCGTGCCCTCGACAATGACGCCGCCCGGCCTGAGCAGCCCACGCTCTTCGGCATCGCGGATGATGAACAGGCCGGCGCGGTCCTTGACCGACTGTCCGGGATTCATGAATTCGGCCTTGCCCAGGATCTCGCAGCCGGTTTCTTCCGAAGCCCTGTTGAGGCGGATCAATGGCGTGTTGCCGATAGCGTCGATCACGGAGCGGGGCATTCGGGAGTCCTTGTGTAGCTGCGGCGAAACCCTAGAAACCCGAAGCTTCGGTTTCAAGGCAAGAATTTGCCTGGTCCAGTCGCATTTTCTGCACTGCATTTGCGCCGGCCTCTCCCTGGTGCCGGGCGTATCCGCGCGGTTCATTTGGGACCGGCATCGAAAACCGCTCTTTTCATTCGATTTCTTCGCGGTTAGAGCAAAAGCCAAGAACAATTCGACGGGGGCGCAGCATGACACTTTATCGGGCCGACCCGAAGCATGGCGTCGCCTGGGTCACGGGAGGCAGCAGCGGCATCGGCCGTTCGCTGGCCAGGGATCTTGCGTCCCAGGGCTATGCGGTGGCCGTAACCGCACCCGATGGCGATCCGATCGACACGCTCATTGTCGAGACCGCGCAGATGCCAGGCAAGGTCAAGGCTTTTCCCTGCGATGTGACCGACGAGCCGCGCATGGCGAGAACCGTCGCTGCGATCGAAAACGAGCTTGGCCCCATCGTGCTCGCCGTCTTAAACGCGGGCAATTACATTTCCACGCCTGGCGAGGCTCTCGTCGTCAGCGATTTTCGCCGGTCTTTCGAGGTCAACTATTTCGGCATCATCAACGGGCTGGTGCCGGTCGTCGAACGCATGCGGGTGCGGGCGCGCGGCCATATCGTGCTGGTCGGCTCGGTCACCGCTTATTTCGGCTGGCCGACGACGGCCGCTTATGGCGGCACCAAAGCGGCGATCAACATCCTGGCCGAATCGCTGAAATACGATTTCGACAAGATGAACGTGCGCGTCCAGGTCATGAATCCGGGCTTCATAGACACACCGCTGACCGAGAAGAACATGCTGCCCATGCCGGGGCTGATGCCGGTCAGCCGAGCGACGCGGCGCATGGTGCGGGGTATCAAATCCGGCGGCTTCGAGGTCACATTCCCGCGCCGGACGAGCTGGCCCCTGAAGCTGCTCAGCCTGTTGCCGAGACCGGTGTACCGAGGCGTGATCAGCCTCATGACGAGCTGGAAGGCACGGCCGCTGAATTACGACCGCAAGCCGCCGAGCGAATAGAAGCCAGCGGATCGGCGGCTTCATCGCCGGGCCGGTCGTTGCCTGTTCCCCGCCACCGCCGTAGGTTTGTTGTTGTTGCGTTTGGAGTCTGCGATGGGGCGACGAATCGTGCTTGCTGTGCTGGGGTTAGTCGCCATCCTCGCACTGGCCTTCGTGCTCGGCCCGCGGGTTCCCGTCGACACCACAATCCGCTACGATCCATCCGCAATCGGCGACGATCCGCAGGCCTATGTGGCCAGGACGGAAGCGGCGATATCCGGCATCCGTGACGGGCTGGAGAAAGAGATCATCTGGGCCAATCCGATGGTGCATGCCAGGACACGGCTGTCCATCGTCTATATCCACGGCTTTTCGGCGTCGAAGGGCGAGCTCCGCCCGCTGCCCGACGAGGTTGCCGACCAACTCGACGCCAATCTGTTCTTCACCCGCCTCACCGGCCACGGGCAGGATGGCGCGGCCATGACGCAAGGCAGCCTCAATGCCTGGATCAACGACTATGAGGAGGCGCTCGCGATCGGCCGGGCCATCGGCGACAAGGTGATCGTCATCTCCACCTCGACCGGCGGCTCGCTGGCGGCCTGGGCGGCAACACAACCGGGTGCTTCGGACGGCGTGGCGGCGATCGCGTTCATCTCGCCGAATTTCGGCGTCAAGGCGTCCGGCGCCGGGATCCTGACCATGCGATGGGGCAAACAAATCGCCGAACTCGTCGCCGGCAAGGAGCGCAGCTTCATGCCGCGCAACGCACTGCACGAGAAATTCTGGACCACCAGCTATCCCCTTGCCGCGACGCTGCCGATGCAGGCGCTGACGGAACTTGCCTATGGCGCGCCGGTGGAGAAAGCGGTGGTCCCTGCCCTCTTCATCTTTTCGGATTCGGACAGCGTGGTGCGGCCTGACCGCACGCGTGAAATCGCCGGGCGTTGGGGCGCGCCGCACGAGCTGGTTCCGGTCGACGATACCGGCGATCCCGACAACCACGTCATCGCCGGCGACGCCCTGTCGCCATCGACCACGACCTTCCTTGCACAAAGAATTGCCGTCTGGATCGAGGCGGTCGCGAAGTAGCCCGAGCTTCCATACGGAAAGGGCGACCGCAGCCTCACCGCGGTCACCCTTTATCTCACTGGTGACCAGCCGGGCACGCAAATGCCCGGCCAATACGAAGCGGCCTGCCTACGCGGCCCGCGCCGCGGGCCGCTTGCCGCCGAAGCGGCGTTTATTGTTGCCCTTGAAGGGCTTGGCGCCTTCCGGTTTGCGGTCGCCAGCGAAGGCCGGCTTGTCACCGAAGCGCTTCTTGCCGGAGCCGTTGTTCTGGCCGCCCGGCCGCCTGCCGTCGCGACGGCCATTGCGGTCGTTTCGGTCATTGGCAGGCTCGAAGCGCTCGTTCTTCTCAGCCGGGTTGCGCTGCGGATCGGGGCTGCCGAGATGGTCGGCGACAACAGGCAGCTTGGCGCGGATGATGCGTTCGACCTGGCGCAGCTTGCTGTTCTCGGACGGATCGCAGAGCGTAATCGCAATGCCGTCCCGGCCGTTGCGGCCGGTGCGGCCGATGCGGTGGACATAGCTCTCCGCCTCATCAGGCAGGTCGAAATTCACGACATGACTGATGCCGGGCACGTCGATGCCGCGCGCGGCGATGTCGGTGGCCACCAGAATGCGCACCGAACCCTCGCGGAAATCGTTCAGTGCCTTCTGCCGCGCATTCTGCGACTTGTTGCCGTGGATGACAGCGGCCTTGAAGCCGTCGCGCTCGAGGTCCTTGGTTACCCGGTCGGCGCCGTGCTTGGTGCGCGAAAAGATGATGACGGACTTCATCGTCTCGTCGGCGAGCATCGTCGACAGCACTTGGCGCTTCTGCTTGGTGCGGGCAAGGACGACGCTCTGCGCGATCTCGGCCGCCGCCGTGCTTTGCGGCGCGACTTCGACACGGATTGGGTTCTTCAGCAGGCCTTTCGCCAGTTCGGCGATTTCATTGGGCATAGTCGCGGAGAACAGCACCGTCTGACGGTCCGGCGCGGTCGCCTTGGCGATGCGCTTGACGTCATTAATGAAGCCCATGTCGAGCATGCGGTCGCCCTCGTCGAGCACCAGCCATTTGGTGTCGGCAAGCATGAGGTCGCCTTCGCGCACCAGATCGGTCAACCGGCCAGGCGTGGCGATCAGGATGTCGACACCAGGCGCAACCTTCTTCACCTGGCTGAAGCGCGAGACGCCGCCCAGCACGAGCGCGGTCGAGACATGCGCGCCCTTGGCGAGGATCTTGATGGTGTCCTCGATCTGCACGGCGAGCTCACGAGTCGGCGCCAGGATCAGCGCGCGTGCCGTCTTCGGCCGGCGCTTGGTGCCGAGCGCAATGATCTTCGACAGGATCGGCAGCGCGAAGGCCGCAGTTTTGCCGGAGCCGGTCTGGGCGATGCCGAAAATGTCACGGCCTTCCATCTGCGGCGGGATCGCCTGAGCCTGGATCGGCTTCGGATCGGTGAAGCCGGCGGCATGGGTGGCCTTGAGCAGCGCACCCGTGATTCCCAGTGCTGCGAAACCGGAGAGTTCTCCAGTGTCGTTGCCGGGCAAAGTGTTTTCGTTGGTCAAAATATTCTTCTTTCACGCGGCCTCTGGCCGCAAACATCAATGGCGGCAGGGCGCAACCTGCCGTCGAATCAATTGTCATGGAACGACAAGGCGGCGGACGTGTTCGTCCGCGCGGCTGCGCTGTCGTGCCCGCAGGCATCATGCCACGGGGCTTTTTCGCCACCTTGCTAACCAATCGGGGCCGATCAGCAGGAAAGAGGGAAAACAGACGCAACCAGTCTCATTCGAGGAGAAGGCCGGATCGGTCCGGCCCAAGCGCCTATGCCGTGCATATGGCTGAGTTCGCTCTGAAATGCAAGGGCATCATGTTGCAGCGCAACAAAACGCCTCGAAAAAGCGACGCTTGCGCTCACCTGCGGGCATCATTACCACAAAGCAGCCCGCGCAGGAGATCGAGAATGAAGGACGTGCTGAAGGAACTCGAGCGTCGTCGCGAGATCGCCCGCATGGGCGGCGGTCAGGCTCGCATCGACGCGCAGCACAAGAAGGGCAAGCTCACCGCCCGCGAACGCATCGAGGTGTTTCTCGACGAGGGTTCGTTCGAGGAGTTCGACATGTATGTCGAGCACCGTTCGACCGACTTCGGCATGGAAAAGACCAAGATCGCCGGCGATGGCGTTGTCACCGGCTGGGGCACCGTCAACGGCCGTCCCGTCTACCTTTTCGCCAAGGATTTTACCGTGTTCGGCGGCTCGCTGTCGGAAGCGCATGCCGAAAAGGTCATCAAGGTGCAGGAGATGGCGCTGCGCAACCGCGCGCCGATCATCGGCCTCTACGATGCCGGCGGTGCCCGCATCCAGGAAGGCGTGGCTGCACTCGGCGGCTACGCCGAGATCTTTCAGCGCAATGTGCTGGCGTCGGGCGTCATTCCGCAGATTTCCGTGATCATGGGGCCTTGCGCTGGCGGCGACGTCTATTCGCCGGCCATGACCGACTTCATCTTCATGGTGCGCGACACCTCCTACATGTTCGTTACTGGACCGGACGTGGTGAAGACCGTCACCAACGAGACGGTGACCGCCGAGAGCCTCGGCGGCGCTTCCGTTCACACGACGAAATCCTCGATCGCCGACGGCGCCTATGACAACGACGTCGAAGCACTGCTGCAGATGCGCCGGCTGGTCGATTTGCTGCCGGCCTCGAACACATCGGAGATTCCCGAGATCGAATGCTACCAGTCGGTCACCGATCACGATCTGTCGCTCGACCGACTGATCCCCGACAACGCGAACAAGCCTTACGATATCAAGGAGCTGATCCTGAAAGTCGCCGACGAGGGTGATTTCTTCGAGATCCAGCAAAGTTTCGCCAAGAACATCGTCACCGGCTTCGGACGTATTGAAGGCCGCACGGTCGGCTTCGTCGCCAACCAGCCCATGGTGCTGGCCGGCGTGCTCGATTCTGACGCCAGCCGCAAGGCGGCGCGCTTCGTGCGCTTCTGCGACTGTTTTTCGATCCCGATCGTCACCTTCGTCGACGTTCCGGGCTTCCTGCCGGGCACGGCGCAGGAATATGGCGGGCTGATCAAGCACGGCGCCAAACTGCTCTTCGCCTATGCCGAGGCGACCGTGCCGAAGATCACCGTCATCACCAGGAAGGCCTATGGCGGCGCCTATGACGTGATGGCTTCGAAACACCTGCGTGGCGATATGAACTATGCCTGGCCGACGGCGCAGATCGCCGTGATGGGCGCCAGGGGCGCGGTCGAGATCATCTATCGCAAGGACATCGGAGACGCCGAAAAGATCGCAGCTCATACAAAGGCTTACGAAGACCGCTTCCTGTCGCCCTTCGTCGCCGCCGAGCGCGGCTATGTCGACGAGGTGATCATGCCGCATTCGACCCGCCGCCGCATCGCCCGCGCGCTGCGAATGCTGCGCAACAAGGAAATGCAGAACCCCTGGAAAAAGCACGACAACATTCCGCTGTAAGCTGAATGTCGCGGCAAGTCAGCGCGCGCCGCGAGCCGCCACCAGTTCACGCAGCACAGGCACCAGCGCCAGCGGGAAATCCTCGGCGATCAGCCCCGGCCCGAACCGGCTGCCGGCCTCGGCATGGATCCATACCGCCGCGCACGCCGCCTCGAAGGCCGGCATGCCTTGCGCCAGGAAGCCGGCCACCAGCCCCGAGAGCACGTCGCCCGAACCGGCGGTTGCCAACCACGGCGCGCCATTGGAGTTTATCGCGGCCTTGCCATCGGGAGCAGCGATTACGGTGTCGGCGCCCTTATAGACGATCACGGCATTGGCACGGGTGGCGGCCATACGAGCCCTGCCCAACTTGGACGAAACGGCGCCACCCGCGATGTCAGCAAACAGCCTGGCGAACTCGCCTTCATGCGGCGTCATCACCAGCGACGGCGCGCTCGGCTGGCGCGAGGCTTCGAACAGGACATCCGGCTTCTCGCGAAACGAGGTGATCGCGTCGGCGTCGAACACCAGACCATCGACCGAGGCGGAAACGTTCCGCTGCTGGCCAGCGGCAAGCAGCGTGAGAGCAAAATTCCGCGTTCTTTCACCGACACCGAAGCCAGGGCCCAGTACAAAAGCGGAGGGCCGGCGTTCGCCGATGAAGGCGTCGATGTCGGCGCTGTCATTTGCTTTGCGCAGCATGATCGAGGTCAGATGCGCGGCATTGACCTGCATGGCTTTCGCCGGGGACAGGACGGTGACCGCCCCTGCCCCGCTTCGCGCCGCGGCAAGCGCCGCAAGCCGCGCCGCGCCAGTGGCGCTCGGGCCGCCGGAAAAGACGCCGACATGGCCGCGCTTGTACTTGTGCGTATCGACGCCCGGAATCGGAAAGGCGCTGAGCCAAAGCGCCGGCGAGTTCTCGAACGCCTGGGGCCGAATCCGGGCAATGAGACCATCGGCGATACCGATATCGGCGAGCACGATCTCCCCGCACAGCTCGCGCCCGGGCAGCAAAAGATGACCAGGTTTTTTGCGGGCGAAGGTGACGGTGACCCCAGCCCGAAAAGCATGGCCGAGCACTTGGCCGCTGTCCCCGGAAACGCCTGATGGCAGATCGACCGCGACGACCGGCAAGGCCAGGCTTGTCACCACGCCAACCGTTCTCGCCGCTTCACCGGACAGCGGTTTGGACAGCCCTGCTCCGTAAAGAGCGTCGACGACGACAGCGCCGGCTTCGGCCGCGAAATTCGCCAGCGGCCGAGGTTTGACCGGGCATTCGCCGGCGGCAAGCGCGGCATCGCTGCCCGGCTTCGGCGTGCCCGTCGCCCAGACCACCGTGTCGACGCCAGCGGTTGCCAGGCAGCGGGCCACGACATAGCCATCGCCGCCATTGTTGCCGGGACCGCAAAGCACATGGACCCGCTTCGCTGCCGGATCGCGCCTGAAAATTTCGGCCGCGACGGCTTCGCCTGCACGGCGCATCAGGCCGATGCCGTCGATTGCGCCGGCGGCAATCGTCAACCGATCCGCCTCGCTCATCTCCTCGGGAGAAAGAAGTTCGTTGCTCATGGATTGCCGATCCGCATTCGATAAAGCATTGTCCAGTTTTCGGCTCGACGCAAACGCAGAGGAGTTGGCGCGGTCCCAGCCAAGCTGAGCAATGCCCACCAAATAAGCAATACGCCTAAATATCGGGCAGACATAAACACCGACGCCGCGTAGGCTGCAGCCATCCGTCGCGCGCTGGATGCAGTGAACGATGCGAATTTGCATCTTCGTGCGGCATGTTCTGGAATCGAATGACACCGCTTGAAATCCCGCCAATTGGCACAATTCGTGCTTGATGGAGGCGCAAGCGGGGGCTCACAACCCGTTTTTTTGGCAGTGGAGGCCACTTTTTACATGAAAAAGATCGAAGCGATCATCAAGCCATTCAAGCTGGACGAAGTGAAGGAAGCGCTTCAGGAGGCCGGACTGCAAGGCATCACCGTGACCGAGGCCAAGGGTTTTGGACGCCAGAAGGGCCACACCGAGCTTTATCGCGGCGCCGAATATGTCGTCGACTTCCTGCCCAAGGTGAAGATCGAGGTCGTGCTCGGCGACGATGCGGTCGAAGGCGCCATCGAAGCCATCCGCAAGGCGGCCCAGACTGGGCGCATCGGCGACGGCAAGATCTTCGTCTCGAACATCGAGGAAGTTGTGCGCATCCGCACCGGCGAAACCGGCATGGATGCGGTCTGACACCTCGCCCATCTTCCGAAACGTCATTATTAAAAAACGTCACCACAGGGATACATGACATGACGACAGCCAAAGACATCATGAAGCAGATCAAGGACAACGATGTGAAGTTCGTTGACCTGCGCTTCACCGACCCGAAGGGCAAGCTGCAGCACGTGACGATGGATGTCATCGAGGTCGAGGAAGACATGTTCGCCGATGGCGTGATGTTCGATGGTTCTTCGATCGCCGGCTGGAAGGCGATCAACGAGTCCGACATGGTGCTGATGCCCGATCCTGAAACGGTCCACATGGATCCGTTTTTCGCGCAGTCGACCATGGTCATCCTATGCGACATCCTCGATCCGGTTTCGGGCGAATCCTACAACCGCGACCCGCGCGGCACTGCCAAGAAGGCGGAGGCCTACATGAAGTCGGAAGGGATCGGCGACACCATCTATGTCGGCCCGGAAGCCGAGTTCTTCGTCTTCGACGACGTCAAGTACAAAGCCGATCCCTATAACACCGGCTTCAGGCTCGATTCCACCGAACTGCCGTCCAATGACGACACCGACTACGAAACCGGCAATCTCGGCCACCGTCCGCGCATCAAAGGGGGTTATTTCCCGGTGCCGCCGATCGATTCGGCGCAGGACATGCGCTCCGAGATGCTGACCGTGCTCGCCGAGATGGGCGTGCGGGTCGAGAAGCATCACCACGAGGTGGCTGCGGCCCAGCACGAACTCGGCATCAAGTTCGACACGCTGGTCCGCAACGCCGACAAGATGCTGATCTACAAATATGTCGTGCATCAGGTCGCCAATGCCTATGGCAAGACCGCCACCTTCATGCCGAAGCCGATCTTCGGCGACAACGGCTCGGGCATGCATGTCCACCAGTCGATCTGGAAAGGAGGCAAGCCGACCTTCGCCGGCAACGAGTATGCCGGCCTCTCGGAAAGCTGCCTGTTCTATATCGGAGGCATCATCAAGCACGCCAAGGCCATCAACGCCTTCACCAACCCGCTGACCAATTCCTACAAGCGCCTGGTGCCGGGCTACGAGGCGCCGGTGCTGCTCGCCTATTCGGCGCGCAACCGCTCGGCATCCTGCCGCATCCCGTTCGGCTCGTCGCCAAAGTCGAAGCGCGTCGAGGTCCGCTTCCCCGATCCGGGCGCGAACCCCTATCTCGCCTTTGCCGCCATGCTGATGGCCGGCCTCGACGGGATCAAGAACAAGATTCATCCCGGCCAGCCGATGGACAAGGATCTCTACGATTTGCCGCCGAAGGAGCTGAAGAAGATCCCGACCGTCTGCGGCTCGCTGCGTGAGGCGCTCCAGAGCCTCGACAAGGACCGCGGCTTCCTGAAGGCCGGCGGCGTCTTCGACGACGACCAGATCGACAGCTACATCGAGTTGAAGATGGCCGAGGTGATGCGCTTCGAAATGACACCGCATCCCGTCGAATACGACATGTACTATTCGGTCTGATTTTTGATCTCCCTGGACCCGGCATAACCCGGATCCAGCGGCTTCAATTCAGCCTGCAAATGCGAGGCCGGAAGATGAACCTCTTCCGGCCTCTTTGTTTGCTCATATCGAGGCTTCCATTCAGCCAAATCCGCGGACACTGACGCGTTCGATCGGATGCTGCCCCGATCCAGCGACTGGAAAGGCGCACCGGCTGCTGAGGTTCCGTCGGCTGGTCACGTCACACGTGCCGATTGCGCTGAGGCACAGGCCGGCTTGAGCCAGCCAAGCTGGGCTGCCAGGCGATCCGGCATGCGCTTTTTGCGAGTAAAGGGATAAGCCAGGAGCGAGCGGCACACTGCCTCAGGCTGCAATGCCCGCTCGTCCGGCGCCCCCGCCAATGCTGTCGTTCAAGAAACCCCGCCCCTTCGAACAGCACCGCTTGGCGTATCCCCCAATGCCTGCGAATACGCATGTTGCGCCGCAGCCTGTCAATGTCGCCTGCCGGGCGTCGAGACGGTCGATTTTGGTGTATGAACAGGGGCTTATGAAAGGATCGGTCGACAGGCATTCTTGCCGGAATGGCCGGATTTCCGGGCTTTTTCGAGGATTTCGAAGCCTGCGGCCCGGCGCCAAGGTATGCTTTCGTCAGCCCAAAGCCGCCTTGTCGGGATGGGTTTGAGCCGCCCTTTTTAACCTGACTTTTTTTGGGGGAATTTGCTTTGCCAGGCCAGGAGCCAGGAAGACGAGGAGCGGCGAACGGAAACAGCGGCATGCGATAGTGCCCGCCATCGTCACACGAAAAAGCCCCGGCAACTCCCGCCGGGGCTCGCGTCATGGTTGTCGGGGATCTTGAGGCCCGACGTGAAATATCAAGCAGCGGCCGAAACCGATGCGCCGGTCGAAACCTGCGAGATCGTCTTCAGGACCTGGGAAGCGATCTGGTAGGGGTCGCCCTGCGAGTTCGGGCGGCGGTCTTCCAGATAACCCTTGTAGTCATTCTTGACGAACGAATGCGGCACGCGGATCGAGGCGCCGCGGTCGGCGATACCATAGCTGAACTTGTTCCAGGGGGCCGTCTCGTGCTTGCCGGTCAGACGCTTGTCGTTGTCCGGGCCGTACACGGCGATATGGTCCATCAGGTTCTTTTCGAACTGCGCCATCAGGGCCTCGAAATAACCCTTGCCGCCGACTTCGCGCATATATTTGGTCGAGAAGTTGCAATGCATGCCCGAGCCGTTCCAATCGGTGTCGCCGAGCGGCTTGCAGTGGAACTCAATATCTATGCCGTACTTTTCGGTGAGGCGCTGGAGCAGGTAGCGGGCCATCCACATCTGATCGGCGGCCTTCTTGGAGCCCTTGCCGAAAATCTGGAATTCCCACTGGCCTTTGGCCACTTCGGCGTTGATGCCTTCATGGTTGATACCCGCGGCAAGGCAGAGGTCGAGATGCTCTTCGACGATCTGGCGCGCGATGCTGCCGACGTTCGAATAGCCGACGCCGGTGTAGTACGGGCCCTGCGGGGCGGGATAACCGCTCTCGGGGAAACCGAGCGGACGGCCATCCTTGTAGAAGAAGTACTCCTGCTCGAAACCGAACCAGGCATCCTCGTCGTCGAGAATGGTCGCGCGGCTGTTGGACACGTGCGGCGTGACGCCATCGGGCATCATGACTTCGCACATGACGAGAACGCCGTTGGTGCGGGCCGGATCGGGATAAAGCGCGACCGGCTTCAACACGCAATCGGAGCTTCGGCCCTCGGCCTGCATGGTGGACGAGCCGTCGAAGCCCCACAGCGGCAGCTGGTCGAGCTTCGGGAACTCGGCATAATCCTTGATCTGGGTCTTGCCGCGAAGATTGGGGGCCGGGGTGTATCCGTCGAGCCAGATATACTCGAGCTTGTATTTGGTCATTCTAGAGCCTCTCGTTGTGCTTGACCACCGCACGCGGTGTCGACGCATGGCCGGAGCAAGCCGACCTGCCGACTGGTAAAAAGCAATTCATATGCCACTCTGGCATCGACCGGTGCGACAAAATGGTCGTAAGATTCCCGTGAATTCACTGCACCGCCCCAGCAATGCGCCGGGATCGATCAGACGCAGAGATTGCGCAAATAATAGGCAATAACTGATCTTTTCATAAGCATATTGCCTAAATGAATCGCAGAACCTATTTTGAGGAAAAGCTGAATCAACTGACCCTCGGAGAAGAAAGGAGACCGCCAATGGAAGTCACCCTCGCCCGTCCGTCGGCAAAGATCCTGATGTTCCCGCTTGCAGGCTGCGTATCTGCCTCAAATTTAGGCGCGAAGGCCAAGTTCGCGGCAGAGCTTGCCTCGCTGCGTAACACGCATGCCGATTTCGATGGCTGGTATCACGAGGCCGCTGTCGAGGAAGAAAACCAGCAGCCGAAGAGCTGAACGCATCTTCAGCCTCGATATGAAAACCCGGCGCGATCGCTCGCGCCGGGTTTTCTCATGCATGTGGATCCGACCCGTTACTGCTTGGTCTCCAAGTTCGTGCCCAGCGTGTCCTTGACGAAGATCATGCCGATGACGAGCGACATCGCCGCGATTATCACGGGATACCAGAGGCCATAATAGATGTCGCCCCTGTAGGCACTGAGCGCGAACACCGTCGCCGGCAGCAACCCGCCGAACCAGCCATTGCCGATATGGTAGGGCAGCGACATGCCGGTGTAGCGGATGCGGGTCGGGAACATCTCGACCAGGATGGCCGCGATCGGACCGTAGACCATGGTCACGAACAGGACGAGGACGAACAGGATGGCGATCGTCATAGGCCAGTTCACGGCCGCAGGGTCGGCGAACATGGCGAAGGCACCGCCGCCGGGTATGTTGTAGACGGTGACCTCAGGCGCACCGGCAGCTTCGCCGGCGGTCAAAAGCTTGTCCTTAATAGCCTGATCGGTAGGAACCGTCGCCTTCTCGCCGGCGCGGATGGCGGCGGCGTCGAGCTTCAGTTCGGGATTGGCAGCGACAAACGCGTCGAGCTTCTGGTCCGGTATCTTGATCGCAGCACGCTTCAGCGGATATCCGCCGTCCTGCAGCGACATGTTGACGGCCTTGACGAAGGCGGCCTCCTTGGCCTTGGCCTGGTCGCCCGCGGCGACAGCATCGTAGGATGCCACCGTTTCATTGCCGATCTTGACCGAAGCAGCCGTACCGGGTGCCGCTGTGGAAACGACGTCATAGGGCACCGAGTTCTTGGTCAGGAACGAGGTCGCGATGTCGCAAGACGTCGTGAACTTGGCGGTGCCCACCGGATTGAACTGGAACCTGCAGTCGCCGGGTGCCGCGGTCACCGTCGCGCGGGTGCTCTGCTGTGCCTCGGCAAGGGCCGGATTGGCGGCCCAGGTCAATGCCTTGAACAGCGGGAAGGTGCAGACGATCGCCAGTGCGAGCCCGGCCATGATGATCGGTTTGCGGCCGATCTTGTCGGAGAGCCAGCCGAACACGACGAAGAAGATGGAGCCCAGCGCAAGCGCGATGGCGATCATGATGTTGACCGACTGTGCGTCCAGCTTCAACACGTTCTGGAGGAAGAACAGGGCGTAGAACTGGCCGTTATACCAGACCACGGCCTGGCCAGCCGTAAGGCCGAGCAGTGCCAGCAGCGCGATCTTGGCGTTCTTCCACTGGCCGAAGGCTTCCGAGAGCGGTGCCTTGGAACCCTTGCCCTCTTCCTTCATGCGCTGGAAGGTGGGGGATTCGGAAAGCGACAGCCGGATCCAGATGGAAATGCCGAGCAACAGGAACGACACGATGAAAGGAACGCGCCAGCCCCAGGCGGCATAGGTTTCCTTGCTCATGGAGCCCTGGACGATCAGGATGACGATCAGCGACAGGAACAGGCCGAGTGTGGCGGTCGTCTGGATCCACGACGTATAGTAGCCGCGCCGGTCGTCCGGCGCATGCTCGGCGACATAGGTGGCCGCGCCGCCATATTCGCCGCCCAGTGCCAAGCCCTGGAGCATGCGCAGGATGATCAGGATCACCGGAGCCGCGATGCCGAGGCTCGCATAGCCAGGCAGCAAGCCCACCAGGAAGGTCGACAGGCCCATGATCGTCATGGTGACGAGGAAGGTATATTTACGGCCGACAAGGTCGCCGATGCGGCCGAACAGCAAAGCGCCGAACGGACGGACGAGGAAGCCGGCGGCGAAAGCCAGCAGCGCGAAAATATTGCGCGTCGCTTCCGGAATGGTCGGGCTGAAAAAGGTCGAACCAATAAAGGCCGCGAGCGATCCGTAGAGATAAAAATCGTACCATTCGAAAACGGTGCCGAGCGAAGAAGCGAAGATGACTTTCTTCTCTTCTCGCGTCATGCCGCGGCTCTTTCCGCTGGCGGTCGATGCGATAGCCATTGAGATGCTCCTCCCGTGAGACCCTTGTGCTCGATGCAGCGCCCCTGCGTTCGCATTTCTCTCCGAACGCAGACTCGCGGCAGCAATCACGGGAAAAATGACAGAAAGCGCCTGCCAACGGCAGATGACTTTGGGATTATGACTTTGGTATTAGGTGCGGTGCGGTGGCCGGTCAGCCTTCGAGCGCCTCGATCAGACCGACGGCAGCCATCATGTCGCGCTTGCGGGCGGACCGGCGCGCGACAGCTTCCGCATCCTGTCCCCAATGCTCGATCTGCCAATCCTCGTCGACATGGCCGGCAGTCCAGGCCGCCTCACCGCCGAGTTCGCCGAACTCCACGGCCAACGCCAGCAGCGCCGAACCGGTCAGCGAGGTCATGACGTGGATCGCTGCCAGGCGCAGCGGCTCGGTGCGCTGGGCAAGATGCACACCCAGCACAGCAATAGTTTCGCGCGGTTGCTCGACGTGAATGATGCCCTCGGCAAGGTTGAAGCGAGCGCCGAGTGCTGCCTGCGCCCAGTCGAGGACAGGATCCCACAGCTCGTTCTGCCGCTCGACCAAGCCTTGTGGTGCGTCGGCGCGATAACAGAGCAGATCCGACGAGGCAAAGCGCAGTATGTCCTCCACCACCGCCTGCGGATCGCTGGCGACGCCGTCGAGCGCGGTGTTGACGAGACGCATCACCGGCATCGACACCGGATCGATGGTCTCGCCCTGGGCGGCGAATTCATCGGCGACCAGCGATGCCGCCTTCTCGGTCGGCAGCGTCAGCAGCGCCTTGCCCGGCGTGCGCACCGGCTTGCCGTCGAGATGGACGGCAAAGCCAGCATCGACGCGCGCGACCGAAACGGTCTTGTAAAAACGCTTCGGCAGCGGCTTCTTCATCTGGATTTGGGCGCGGCGCACCGGATCGGGGTCGGAGAGCAGTTTCCCCGCCTCGAGATCGCTGAGGATATCGCGCATGTCAGCCTCCTTCGGCCGTCTGCTGGCGCGGCGGCCTGTTGACGATGACCAGACCGGCGGCAATGAGACCAAGTGCCAGAAAAATGCGTATGGTCAGCGGCTCGTTCAAGAACAGGGCGCCGCACAGCACGCCGAAGACCGGCGACAGGAACGTGAAACTCGACAGGCTGGAGGCGGGATAGCGCCGCAGCAGCCAGAACCACAACACATAGGTGAAGGCGACGATATAGAGCGCCTGGAAAAGCAGGGCCAACGTCGGCAACAGCGCGGGATCGCGCACGGAGGGGCCGGCCAGAGGCAACACCAGGACGCCGACGATCGCAGCGCCGGAGAGTTGATAGAGCAGCAGCTTTTCGGCGCTCGTGTTACCCAGCTTCGAGCGCTTGATCAGGATATTGGTCAAGGCCCAGACGAATCCGGAGCCAAGGCTCAGCAGATCGCCGAACAGCATGTCCCCGCCGCCGCCGAGCTTGTCGGAAAAGACCGCGGCGAGGCCGGCAAAGGCAAGCAGAAGGCCAAGGGATTTACGCAGGCTGATCGGCTCGCCGAGCAGGAAATGCCCTCCCAGCAGCATCCAAAACGGCATGGTGTTGACCAGCAGCGTGTTGCGGGCGACCGTGGTGTGCTCCAGCCCGACATAAAGGCAGAGGAACTCGATGCCGAAGAGCACGCCGACTGCAATGCCCGCGAGCAATGTCCCGTCCCTCTTGAAAAGCGCAATGCCGCGCCAGCGGCACCAGAGGAAGACGCAGAGCCCGCCGATAACCGAGCGCGCGATCGACAGGAAAACCGGATCATAGCCGGCATAGGAGATCTTGGCAGCGACGTAATTCAGGCCCCAGGAGAACGTCAGGCCGACCATTATGGCGGCGGCCGCCATGTCAACCGCATCGCGACGGTCGAGCGCATCGGCAGCGCCGCTCATGGTCAATCCTCCGCACTGGCGTCGTCGAAGCCGATCAGGTTCCAGCTCTGGCGCATATGCGGCGGCATAGGCGCGGTGACGTCGATGAAACCTTGGTCCGGATGCGGGATGACGATGCGGCGCGCGTGCAGATGCAGGCGATTCTGCATCCCGCCCGGAAAATCCCAGTTGGTGTCGGCCTCGAAATATTTGGGATCGCCGATGATGGGACAACCGATATGGGCGGCATGAACGCGCAACTGATGGGTGCGGCCGGTATAGGGCTCCATCTCCAGCCAGGTCAGCGCCTGCGCCGCCTGCTCGATGATGCGATAGTAGGATACGGCATGGTCGGCGCCCTTTTCGCCGTGCTTGGCAATGCGCACCCGATCGCCATCCGGCGTGGCTTCCTTGATCAGCCAGGTCGATATCTTATCCTCGCGCTTGGGCGGCACGCCTTTGACCAGGGCCCAGTAGGTCTTCTCGGTCTCGCGGGCGCGAAACGCCTCGGAGAGCTTCATCGCCGCCAGCCTGGTGCGGGCGACGACCAGCACGCCAGACGTGTCGCGATCGAGCCGGTGCACCAGCCGCGGCTTCTCGCCCTTCTGGTTGCGCCAGGCTTCCAACATGTCGTCGACGTTACGGGTGACGCCCGAGCCGCCCTGCACCGCAAGGCCAGCCGGCTTGTTGAAGACGAAGACCTTCGGATCCTCATGGATCAGCATCTTTGCCAGGACTTCGGCATCGCCCTGGTTGCGGATCGAATGGCCGGTCAGCGGGCTGTCGCCCTTCTTGTCCACTTCCAGCGGTGGAATGCGCACCGTCTGGCCAGGCTCGACACGGGTGTCGGCCTTGACGCGGCCGCCGTCGACGCGGATCTGCCCGGACCGAAGCAGCTTCTGCAGATGACCAAAGCCAAGGCCCGGGAAATGGGTCTTGAACCAGCGGTCGAGCCGCATGCCCGCCTCGCCGGCCTCCACCGTGATCTGTTCAACGCCTGCCATATTGTTTTCGCTTACCCGTTTCCTGGCAGGCCCAGGCCTGCTCTCGGCGCGGCAATAGCATTAAGGCAGGCTTCTTGCGAGCCAAAGACCCAAAAACAGGGCAATGATGGCGCCAATCACGCTGGCCAGCGCATATCCAAACGCCGGCAAGGTGGCTCCCCGCTCCCACAAGGTCGCGAAATCGAGCGAAAAGGCGGAAAACGTCGTGAAGCCGCCTAAGATGCCGGTGGCAACAAACAGCCTGAGTTCGTTAGACCCGCCGCGGCGCGCCAGGGCGGCGATGAACAGGCCCATCGCGAACGAACCGACGATGTTGATCGCCATCGTGCCCCAGGGATAGTTGGGGCCGACAAGGCGCAGCGAGCCCATATTGGTCAGATGGCGAACGCCGGCGCCAATGCCGCCGCCGGCGGCCACGAGAAGCAGATTGAACATCGCCGTATACTGTCCCCGACTATTCATACCTATCCGGCGCGCCGGCTACGTTCGAAAACTTGCCAGCTCAGGTCGTTTCTGCTTTTTTCGGCTTGGTCGAGCCGATCATCTTCCAGTTCTTGTAGAACATCGAATTGATCCTCTCGACGCTCACCGAGACGATGGCGAGAAGGCCGGCGATAAGCCTGGGGACCGGGGACGGCCTGATAATGTCCATGAATACGCAGTAGCGACGACCGTCATACTCGTTGACCGAGCGATGCAGCAGCGTGTCGTCGAAAATGAACAGCGGATTGTCGTACCAGTAGTTCTTGACGTTGCCGCATTCGACGAAGATCTCTGACTTCACCGGAATGAGGTTGTAGAGGATGCGGAGGCTGAGCCGCAGCGGTCCGAAGTGCCAGGAGGTCGATTCGCGCTTGCTGAAGACGGAGACGGCAATCGTCTTGATGTATTTGAAATTCTTGTTGAACTCGGCGACGTTGTCTATCCTGTGCTTGCCATACCATTGGTAGACATACATGCCGCGCCGGCCGGCGCCGAAATTGGCGTCGATGTCGGCGATGATTTCGGCCTTGCGCGCCTTGAAGACATCCAAGACCTCGTTGACTTCGCGCTGATAATCCTGCGGGAACTGCTCCAACTTCCACACGCCCGGATTTCTGTAGCACAGGAGGTCGACCAGCAGGTTGAATGGCGAAAGCAGCCAGGTGAAGAGGCCATTGCCCAGGAAATAGCCGCTGAACAAGGACAGATTCTTGCGGTCGTTGCGCAGCACGTCGATCAGGCCGCAAACGACGAAAATTGTCGTTAGGATCGGAATGAAATAGAAGCCAAGGGCAAGGAGCGGGATGGCAATGGCGAATTTGCGAAGGGTCTTGCGAAGGGTTTTTGTCATTTTTCCACGCGCCGAGCGCGATCCTGTTGCGAATGAATAGTGCCAAAATCACGACAACGACCACCGCCCGGCCGTGCGCCTTGATAAGGTCTTTTGGGTTGCCGCACAACGGCCACGGCATCGTCGCCGGCTGACTGCCTTGTCGAGACCTCGAACTGTCGCGGGGTCAGGATAACCCGTTCTTCCTCCGGCCGGCTCGGAAGCTGCGGCATTGGCATCGATATAATCGTGGCCGTGAGCAGCGCGTGCAGAAGAACCGACGTGGAAATGCCCCAAGGCGAAGCCTCGTTTCGGACCGCAACCGCCACCGGCCGCCGCAAGCCTGCTATTCCCGCTCTTTGCGCAGCTTCGCCCAGTAGTCGAGCCGTTTCCTGATATCGCGCTCGAAACCGCGTTCGGGTGGGTCGTAGAAGGTCTGGCGACCCATCTTTTCCGGAAAATAGTCCTGGCCGGAAAACGCGTCCGGTTCGTCATGATCATAGCGGTAGCCAGCCCCGTAATCTTCGTCTTTCATCAACTTTGTCGGCGCGTTGAGGATGTGCTTGGGCGGCAGCAGCGAACCGTGCTCCTTGGCAGCGCGCGTGGCCGCTTTGAAGGCGGTGTAGACCGCGTTGGATTTCGGCGCCGTGGCGAGATAGACGGTGGCCTCGGCGAAGGCGAGTTCGCCCTCGGGCGAACCCAGATAATCGTAGGCGTCCTTGGCCGCGTTGGCGATGACCAATGCCTGCGGATCGGCCAGCCCGATGTCCTCCATCGCCATGCGCACCAGCCGGCGGCCGAGATAGAGCGGATCCTCGCCGGCGTCGAACATGCGCGCGAGGTAGTAGAGCGCGGCATCGGGATCGGAGCCGCGCACGGATTTGTGCAGCGCCGAGATCAAATTGTAATGACCGTCCTGGCCCTTGTCGTAGATCGGCGCCCGACGCTGGATGATGCGCTGCAAGCCTTCGGGACCGAACACTTCGCCTGGTTTGGCGGCGCGCCAAACTTCTTCCGCCAGCGTCAGCGAGGCCCGGCCATCGCCGTCGCTCATGCGGATGAGCATCGCTCGCGCCTCATCATCGAGCGGCAGCGCCCTGCCCTCCGTCTCTTCGGCCCTGGCCAGAAGCTTTGCGATGCTTTCCTCGCCAAGCGAATGGAAAACCAGCACGCGCGCACGCGACAGCAGAGCTGCATTGAGCTCGAAGGACGGATTTTCGGTGGTAGCGCCGACGAGCACGACGGTGCCGTCTTCCATGACTGGAAGGAAGCCGTCCTGCTGGGCGCGGTTGAAGCGGTGGATCTCGTCGACGAACAGCAGGGTCTGGCGGCCATTGGCGCGGCGCAGCTTGGCCGCCTCGAACACTTTCTTCAGGTCGGCTACGCCGGAGAAAACCGCCGAAATCTGCTCGAAGGCAAGGCTGGTTTCACCGGCAAGCAGGCGCGCCACCGTGGTCTTGCCGGTGCCGGGCGGCCCCCAGAAAATCATGGAGCCGAGCGAACCGGAATTAATCAGCCGGGTCAGCGCACCATCGGGGCCGGTCAGATGCTCCTGGCCGACGACCTCGCCAAGGTTTTTCGGGCGCAGCCTGTCTGCCAGCGGCCGGCCTGGCGGCGCCTTTTCCGGTTCATCGACACTGAACAGATCGGCCATGCACTTCTTTTTGGGTTTGGAGCGCGATCTCTTCAGCGATCGAGCTCAGTAACGCAACACCTGGCGCAGTATCTGCCCGCCGCGCTCGACGGTAAAGCGCCACCAGCGCGTATCCTGCTGGGAAGCCTGCGCCAGCGTCGCCGCCGTATCGATTGTCGTGCCGTTGACCTCGCGCACGATGTCGCCCGGCTGGAAGCCGAAATCGGCGGCCGGCGAATCGCGATTGATGTCGACCACGGTGACGCCCTTGATGTCGGTGCGCAGGCCGAGCTTCTGAGCCAGCCGCGGCGATAATTCCGCAACCTTGGCGCCCGAGAAGGGGCTGCGGCCATGCAGCGTCACCTCCGAGGGTTTTGCACCCTCGGGCGCGCGTTCCAGCGCGATGTCCATCGCCGCCTGCTGGCCTTTGGTCAGCACCGCGAAATTGGCCTTTGTACCGATCGACAGCGTCGCCATGCGATAGTCCAGTGCCTCGATGCTCTCGACCGGCCTGCCGTTGATCTGCAGGACGACATCGCCAGGCTTCAATCCGGCCTTGCCGGCCGGTCCGGACGCGTCAACGGACGAGACCAGCGCGCCGGCAGGCTTTTCCATGCCGAGCGATTCAGCGATCTGCGGCGTCACCGCTTCGAACTCGGCCCCGATGTAAGGCCGCTCGAAGAAATCGAGACCGGCCTTGGCGGCATCGGCGAAAGCGCGCACCATATTGGCAGGAATGGCAAAGCCGATGCCGATCGAGCCGCCGCTGCGGCTGAAGATGGCGGTGTTGATGCCGACCAGCTGGCCGCCCATGTTGATCAGCGCGCCGCCGGAATTGCCGGGATTGATGGCAGCGTCCGTCTGGATGAAATAACCCGAATCCGAAACGCCTATATGGCTGCGGGCAAGTGCGGAAACGATGCCGCTCGTGGTGGTCTGCCCGACACCGAAAGGATTGCCGATGGCCAGCACCAGGTCACCGACTTCGAGCGCATCGGAATCGCCGATGGCGATGACCGGGAATGGCTTGTCGGATTCGATCTTGAGCACGGCAAGATCGAGCGTCTCGTCCTTGAGCATCACCTTGCTGGTGAATTCGCGCCCGTCGGCGGTCGCGACCTTCACCTCGTCGGCGTCCTTGATGACGTGGAAATTGGTGACGATGACGCCGCTCGGATCGACAAGCACGCCCGAGCCCAGGGAGGACTGCGCGCGCGGCTGCGCGCGACCGAAGAATTCTTCGAAGAACGGATCGCCTTCGAAGGGCGAAACGACCTTGGCCGTTTGCGAGGCATAGACATTGACCACGGCAGGCGCCGTCTGCTTGACCAATGGCGCGAACGACAACTGCACCTCCTCACGGCCGAACGGCACGCGCTTGTCGGGGCCCGAGGTGGCGTTTTCGCCCTCGACGCCGTGCAGCAGGTCGGTGAGCACGTCGGAGAGGCCCGGATCGGCTTTGGGGGCATCCTCGGCCAATGCCTGCCGGACTGTCGGCGTGGTTGCGAACGCCATAAAGGCGCAGAGCAGAACCAGGGACAGTCTTTTAGCGCGCATTGCGAATCCTCCGTGCGAGTTGGGGCGCATTGTCCCGACGAATGTGCAAAATGAAAGGCTAAGGCGATTAAATCGAATTATTTTGACGCAGGAGCAGCCGAGGCGGCCAGAATATGAAAAAGGGGCCCGCAGGCCCCTTTAAATCATTTGAAAAGCGAAGCCTTAAGCGGCTGCGGCTTCCGCATCGGTGCCTTCGGCTTCGAGGCGGGCGCGGTCGCCGGCGCCCTTGGCCTCCGTGTCGCGGTCTACGAATTCGATGACCGCCATCGCGGCATTGTCACCGTGGCGGAAGCCCGCCTTCATGATGCGCAGATAGCCGCCGTTGCGGGTGGCGTAGCGCGGCGCGATGGTGTCGAACAGGCGCTTGACGACGCCTTCATTGCCGATCTGCGCGATCACCTGGCGGCGGGCGTGCAGGTCGCCGCGCTTGCCGAGCGTCACCAGCTTCTCGACGATCGGACGCAGGTCCTTCGCCTTGGGCAAGGTGGTGACGATCTGCTCGTGTTCGAGCAGCGACACGGCAAGGTTGGCAAACATCGACTTGCGATGGCTTATGCTGCGGGCGAACCGGCGGCCTTTAAATCCATGGCGCATGGCTCTTCTCCTTCATTCCGGGTTCGAGAAGCTCCTCGGAGCCTCAATATTGATCTTCGTAACGCTTGGCGAGGTCTTCGATGTTTTCCGGCGGCCAGTCCGGCACTTCCATACCGAGGTGCAGGCCCATCGCCGCCAGGACTTCCTTGATCTCGTTCAGCGACTTGCGGCCGAAGTTCGGGGTACGCAGCATCTCGGCTTCGGTCTTCTGGATGAGATCGCCGATGTAGACGATGTTGTCGTTCTTCAGGCAGTTGGCCGAACGCACCGAAAGCTCGAGTTCGTCGACCTTCTTGAGCAGCGCCGGGTTGAAGGCAAGCTCGGTGACGGCTTCGGTGGCGACTTCCTTCTGCGGCTCGTCGAAATTGACGAACAGGCCAAGCTGGTCCTGCAGGATGCGGGCGGCGAAAGCCACCGCGTCCTCGCCCGAGATCGAACCGTCGGTCTCGATGGTCATGGTCAGCTTGTCGTAGTCGAGAACCTGGCCCTCACGGGTGTTCTCGACCTTGTAGGAGACCTTCTTGACCGGCGAATAGAGGCTGTCGACCGGGATCAGGCCGATCGGCGCATCCTCGGCGCGGTTGCGGTCGGCCGGCACGTAACCCTTGCCGGTATCGACAGTGAATTCCATACGGATTTCAGCGCCCTCGTCCAGCGTGCAGATGACGTGATCCGGATTGAGGATCTCGACGTCGCCCACCGTCTGGATGTCGCCGGCGAGAACCGCACCCGGGCCCTGCTTGCGCACAACCATGCGCTTGGGGCCGTCGCCTTCCATGCGGATGGCGATTTCCTTGATGTTAAGGACGATGTCGGTCACGTCCTCGCGCACGCCGGCGATGGACGAGAATTCATGCAGGACGCCGTCGATCTGTACGGCGGTGACTGCCGCGCCGCGCAGCGAGGACAGAAGCACGCGACGCAACGCGTTGCCGAGCGTGAGGCCGAAGCCGCGTTCGAGCGGCTCGGCCACCAGCGTGGTCAGCGTCTTCTTCTTCGACGAGAACTCGATCTTGTTCGGCTTGATCAGTTCCTGCCAATTTTTCTGGATCATGATGCTTTCCTTCCGTTGACCCGCCACCATCCAATCGTGGCGGGCGACCTGGAAAACCGCGGAGGAACGCTTCTGGCGTTCACGCGGCGTTCGGTAATTCCTTAGACGCGACGCTTCTTGCGCGGACGGCAGCCATTGTGCGGGATCGGGGTCACATCACGGATCGAGGTGATGGTGAAGCCAGCCGCCTGCAGGGCGCGCAGCGCCGATTCACGGCCGGAGCCGGGTCCGCAGACCTCGACCTCGAGCATGCGCATGCCGTGTTCCTGGGCCTTCTTGGCAACATCCTCGGCAGCCATCTGGGCGGCGAAGGGGGTCGACTTGCGCGAACCCTTGAAGCCCTGGGCACCGGCCGACGACCAGGCGATCGAATTGCCCTGCGCGTCGGTAATGGTGATCATGGTGTTGTTGAAGGTCGAATTGACGTGGGCAACGCCCGACGAGATGTTCTTGCGTTCGCGACGGCGAACACGAGCGGCTTCCTTGGCCATGGTATTCCTTTCAGTTGATCTCTACACCGCCGTAATGCCAGCGGCTCCACCTTGGTAAGGGAGTGGGGAATAGGGCAGTAAGGGAGTAGGGAAAGAGCGACCCGATTGCCGGGCATTCCCTACTGCCTTACTCCCTACTCCCTTACTGCCCTAAATTACTTCTTCTTGCCGGCGATCGACTTGGCCGGGCCCTTGCGGGTGCGTGCATTGGTGTGCGTGCGCTGGCCGCGAACCGGCAGCGAGCGACGGTGACGCAGGCCGCGGTAGCAGCCGAGGTCCATGAGCCGCTTGATGTTCATCGAGACTTCGCGGCGCAGGTCGCCCTCGACCTGATAGTCGCGGTCGATCGTCTCGCGGATCTGCAGCACTTCCGCGTCGGTCAGCTGGTTGACGCGGCGCTCGGCCGGGATGCCGACCTTGTCGACGATTTCCTGGGCGAACTTCTTGCCGATGCCGTGAATGTACTGAAGCGCGATGACAACGCGCTTGTTGGTCGGAATGTTGACGCCGGCTATACGAGCCATGTTCTTCTCATCTCCATATGGGCCGGACGAGCCGGCGCTGTCTGCGTTGCCCCGCGTCCGGTGGAGGCCGGCCCTTGCGGGAGTTTCCTGGTCAAAAACGGCTGCCCTGCCCTTGCGGGCAAGCAAACTCCATGCCTGACAGGAAGACGGGCCGCCATACCCCAGCGGACCGCTTCAGTCAAGCACAATCGCTATTTGGCCGAGGCGGCCTCTTTCATCGTCGCCGCGAGCACGGCTTCGATCTCCGACGTCACGGCATCGATACCAGCCATGCCGTCCACGCTCTTCAGCCGGCGCTTGGCATAATAATAGCCGATCAGCGGAGCGGTCTTCTTGTAATATTCCCGCAGCCGCTCCTCGAACACCGCCGGATTGTCGTCCTTGCGCACCGGCTGACCGGCTGCCTTGGCCTCATCGGCTCGCTTGACGATACGGCCGACCAGCGCCTTGTCGTCGACGACAAGCTCGATGACGGTGTCGAGCGCAATGCCACGTTCGTCAAGCATCGATTCAACCGCATCAGCCTGCACCAGCGTACGCGGGTAGCCGTCGAGGATGAAACCATTGGCGCAATCGGGCTGGTCAATGCGCTCGGCCACGATGGCGTTGACGATGGCATCCGAGACCAGCTCGCCGGCATCCATGACCGCCTTGGCGCGCTTGCCGACTTCGGTACCGGCCTGGACCGCGGCGCGCAGCATGTCGCCCGTGGAAAGCTGGGGGATGCCGTGTCTCTCTACCAGTCTTTGTGCTTGTGTCCCCTTGCCCGCTCCTGGCGGCCCAAGCAAAATCAACCTCATCTGGCTTTCTTCCCCCCGCGCAGCTTCGACTTCTTGATCAGGCCTTCATACTGGTGCGCGATCAGGTGGCCCTGAATCTGCGCAACCGTGTCGAGCGTGACACTGACCACGATCAGAAGCGATGTGCCACCAAGGTAGAATGGTACGCCAGTCGCCGAGATCAGGAACTCCGGCAGCAGACAGACCAGCACCAGATAGATGGCGCCGACGACGGTGATGCGGGTAAGAACGTAGTCGATATAGTCGGCGGTGCGCTCGCCCGGACGATAGCCGGGAATGAAGCCGGAGTGCTTCTTGAGCTGGTCGGCGGTGTCCTTCGGATTGAACACGATCGCGGTGTAGAAGAAGGCGAAGAACACGATCATCGCCGCGTAGAACAACATGTAGAGCGGCTGGCCATGGCCGAGCGAGGCCAGGATGGTGCTGGCCCAGGCCGGCATGTTCGTGGTCTGCGAGAAGCCGGCGACGGTGGCCGGCAGCAAGAGCAGCGACGAGGCGAAGATCGGCGGGATGACGCCCGACGTGTTGAGCTTGAGCGGCAGGTGGGAAGTGTCGCCCTGGAACATGCGATTGCCGACCTGACGCTTCGGATACTGGATCAGCAGACGCCGCTGGGCGCGCTCGAAGAAGACGATGAGCGCGATGACGACGATGGCCAGCACGATGATCGCCAGGATCAGGCCGGTCGACAGCGCTCCGGTGCGGCCGAGTTCCAGCGTGCCGGAAATGGCATGTGGCAGGCCGGCGACGATGCCGGAGAAGATGATTAGCGAAATGCCGTTGCCGATGCCGCGCGCGGTGATCTGCTCGCCGAGCCACATCAGGAACATGGTGCCGCCGACCAGCGTGACGACGGTCGAGATGCGGAAGAACATGCCGGGATCGCTGACGATGCCGTTGCCGCCTTCAAGCCCGACCGAAATACCATAGGCCTGCACCAGCGCCAGGAGCACCGTGCCGTAGCGCGTGTACTGGTTGATGACCTTGCGGCCCTGCTCGCCTTCCTTCTTTAGCGCTTCCAGCGACGGGATGACCGAGGTCATCAGCTGCATGATGATGGAAGCGGAAATGTAAGGCATGATGCCGAGCGCGAAGATCGCCATGCGTTGCACGGCGCCGCCGGCGAACATGTTGAACATGCCCAGCACGCCCTTGCTCTGCGAAGAGAAGGCCTGCGCGAAGGCATCGGGATTGATGCCGGGAAGCGGGATGTAGGTGCCGAGGCGGTAGACGAGCAGCGCGCCGACGGTGAACCAGATTCGTTTCTTCAGGTCCTCCGCTTTGGCGAAGGCTGAGAAATTCAGATTCGAGGCTAGTTGTTCAGCAGCCGAAGCCATGCCCGATTCTCCGCTTGGTCACGCTTGATGGCCCTAAGGTCAGGCGGCGCGTGTCACCGAAGCTCACGAGATAAGCTCCGGACTGTAAACATGCAAGCGGCCGCGTTGACGCGGCCGCCATATTGAACAGGTCGAAGCGTGATCGAAAGCAAAACCGGATCGGCCTTGCCGAGCGCGCTTCAAATTGCTGTTACTCGGCGGCCGCCTCTTGCGGCAGCTTGACCGAACCGCCGGCCTTTTCGATCTTCTCGATCGCGGCCTTGGAGGCCCCGGCGACGTCAAAGGCGAGCTTCGCCTTGAGATCGCCGTCCGACAGCACGCGCACGCCGTCCTTCACGCGACGGATGACGCCGGCGGCTACCAGCGCCTCGGCCGTCACGGTCGCCTTCGCATCGAGCTTCTTGGCGTCTACAGCAGCCTGGATACGGGCCAGCGAGACGACGGTGAAGCTCTTGGCGAAGATGTTGTTGAAGCCACGCTTCGGCAGGCGCCGATAGAGCGGCATCTGGCCACCCTCGAAGCCGTTGACGGCGACGCCGGAGCGCGCCTTCTGGCCCTTGACGCCGCGACCGGCAGTCTTGCCGGAACCGGAGCCGATGCCGCGGCCGAGACGCTTCTTCGAATGCGTCGCGCCGTCCTTGTCACGCAGATCGTTGAGTTTCATCTTGCTTCTCCTGCGCCTGTGCTCAGCCCTCGTCCACGACGCGGACGAGATGCTGGACGGCAGCGATCATGCCGCGCACGGAAGGCGTATCTTCCAGCGTGCGCTGCTTGTGCATCTTGTTGAGGCCGAGGCCGACCAGCGTCGCGCGCTGTTCCTTCGGGCGGCGGATCGGCGAACCGATCTGCTCAACGGTGATGGTCTTGGTTGCTTTCTTGGCCATGGTCAAAATCCCTGGTCAGATCGACTATTCTTCAGCCGCGACGGCGGTGCCGCGGCGGGCCTGAAGGGTCGAATACTTGATGCCGCGCGCGGCAGCCACATCCTTGGGATGCATCTGGCTCTTCAGCGCGTCGAAAGTGGCGCGAACCATGTTGTAAGGGTTCGACGAACCCATCGACTTGGCGACCACGTCATGCATGCCGAGCGTCTCGAAGACGGCACGCATCGGGCCGCCGGCGATGATGCCGGTACCTTGCTTGGCGGCGCGCAGGAGAACACGGCCGGCGCCCCAGCGTCCCTCGACATCGTGGTGCAGCGTGCGGCCCGAGCGCAGCGGCACGAAGATCATGTCGCGCTTGGCCGATTCGGTTGCCTTGCGGATGGCTTCCGGCACTTCGCGCGCCTTGCCGTGACCGAAGCCGACGCGGCCCTTCTGGTCGCCGACGACGACGAGTGCTGCAAAACCGAAGCGGCGGCCGCCCTTGACGACCTTGGCGACACGGTTGATGTGGACGAGCTTGTCGACCATGCCGTCATCGCGTTCTTCACGATCGCGGCCGCGGCCGCCATCCCTACGTTCCTGTGCCATATCCTGTTCCTTGTTCTTTTCCGGAAGCACGGGTTGCTGAATGCCGACGCCTCATTGCGGGTCGCCGACGGTGAAAATCATCACTCCCTTGCATGATCCGTTTCGAAAAGTCTGCAACTTTCTGCCGACTTTCGGTCCGGATCAGGCTTAGAAGCTCAAGCCGCCTTCACGAGCCGCCTCGGCCAGCGCCTTGACGCGGCCGTGATAGATGTACGGGCCGCGGTCGAAGACGACTTCCTTGACTCCCGCCTTGGCGGCACGCTCGGCGATCAGCTTGCCAATCGCGGCAGCGGCAGCGGTATCTGCACCGGTCTTGAGCGAACCCTTGAGGTCCTTCTCGAGGGTCGAGGCGGCAGCGATGGTGTGGCCCTTGGCGTCGTCGATGACCTGGACGTAGATGTTCTTCGACGTGCGGTGAACCGACAGGCGCGGACGCTCGCCGGCGACCTTCTTGATCTGGCGGCGGACGCGCTGCGCGCGGCGCTGAGTGGCTTCCTTGGTACCCATGATGGTCTTCCTTGCCTTCAGAAAACGGGGGCCGCCCTGTGCGGTAGGCGAAAGCGCCTCCCGCGACCGCTCCCCGCGGCGTTACACTTCCTGGCTTGGCCCCTTCCGAAAAGTCTGCACCTTCCCGGGGCCAAACCCACTACTTCTTCTTGCCTTCCTTGCGGACGATCTTCTCGCCTGCGTAGCGGACGCCCTTGCCCTTGTAGGGCTCGGGACCACGGTATTCGCGGATTTCCGCGGCCACCTGGCCGACCTGCTGCTTGTCGATACCGGCAACGGTGATTTCGGTCGGCTTCGGCACGGTGATGGTGATGCCTTGCGGCGTCTCGTAGACGACGTCGTGGCTGAAGCCGAGCGCCAGCTGCAGGTTCTTGCCCTGCAAGGCGGCGCGATAGCCGACGCCGGTGATCTCGAGCTTCTTCTCGAAGCCGTCCTTGACGCCCTGCAGGATGTTGACGATCTGCGTGCGCGACATGCCCCACTTGGAGCGGGCGGTCTTGGACTGGTCGCGCGGCTCGACAGCGATCTCGCTGCCTTCCATCTTGACCAGCACTTCGTCGTTGACCACGAACTTCAGCTCGCCCCTGGGGCCCTTCGCCGTCACGGTCTGGCCGTTGACGGTCGCGGTCACGCCCTGCGGCAGCGAAACGGGTTTCTTTCCAATACGAGACATTTTGTTGTCCTCGTCACTTCTCTTGTTTCAGGTCTCTGTCTTCGGAACGATCCGAAGACCGGATTCCATTTTTCGGGATCACGCTGCCGGATCAGAAGATCTGGCAGAGGATCTCGCCACCGACGTTCTGTTCGCGCGCTTCGTGGTCGGCCATCACGCCCTTCGGCGTCGAAAGGATGGCGATACCGAGGCCGTTGGCGACATGCGGGATCGACTTGGCCGAAACGTAAACGCGGCGGCCCGGCTTCGAGACGCGGGCGATTTCGCGCACCACCGGCGCTCCGTCGAAATACTTCAGCTCAATCTCGATTTCGGACTTGCCGTTGTCGAAATCGGTCTGGCTGTAGTCGCGGATATAGCCTTCAGCCTTCAGCACGTCGAGGACGCGGGTGCGCAGACGCGAGGCCGGCGTCGACACGCTCGACTTCTTGCGGCCATAGGCGTTGCGGATGCGGGTCAGCATATCGCCGAGAGGATCGCTCAATGACATGTTATGTCCTCCTTACCAGCTCGACTTGACCAGGCCCGGGATCTGGCCGTTATTGCCGAGATCACGAAGCGCGATGCGCGATACTTTGAGCTTGCGATAGTAGGCACGCGGACGGCCGGTGACTTCGCAGCGGTTGCGGATGCGGATCTTGGCCGAGTTGCGCGGCATGGCGGCAAGCTTGAGCTGAGCGCGGAAGCGCTCCTCCATCGGCTTGGACTGGTCCATGATGATCGCCTTCAGGGCAGCGCGCTTGGGACCGTACTGGTCGGCAAGCTTGCGGCGCCTGTTGTTCTTCTCGACTGAGCTGGTCTTTGCCATTTCAGATTTTTCCTTTTCTCGCTGCCGTTACTGGCGGAAGGGGAAGTTGAAGGCCTTGAGCAGTGCCCTGGCTTCGTCGTCCGTCTTCGCAGTCGTACAAACGATGACGTCCATGCCCCAGATCTGATCAACCTTGTCGTAGTTGATCTCCGGGAACACGATGTGTTCCTTGATGCCCATGGCGTAGTTGCCACGGCCATCGAAGCTCTTCGGATTCAGTCCGCGGAAGTCGCGGACGCGCGGCAGCGCGATGTTCACGAGGCGGTCGAGGAACTCGTACATGCGCTCCTTGCGCAGCGTGACCTTGGCGCCGATCGGCATCTTCTCGCGGACCTTGAAGCCCGCGATCGAATTGCGGGCGCGGGTGACGACGGCCTTCTGGCCGGCGATCATCGCCAGATCCTCGGCCGCGATCGAAGGCTTCTTCGAATCGCCGGTCGCTTCGCCAACGCCCATGTTCAGCACGATCTTGTCGATGCGCGGAACCTGCATCTCGTTGTCGTAACCGAACTGCTCCTGCAAGGCCTTGCGGATGGTATCGTTGTAGACCTGCTTGAGGCGCGGCGTGTTCTGGGCAGTCGCCTGCTTGGTTTGAGCCTTAGCCATTGATGACTTCTCCCGAGCGCTTGGCGACGCGCACCTTCTTGCCGTCCTTCTGGAAGATGAAGCCGACGCGGGTCGGCTTGCCATCCTTGGGGTCGGCCAGCGCGATGTTCGACAGCTGGATCGGCGCTTCCTTGGTGATGATCCCGCCCTCTTGGGACTGGGACTGCTTCTGGTGACGACGGATCATGTTGACGCCGCGCACCAGCGCGGTGTCGTCCTTCGGCTGAACCGACAGGACTTCGCCCGAACGGCCCTTGTCCTTGCCAGCCAGCACGACGACCTTGTCGCCTTTTCTAATCTTCTGCATTGGTCCGGCTCCTTACAGCACTTCAGGCGCGAGCGAGATGATCTTCATGTGGTTCTTGGCGCGGAGTTCGCGCGGAACCGGTCCGAAGATACGCGTGCCGATCGGCTCTTTCTTGTTGTCGACGAGAACGGCCGCGTTCTTGTCGAAACGGATCACGCTGCCGTCCGGGCGGCGGATGTCCTTGGCCGTGCGAACCACGACCGCCTTCATCACATCGCCCTTCTTCACGCGGCCGCGCGGGATGGCTTCCTTGATCGACACCACGATGATGTCGCCCACGGAAGCGTATTTCCGCTTCGAGCCGCCCAGCACCTTGATGCACATGACACGACGGGCGCCGGAATTATCCGCGACGTCGAGGTTTGTTTGCATCTGAATCATGACTGGCCGCCTTCTTCTTTTCTAACGGGACGGGTTCTTCACCCCTCCCCGGTCTGTCCAAAATTCGTTTGTTTACGCCCAGAGATCAGGCTTGGTCCGAAGACACGACAATCCAGCGCTTGTCCTTGGAAATCGGCTTCGATTCCTGGATGAACACCTGATCGCCAACCTTGTGGGCGTTGTTCTCGTCGTGCGCCTTGTACTTCTTGGTCATGCGCACGGTCTTCTTCATCACGGGATGGGTGAAGCGCCGTTCGACCTTGACGACAACCGTCTTCTCGTTCTTGTCGCTGACGACGGTGCCCTGCAGAATGCGCTTTGGCATGGTTTTCGTCCTTAAGCCTTCTTAGCCGCGGACTTTTCCGCAGCGATGGTCTTGATACGCGCAATGTCCTTGCGGACCTGCCTCACGCGCGCGGTCTTTTCGAGCTGGCCGGTCGCCTTCTGGAAGCGCAGGTTGAACTGCTCCTTCTTCAGGCTGGCCAGGTCGTCGGTCAGCTGGTCCTGGGTCTTGGTCCGGATGTCTTCGGCTTTCATGATCAGCCCGTCCTTATTCTGCGATGCGCTGTACGAAGCGCGTCCTGACCGAGAGCTTGGCCGCGCCGAGACGCAGTGCCTCACGGGCGGTTTCTTCATTGACGCCGTCGATCTCGAACATGATCCGGCCCGGCTTGACGCGCGCCGCCCAGTAGTCGACCGCGCCCTTGCCCTTGCCCATGCGGACTTCGGTCGGCTTCGAGGTGACCGGCAGATCCGGGAAAATACGGATCCAGACACGGCCGGCGCGCTTCATCTCGCGGGTGATCGCGCGGCGGGCCGCTTCGATCTCGCGCGCGGTGACGCGGTTCGGCTCAAGCGCCTTCAGCCCGAAACCACCGAAATCCAGGTTGGTGCCGCCCTTGGCGGTACCGTGGATGCGGCCCTTGAACTGCTTGCGGAACTTTGTGCGCTTTGGCTGCAGCATCGTTCTAACTCCAAATTCCTAAATGTCTCAGGCGTTTTCGCGACGACGACCGCGTTCGCGATCACCACCACCACCGCCATGCGCATGATCGCCCTCGGTCGCGCGGCGCTCCGAAGCCATCGGGTCGTGCTCGAGGATCTCGCCCTTGAACACCCACACCTTGACGCCGCAGATGCCGTACGCCGTATTCGCCTCGGCCGTGCCGTAGTCGACATCGGCACGCAGCGTGTGCAGCGGCACGCGGCCTTCACGGTACCATTCCATGCGCGCGATTTCAGCGCCGCCGAGACGGCCCGAGCAGTTGATGCGGATGCCTTCGGCACCGAGGCGCATCGCCGACTGCACGGCACGCTTCATGGCGCGGCGGAACGCGATGCGGCGCTCGAGCTGCTGGGCGATCGACTGGGCGACCAGGGTCGCGTCGATTTCCGGCTTGCGCACTTCGACGATGTTGAGGTGCGTCTCGGACTTGGTCATCTCCATCAGCTTCTTGCGAAGCTTCTCGATGTCGGCGCCCTTCTTGCCGATGATCAGACCCGGGCGCGCGGCATGGATGGTGACGCGGCACTTTTTGTGCGGACGCTCGATCACGACCTTCGAGATGGCAGCCTGCTTGAGCTCCTTCTCGAGGTACTTGCGGATCTTGATGTCCTCATGCAGCAGCTTGCCGTACTCGCCGGTGTTCGCGAACCAGCGCGAATCCCAGGTGCGGTTGATGCCGAGGCGAAGACCGATCGGATTGACTTTCTGGCCCATTATGCGGCCTCCCCTTTTTCTTCGACTTCACGAACGACGATCGTGAGGTGCGAGAACGGCTTCTCGATACGGCTGGCGCGACCACGGCCCCGGGCATGGAACCGCTTCATGACGATCGACTTGCCGACATAGGCTTCCGCCACGATCAGCGCATCGACGTCGAGGTCGTGATTGTTTTCCGCGTTGGCGATCGCCGATTCCAGCGTCTTCTTGACCGTGCCGGAAATCCGCTTGGCCGAGAATTCCAGGTCGGAAAGCGCTGTCGCGACCTTCTTGCCGCGGATCAGCGCGGCAACCAGGTTCAGCTTCTGCGGGCTGATACGGATCGTGCGCAGTACGGCGCGCGCTTCGTTGTCAGCAAGCCTGCGCGGAGCTTTGGCCTTGCCCATGATTATTTCCTCTTCGCCTTCTTATCCGCGCCGTGACCGTAATAGGTCCGCGTCGGAGCGAATTCACCGAACTTGTGACCGACCATGTCCTCGTTCACCGAGACGGGAACATGCTTCTGGCCGTTGTAGACACCGAAGGTGAAGCCGACGAACTGCGGCAGGATGGTGGAGCGACGGCTCCACATCTTGATCACCTCATTGCGACCACCTTCACGAACCTTGTCCACCTTCTTGAGAAGGTAGCCGTCGATGAAGGGGCCTTTCCAAATAGAACGAGTCACTTGGCGTTACCTCTTCTTAGCTCTTGCGCTGATGGCGCGAGCGCAGGATGAACTTGTCGGTCGCCTTGTTGGACCGCGTCTTCTTGCCCTTGGTCGGCTTGCCCCACGGCGAGACCGGATGGCGGCCACCGGAGGTGCGGCCTTCACCACCGCCATGCGGGTGGTCGACCGGGTTCATGGTCACGCCGCGATTGTGCGGGCGCTTGCCACGCCAAACCGTGCGGCCGGCCTTGCCGTCGTTGATGTTGCCGTGGTCCGGGTTGGACACGGCACCGACGGTAGCCATGCAGGAGCCGTGAACGACACGCTGCTCGCCCGAGTTGAGGCGCAGGATCGCCATGCCCTGATCGCGGCCGACGAGCTGGGCGTAACCGCCAGCCGAACGGGCGACCTGGGCGCCCTTGCCCGGCTTCAGCTCGATGTTGTGGACGATCGTGCCGACCGGCATCGAGGCCAGCGGCATCGCATTGCCCGGCTTCACGTCGACCGCTTCGCCAGCCACGATCTTGTCGCCTGCGGCAAGGCGCTGCGGAGCGATGATGTAGGACAGCTCGCCATCGTCATACTTGATCAGCGCGATGAAGGCGGTGCGGTTCGGATCGTATTCAATGCGCTCGACCGTGCCGACGACGTCGAACTTGCGGCGCTTGAAATCGATGATGCGGTACGAACGCTTGTGACCGCCGCCGATGAAGCGTGCAGTGATGCGGCCGTAATTGTTACGGCCGCCCGACTTGGTCAGGCCCTCGGTCAGACCCTTGACGGGCTTGCCCTTGTAGAGGCCCGAGCGGTCGACGATGACCAGCTGACGGGTGCTCGGCGTTATCGGGTTGAATTTTTTAAGTGCCATTGTCCTGTCCTCGCGGCCTTGCTCAGAGACCCGTCGCGACGTCGATCGACTGGCCGTCGGCCAGCGTCACTACCGCCTTCTTGACGTCGCTCTGGCGGCCGATCGTGCCGCGGAAGCGCTTGATCTTGCCCTTGCGGACAAGCGTGTTCACGGCCATCACCTTGACGCCGAACAGCGCTTCGACGGCGGCCTTGATTTCCGGCTTCGACGCCTTCTTGGCGACGTTGAAGACGACCTGGTTCTGCTCGGAAGCCATGGTCGACTTTTCGGTGATCGCCGGGCTGACGATTACGTCGTAATGACGAAGGTCGGTCATTTAAAGCGCTCCTCGAGAGCCTCGACGGCGGCCTTCGAAAGGACCAGCGTGCCGCGGCGCAGAATGTCGTAGACGTTGATGCCCTGGATGGGCAGCACGTCGATGTTCGGAATGTTGGTCGCGGCCAGCTTGAAGTTCCGGTCGAGCTCGGCGCCACCAATCACCAGGGCGTTCGTCAGGCCCAGCGTCGCGAAATTCGCGATCAGCGCCTTGGTCTTTGCCTCGGTCAGCTTCAGCTCGTCGATGACGATGATCGACGCGCTCTTGGCCTTGGCCGAGAGAGCATGCTTGAGGCCGAGCGCGCGGACCTTCTTCGGCAGCTCGTGCTCGTGGCTGCGAACGACCGGGCCGTGAGCCTTGCCGCCGCCGCGGAACTGCGGAGCGCGCGCCGAATGGTGACGGGCGCGGCCCGTACCCTTCTGCTTGTACATCTTGGCGCCGGTGCGCGCGATCTCGGCGCGGCCCTTGGCCTTGTGCGTGCCCTGCTGCTTCTTGGCGAGCTGCCAGCGCACGACGCGCTGCAAAATGTCCTCGCGCGGATCAAGGCCGAAAATCTCCTCGGAGAGTTTCACCTTGCCGGCGTCCTTGCCGCCCAGCGTTGTGATCTTGAGATCCATTATTCCGCTCCCTCTGTGGCCGGAGCCTCATTCTTCGTGCCCATACCGCCAGCAACTGGGCGGATCGCGGCGGGCTTCGGCGCATTGGCCGGAAGCGCCACCTTGGCGGCGTCGCGAACCAGGATCCACGCACCCTTCGACCCGGGAACCGCGCCGCGGATCAGGATCAGGCCGCGGTCGGCATCGGTCGAGACGATCTCGACGTTCTGCGTGGTGACGCGCGTGTCGCCCATGTGGCCGGCCATCTTCTTGCCCTTGAACACCTTGCCGGGGTCCTGGCGCTGGCCGGTCGAGCCGTGCGTGCGGTGCGAGACCGAGTTACCGTGGGTCGCGCGGCCACCACCCATGTGGTGGCGCTTGATGACGCCCTGGAAACCCTTGCCGATCGTCGTGCCGGTGACGTCGACCTTCTGGCCGGCGACGAAATGCTCGACCGTGATCTCGGCGCCGACATCGATCATGTTGTCAGCGGAGACGCGGAACTCGGCAAGCTTGGCCTTCGGCTCGACGGAAGCGGTCGCGAAATGGCCGCGCATCGCCTTCGACGTGTTCTTCACCTTGGCAAGGCCAACGCCGAGCTGAACGGCGGTGTAGCCATTCTTCTCCTGCGTGCGCTGCGCCACGACCTGGCAGTTCTCCATCTGGAGAACGGTGACGGGAACATGTTCCCCGGCATCGTTGTAGATGCGGGTCATTCCCACCTTCTTTGCAATCACACCTGAACGCATCGGTTCAATTCCTTTAGAGTTCCGGGCCAGGGGCACCGCCCCTTACCGCGCTCTCATTCCCTTAGAGCTTGATCTCGACGTCGACACCGGCGGCCAGATCGAGCTTCATCAAAGCATCGACGGTCTGCGGGGTCGGATCGACGATATCGAGCAGACGCTTGTGCGTGCGCATCTCGAACTGCTCGCGGCTCTTCTTGTCGACGTGAGGCGACCGGTTGACCGTGAACTTTTCGATCCGCGTCGGCAGCGGAATGGGGCCGCGGACGTTGGCACCGGTGCGCTTGGCCGTCGACACGATTTCGCGCGTCGAGGCGTCGAGCACCCGGTGATCAAACGCCTTCAGGCGGATGCGGATATTCTGTCCGTTCATGCGTCACTTCCTTGTTCTGGCGCGGCGCGGGCACCCGCGCCCGCGACAGATCGGTTTAAGTCCAAATTACTCTTTGATGGTGACGACGATGCCGGCACCGACGGTGCGGCCGCCTTCACGGATGGCGAAGCGCAGCTTCTCT